>CAJXZM010000047.1 GCA_913063125.1 uncultured Gammaproteobacteria bacterium | reverse complement strand
TCAGATAAATTAAATGCACTGAAGGAAATGGTGAGGCTTTATGTTGGCGTAGAACTGGACTACGATATTCAATTACAGATTCCGGCTAACGAGTTACCACCGGCAAAATTAACACGCTCATCCAAAACAGGCATTAAGTTAGGTTGGAATGGCTATATGTCAGAAAAAAACTGCAAAAACAAAATGGTAGATATACGTATCGCTTAACAAAATGTGATTTTTACCTTTTTTTTTGCCAACACCTATTCTATAACATCAGCTATTAAACAATTGCGACAAACACAGCAACATACATCGGAAGCAACCACAAGGCGAAGGATACAACTGCATGATCAATATAAATTTAAAATCACTGATAGGTCGTTTAAACCCGACAGTGCGTAACGCCCTAGAAGCCGGAGCCGGATTAGCCCTATCCCGTGCACATTATGACGTAGAACTAGAGCATTGGTTGCTAAAGTTACTCGAAGAATCCGATACCGACATGATTGCCATATTAGAACGCTACGAAGTCAATTTATCCAATTTAGCGCGGGACCTTACTAATTCTCTTGATAAGATCAAGAATGGCAATAGCCGTCCACCATCACTGTCACCGAATGTTGTAGACCTTGCTAAAGAGGCATGGCTATTAGCATCCGTTGAATACGGTCATGGACAGGTTACTTCTGGTCATATTTTAGCGTCATTATTGCTTGATGATCGAACGCGCCGCCAAGTTATTGATAGCTCAAAAGAGTTTGAAAATATGCCGGGTGAGTCGGTTAAAGAAATGGTTCGTGCAACGGTAGGTACAACATCTGAGTCCACAACGGTATTAGGTGATGGCTCTACACTTGCTAACGATGGAGGTGGAGAAGTCGCCACGGCACCATCTCGTACCCCTGCGCTAGACAAGTACACCATTAACCTGACGCAGCGCGCGGCAGAAGGTAAAATCGACCCCGTTCTTGGTCGCGACCCAGAAGTTAGACAACTTATTGATATATTAAGCCGTCGTCGTCAAAACAACCCCATCCTTACGGGTGAAGCAGGCGTTGGTAAAACCGCCGTTGTTGAAGGTTTTGCGTTACGTATCGCTCAAGATGATGTACCAGAAACCATCAAAGGCGTATGTTTACGCACACTCGACTTAGGATTGCTGCAGGCCGGAGCCAGTGTAAAAGGTGAATTCGAAAACCGCCTACGCGCTGTTATTGATGAAGTAAAAGCCTCTCCTCAACCCATCATTCTCTTTATTGATGAAGCTCACACCCTGATTGGTGCCGGAGGCAAAGAAGGTCAAGGCGACGCTGCGAACTTATTAAAGCCTGCACTAGCACGGGGAGAGCTTCGTACCATCGCTGCAACCACGTGGGCAGAATACAAAAAATACTTTGAACGTGACCCTGCACTAACGCGCCGCTTCCAAGTTGTCAAAGTTGAAGAGCCTGATGAAAAAACCGCCATCGATATGATGCGTGGTATTGCAAAAATGCTCGAGACACATCATAAAACACGCATTCTAGGTGAGGCTATCGAGCAGGCAGTTAAATTATCAAGTCGCTACATTGTTGGCCGCCAACTCCCAGACAAATCCGTTAGTTTGCTGGATACTGCCTGTGCAAAAGTGTCATTAAGCTTAGGCACAACCCCGGCCACTATTGAAGATTCTCGACGATACGTTGAGCAATGCGAACGTAACATCGAGATGTTAGAGCGAGAAGATGCCACGAGTGGCGGATGCGAGGAACGTATCGCTGAATTAACGCTTAACATGGAAAATGAAAAGGAGCGCTTACAATCGCTAGAAGCGCAGTGGGCATCAGAAAAAGAGTTTGTTATTCAAATCCGTGAAATTCGCGAAAAGATTGAAAAAGATTTCTTGGGTAAAAATCACAAAGATCAGCAAGGCGAAGGTGATGACATAGTTGTCCTTACCGATGACGAGCGTAAAGAGCTTAAAGCAGAACTTAAACAACTCACATTAGACCTTCAAGAGCTACAGGGTGAAGAGCCATTAATGAACCCTGTTGTAGACGCCCAAGCCGTTGCTGAGGTTGTTGCTCAATGGACCGGCGTTCCCGTTGGTCGAATGGGTGGCGATGAAATTGAAAACATTGTCAAACTCAGTGAGCACATGGAAGCCAGAGTCATTGGCCAATCCCATGCATTAGAAGCCATTGCAGAAGCCATTCGTACTTCCAGAGCTGGATTAAAGGATCCTCGCAAGCCAGTGGGTGTATTCTTTATGGTTGGGCCATCAGGGGTCGGTAAAACAGAAACGGCCTTGGCCCTTGCAGATATGATTTATGGTGGAGAGCAAAATGTTACCACCATCAATATGTCTGAATTTAAGGAAGAGCACAAAACCTCCATGCTATTGGGTTCTCCTCCAGGTTATGTGGGTTACGGTGAAGGTGGCGTATTAACCGAAGCCGTTCGTCGCAAACCCTACAGCATTATCTTATTAGATGAGATGGAAAAAGCGCATCGAGGCGTTCAAGATATTTTCTACAACGTATTTGACAAGGGCACGATTAAAGATGGTGAAGGTCGCGACATTGACTTTAAAAACACCATTATCATTATGACGTCCAATGCTGGTGAAGAAGCTATTCGAGCGATTTGTGAAGCGTCGGAAGAGAAGCCTGATCCAGAGGTACTACTGGATAACTTCCGCCCAGAACTTCTTAAATGGTTCAAACCTGCATTCCTAGGCCGCGCTGATATTATTCCATATTATCCTTTGGATGACGAAAACCTCATCAAGATTTGCGGTTTGAATATGAAACGCATCGAGAAACGTGTTGATGAACATTACGGGGCAACATTCAGCTATGACGAAGATGTACCGCTTCACATCGTTGCACGTAGCCAAGAAGTAGATACCGGCGCTCGAAATATTGAACATATTATTTCACGCACCATTTTGCCTGAGCTTGCTAGTGAGTTTTTGTCAAAAATGGCAGAAGGTGTAGAAATCAAACATGTACATATCAACGTAAATGAAGAAGGTACATTCTCTTACACTATCACCTAATGCGCTGTATCCTAACGCCATCATTACGTGGCAATAGCAGCAGGTAAACTAAAAGCCTCAAAGAGAGTATTCTTTTTGAGGCTTTTTTATACGTTCAATCTACTTTGGATCCAACCAAAGAGGTACAACAACCGTAACGTAACAATACAATCGCAACCTTTCATAACCCCTTCTCTCATACTGTGCATAACAGTTTATTACCCTCTATAAACATAGCGACAAGCATTGAAATTGACACTACCATCCGCCGTGTGCATATGCTCAAATGCCTACTATGTTGAACATCCTATTCATGATATTTTGCATAACTCTATTATAAAAACTTCATACAACACTATTAACGCATCGCTATAACAACCCAATGAACAAGGTCAGACAATGAAAACACGTATCACCGAACTATTTGGCATCGAACACCCAATTATTCAAGGCGGCATGCATTTTGTTGGCTTTGCAGAGCTTGCAGCAGCTGTATCAAACGCTGGCGGACTTGGTATGATCACGGGTCTAACCCAGCGTTCCCCTGAAGATTTAGCCAAAGAAATTGCAAAATGTAATGAAATGACAGACAAGCCGTTTGGCGTGAATCTTACTTTTTTACCGACTGTAAGCTCACCAGATTATCCTGGCTACATAAAGGCGATTATTGAAGGTGGTGTTAGGATCGTAGAAACAGCAGGTCGTAGCCCTGAAAAATACATGCCTGCAATGAAAGAGGCTGGCATTAAAGTTATTCATAAATGTACCTCTGTACGCCATGCATTAAAAGCACAAGCAATTGGCTGTGATGCCGTATCTGTCGATGGTTTTGAATGCGGTGGCCACCCAGGTGAAGATGATATCCCCAACATGATTCTGCTTCCTCGTGCAGCCGATGAGCTTAAGATTCCTTTTGTTGCCTCTGGTGGTATGGCAGATGCCCGCTCACTTGTTGCATCCCTTGCAATGGGTGCAGAAGGAATGAACATGGGAACACGTTTTATTGCTACCCAAGAAGCCCCTGTACATCAGAATGTTAAAGATTCCATTGTTGCCGCCTCAGAATTGGATACACGCTTAGTTATGCGCTCCCTTAGAAACACCGAACGCGTACTCGTTAACCCAGCTGTAGAGCGCCTATTAGCGAAAGAACAAGAGCTTGGAAAAGACCTTAAATTCGAAGATATCATCGAAGAAGTTGCCGGTGTTTACCCGAAAATAATGAAAGAAGGCACAATGGATGCGGGTGCTTGGTCATGTGGCATGGTTGCAGGGTTAATTAACGACATCCCAACCTGTGACGAATTGATCAGCTCTATCATGAGTGATGCCGACGCATTAATTAAAGAACGTCTAAGTAATTTCTTATAAGCCACGACTTATAAGGCACAAGTTGCGGTGATGATTAAAACCATCAGCGCAACTCATTCCCCTTAGAAAAAGCGAGCCCCCTTACCGATGAACACTAACGATCATCTCCGCGCCTTAGAGGCAATGTATCAAGCCGCGCCCATCAATGAATTCTATCACCCTGTGATGGAAGTAACTGAAGGCAAAGCAGAAATCATCATCGACATTGAGCCAAAGCTATTTCACGCCGCTGGAGCTACTCATGGATCCGTGTATTTTAAAATGTTAGATGACGCTGCTTTTTTTGCAGCCAACTCTTTAGAGCCAGAGTTCTTCGTGCTAACCACGTCCTTTACAACGTATATCACACGCCCAATAAACAGTGGAAAAATGATTGCCAGAGGCAACGTAGTAAACAAAAATCGTAGCCAATGGATTGTTGAATCTATTGTTTATGATTCAGAAGATCGAGAAATTGGTCGCGGAAATGGTATTTTTGTAAGATCAAAAAACCCTTTATCTGAAGTTCCTGGTTACAAAGATTACAACCATTAATTCGAACTATCCGCATTATCGACACAGCGACTTAACCCTTCATCAATCACGTTCAAAATATCTTGCTAATTAATTACCCGCCTTCTTGATTGGCATCAACGCATTAACCCTCTCCGCGCACTAACATCAATACGCCCCACCATTATAGGGTTACTGCTTAGCATTCTTGGCGGTATAGCTGCATGAATTGGTGAGTTTGGGGCAAGCACCCTGGTTAGGGAGAGGTAATATGTCAGCATGAGTATGATTGTTGGGGCTATCATGTTCATCACTTATAGAATGCAATGATCTAGAGACTTTCTCAGAGCCAGCTACACTTACTAGACCATCAACTAGCAGAACATCAGCATTCTACTGAGATCTGGCCTAGGTAAGGAAACACTGCATGTCGATTTTGATTATCAGCGATTCGAAGAGCGATCGGGACTTAATAAGTGCGATCCTATCGGTTAACTATCCAGTTTATAGCGCAAAATCAGCAATTAGCGGCATAGAGCTGGCGCATCAGCTTATCCCTGAAACCATTGTTATCGATATCCACAGCGATGAATTTGACGGTTTCTCCATTCTGCAATCAATCAAACAGCGTCAAGACACAAAAAGCATTCCTATCATCCTACTCAGTGATGAGTGTGCCGTTATTGCCAACACGGTCAAAGGCCTCAAGTTAGGAGCCTTTGATTGCTTGGCTAACCCTATTGATGATGCTTTACTATCCATAAAAGTTGACGCCGCAATCCATGCCCGGCGACTAGAACTAGAATTAATACACTCGAAAGAACTAGCCAAAGAGCGACACCCCGATATATTAATCGTTGATGACGCTGCAGAAATGGTCATGCTACTGGAGCGAACACTAACCGATGCAGGGTACAAAGTTAAAAGTGCATCATCTGGAAACCAAGCAATAGCACTTGCACAAGATTTACAACCCCAGCTAATTTTGATGGATGTACTAATGCCTGGGCTCAATGGTTTTGATACCTGCCGTCGCCTAAAGAGCAACCCAAGAACAGAGGCAATCCCTGTCGTGTTTGTCACATCAGAGGATATTAGCAGTGCAGAAGAAGAGGGTTTTAGTGCTGGTGGTGTAGATTACATCACCAAACCCATCAATGTGCCTTTGTTAGTCGCTCGCATCAAGATACATATGCAACTAAAAATGTATCAGGATTCCTTAGAAGCTGTCGTAAAACAACGAACAAAAGCACTGCGTCAATCACTAGAGAAATTATCCAACAGCAATCAAATCAAAGACGACTTCCTCACCATTATTAATCATGAATTACGAACCCCCCTTAACGGTGCCCAAGGCGCGCTTTACCTGCTACAACACAGCGACAAAATCCCTAGTGAAGAAAAGGAACTACTCGCTACAGCAGACCGGTCGCTATCCGATTTATGCAATCTCGTTGAAAACATTCTCATTCTAACCGAGGCATTTGCAGGGACACTTAAACTTGAGAGTCACACCTTTTCATTATCCAAACTATTATCCAACATACAAGAGGAAGGAGAAAAATGCGCCCAAAACAAATCCCTGACATTCAGCACTGACTTTGATATAGCTGAGAACGATTGCTTCCTCGCTGATTCAGCACAACTTTCTAGAATACTTTGGCACCTTGTCGATAACGCTATCAAATTCAGTCACCACGGCAATATAACCATTAAAGCTAACCTTTCAGAGCACCCTCATCACGACGAATTGTTAAACCTCTCATTTACAGTTACAGACGAGGGCATTGGTATTAACGCTGAAAAATTACAAATAATTTTCAAATTATTCCAACAGTTAGAATCCAATTCGACTCGACGATTCGGTGGACTTGGCGTAGGACTTCCGTTTTGTCGCGCGCTGTTATTTCTGATGAATGGGGAGATCAACGTCAGCTCTGAAGAAGATCATGGAACAACGGTATCTATAGATGTACCACTACGAAAGTGTGAGGAAAACAACACCAATGTTTCACAACCTCAAGACAAATCAGACACCTCAAACAAAGCCATTCTTATCGTTGAAGATAACCCAGTAAATCAACTGGTAGAACGAAAATTTTGCGAACGATATGGCCTCAGCGTTATCACTGCTGCAAACGGGGAAGAGGCTATTGTTGCTTTAGAAAACAATCGAATAGACATTATATTAATGGATTGCCAAATGCCAATCATGGATGGATTTGAAGCCACCAAAATCATTCGACAATCTCGAGAGGAAATCAGAAAAGTGCCCATCATTGCAGTAACTGCCAACTCAACGACGCTAGATAGAACCTTGTGCGAAGAGGCGGGCATGAATGATTACACACCAAAACCCATTGATTTTGATGAACTCACATTAAAATTAAATTACTGGCTAACGAAAAAAAACCACAATTAAGAGGTTTAACATTTCACATCAAGCGCTTCATTAATATTCAACAAATCTGCTAGCTTACCCTTGAAAAAATGTGAGTGCATTCTTGCCATTTGCTGAGGTGTTTCTTCCATCCCATTACCTACCCAGCGCTTTAACAATTCAAACGTAGAACCTACTGCAATGTCCCCTATATAATCCAACATACCGACACTCTTCACTTCTATTTTGGATTCTCGTACTATCTTTCCAACAAAACGCCGATAATAGCGACGCATTTGCTGTCGAAGCACATCGTCTGCCTCCGACTTCATCATTGACGTAAAAACTTCATGATGTTTTTGTATTTCACTATAAACAAGAAAAATAAAGAAATATGAAACATCTGTTTCTGCATCTTGTAAAAACGGGGTTGCTTTTTCGTAAAACTCATCAAACAAATCGTCAGCCGCAGCACGAAATATTTCTTCTTTTGATGAAAAATAACGATAAATATTTTGTCTTGATGTACCTGACATTTTTGCAACTTCTGCCATTCTAATTTTGTGAAATGGCGTACGAATCAATACATCAAGAAAAGCCAATTTAATTCTATCTTCCACTGGCAACTCTTCGTGGTGATAACCAGGGCCTCTCAGCCAGTCATATTTAGGCATTTCACCGGCCTGCTGCACCGGTTGCAACGTATCCGTTAATGGTGTTGCCGCTAAACATTCATTCGAAACTGCTTGTCCAAGAACATTACCCATTGTTATCACCCTACTCACTTATAACTTTCGCCAATGTTGGTATTCTCGATTGTGCTTAATGATCTAACTAAACACAATGTCTCATAAACAACATTGCGACACATCAAGCCATATGTCATCCAAATACCCCCCAACACCCTTCTCCTTTTATCGCTGCTGCCAATAAACCTTTCATTAACCAAATCCCTATATAAGCACTCGCAAATCATGGATTTATTTTTTAAAATGAAATCCTCAAATTCAATATTAGCAATCTATCTTAAGGTATTGTTTATTATGAAAAAGATTCTTCTGAGTGCTGCCATTGGTATCATAATATTGGGGCTCGCTCTTTTATTCTCCCCATCACCCATCAACTCTGTGGCCTGGACCCCTCCCATAGCGCCAAAACTAACCGACGTAACAGTACAAAACAACCTGCTTACCTCAGCGGATCTGTTAGCAAAAGGAAATATTTATGGCCCTGAAGACATTGCAATAGATCAACAAGGCCGATTATACGGAGGTACTCAAGACGGGTTTATTAAACGAATACTAACGGATGGCACCGTTGAGACCTGGGCAAATACGCAAGGTCGCCCCCTAGGTTTACATTTTGATAGTAACAACAACCTAATTGTGTGCGATGCATACAAGGGATTGCTATCCATTAACCCTAAAGGAGAAATTACCACGCTAACAACCGGTGCTGATGGTATTCCTTTTGTTTTCACTGATGATGTTGATATTGCAAGCGACGGAAAAATCTACTTTACCGATGCATCAAGTAAATGGAATCAAGCGAACTTCATGCTCGATTTACTAGAGACCAAACCTTACGGACGCTTTTTGGTATACAACCCAGCAACCAAAGAAACAACAACCCTTATTGATAACATGTACTTCAGTAACGGCGTCGCCTTATCTCAACAGGAAGACTTCGTGCTCATAAATGAAACCTGGCGTTATCGAATCATCCGATATTGGTTAAAGGGCGACAAAGCAGGGTCTCATGATATATTTATCGACAACTTACCAGGCTTTCCTGACGGTGTTTCGAGCAATCGCAATGGCCGATTCTGGGTAGCCTTTCCCACATTACGTCTCCCAACGATAGATAAATTATACCCATCACCTTGGCTTAAAAATATCTCAGCCAAGCTACCAGCATCACTAAAACCCAAACCTATTGATTATGGGCTAGTGCTTGCGTTGGACGAAAAAGGCAACATAGAAGGCAGCTTACATGATCCTTTAGGAGAGACACTAAAGGAGATCACGTCCGCCCAAGAGCACAAAGGGCACCTGTACCTTGGCACGTTACACAACGATAGAATAGGTCGCCTTGACTTAAAACTTATCGAATGGAATAAATAATCGTTACCAAAATCCACAACAAATAAAAGGCATATTATTATCAGGGGGCACAACTGATAACAATATGTCTAGCGATCAGCGTCAACCAAAACCGTTGCTTTATCGCCAGCAGCCCCCCCTAAATGACCAAACAGTCTACATGGTAGACCTATCACGCTATACTCAAAGTAAGACTATAATTAATGGCAGTATTTCCCTATGAGCAGTAAACAAAACCTAGTAAACATATCTCATCCAAATGACGTAACCACTATCAATAGTCAATCGGAGTGTGATCCAACTGAAGTGGGTTTAACATCCGCCCAAGTGGAAACCATTTGGAATGCTATCGTCAAATGCTACCAAAGCAGACTCCACCCTGCGATAACCATATGTATTCGACGCCATGGAAAAATCGTTCTAAACCGCGCAATTGGTCACACTCACGGCAACGGACCAAACGATTCATCTCACGCTGAAAAAATACGTGCGACACCAGATTCACTCTTTAACCTTTACTCCTCCTCTAAAGCCATAGCGGCGATGATGATTCATCACCTTGATGAAAAAGGCTTAATACACCTTGATGAGCCCATTTGTCATTATTTACCCGAATTCTCAGAAGGGCCGAAACGATTTATTACCGTTCGCCATGTATTGACACATCACGCGGGAATCCCAAAAATCCCTGCCAACGCCCTCGACCTCGATAATTTGCACACGCCTGGTGCGATACGGAAAATCATGGCAAATGCGCCTATGCAATGGGCCGCCGGACGAAAAATGGGATATCACGCGATTACAGGTGGGTTTATGATGGGAGAGCTAGTGGAAGCGATCACCGGAATGAGCATTCGTGAATACCTTCATAAAAACTTTTTAGAGCCACTTAATTTTAACACCTTTAATTTCGGCATCTCCAAAGACCGAGTATCAGAAGTTGCTCCAAATGTTTACACCGGATACCCGATTCCACAATGGGGAGAAAACATTGTCACGAAAGTGCTGGGGGTAACCTACGAAGAGGCTATCGAAATTTCTAATGACCCTCGTTTTCTAACCGGCATTTTACCTGCCGCAAATGTTATTGGCACCGCTGAAGAGACCTCTCGTTTTTATGAAATGCTGCTACGAGGAGGTGAGTTAAACGGTGTTCGAGTATTAAACCCCGAAACTATTCGTAGAGCCACGGCAGAACAAACTCACGCGACGTTTGACCGAATGCTAGGACTGCCTATGCGATATAGCCTTGGCTTCATGCTAGGAAGATCTCGCTTAAGTTTGTACCAAGGCGATACACCAAAAGCTTTCGGTCACTTAGGGTTAATTAACGTTGTTGGATATGCAGATCCTGAACGTGATATTTCTGTTGGTATACTAAACAATGGAAAGCCCGGCATATCAACGAAGATGATAAGTTTTTGGATGGCATTAAGAACAATAGCAAATACAATCCCGAAAACGCAGGCTCAACCCTGAAGAAAATAGGCACCATACAGAGCATTATAAAGGTAGATCAACAACCATCTATGTTTATAATGCTGGCCCAGGCATTTATTAAATTCTATAAAAAGTGTACAGAAATAACAGACCGCACAATGTCGACGTCTCCTGACTGGGTCTAGCCGTCATACGTTAAGCTCAGCTCTCAACGTCTTGGTTAACCCTTTAATTACTAACCCATAAGATTGATCAATCATCCGCATCAACTCGCCAGCTGGCACATCTCCAGGCAAACAGACAGTATTCCAATGCTTTTTATTCATGTGATAGCCAGGTTTAATCGATTCAAAAACATCACGTAATGCCTGCGCCTCATCTGGCTCACATTTAAGATTAATATGTATTGCGTCATCAGCATGCTCAGATACGATTGCAAACAGCTTTCCTTTTACTTTAAACACCATCGCATCAGGGCCAAAAGGATACGTTTCTTCTGCTGCTTTCTTTGCCAACAAATAGGCCTTTATTTCAGATAACCTCTCCATTAACAAATCCCCCTCACATTAAGCGCCACAACGTAGTTGAACCAATTAATGCTGTTTAATATAATTTTGCATCGAGAATGGCTTCGCTCTAACAGCCTCCATAATCTCTTTAACAGGCCCGAGCATACTCTTTTCAATGGTAAAAAGTTCCTGCTCAAAAGCTTTCTGCTGCTTTCGCTCCAGTGCTTTCCATTTTTCATGGGTCGGTATGTGACGGGTTTGATTATAAACCTCAAATACCGGTAAAAAGTAATGCTTCGACTCACAGCTCAACGGCAGACTATCCATCAATACAGCCATTCGGATACAACCCTCTGCAATACGCACCTGATCATCAAGCAAACTGGATGCAATCACATTCAAACTTTCAAAGATATAATCTATTTTTTCTTGAGCCGCCAGAGCATGGGTTGCATCCTCTTCCTCTTTTGCAATCTTTTCAGCTTTCTGTGCAGCAAACACTTTTTGCCACGTACGCCAGGCAACCACAATTAAAACAAGGACAACCAACAACATCGTAGCAATAACAAAATACCACATAAATCACCTACTCAAACAGAATTCAGATTAACGCAAAGAGTCCTATAATACGCTAAAATTAGCTAACTCCAAAATCCAACCAGCAGCGAATAGCCATGACTCTAACCTCACATACCTTCGCAACCACTCGCAGCAAACTTAGTCCGCCAGCTTTACTTTCCCTACTTTCCTTGATCCTTTTACTAGGCTGCAGCCCCCCCCCTGATTCACAACAAATAAGTGACCATATTTACAGCATTGCTGAAGACGTTGAGAATAAGAATGCTAATGATATTTTGGATCGTCTTAGCGGTACCTTTAGTGCAAAACATTTACGTACAAAAAAAGACACTCAGCGCCTACTTATGTTCAGTTTCTTAAAGTACAAACGTATATCTGTTTTGCTCACAAACATAAAGGTTTCAATTGATGAGATATACCTCGACCAAGCAACCGCCACATTTAACGTAATTGCTACCAGCAATTCAGCGGGCGGAGCAAACCTGATCCCCAGCGAAGGTCAAGTCTATCGTTTCACTACAGATTGGGAAAAAATTGATAGTGAATGGTATTTACAACAAGCTTCCTGGAAACGCGCATTTGAATAACATATGCAGATAACTCTGAGCGTAAACCCAACTCTACCAACTTCGCATCCCAGCATTCTTAACGCCAATCCAATCTTGAGTGATCTGTAGACCCTGAAAAAGCTCAACATCTCGAACTCCCGTTTTTGCTAATTTAGCTTGTGCAGACAATAGTTTTCTATACACCTGTTTTTGACTATGAATATCCATAATATCTCGTAGGGATGCATAATTATC
The DNA here is from genome assembly GCA_913063125.1 of uncultured Gammaproteobacteria bacterium. Taxonomy (GTDB): domain Bacteria; phylum Pseudomonadota; class Gammaproteobacteria; order Pseudomonadales; family Ketobacteraceae; genus 42-54-T18. The sequence goes on along the minus strand of CAJXZM010000047.1, from coordinate 24,949 downwards.
TTCTTGACGCCTCATCAATACATAACTTGGCACAGAGTCACTCGAGTCGACCCGTAACTTTTGCTTCATGCGTAAGTAAGGAAGCGGAGCATCCAAAGCCGTTTGCCGCTGCCGAGATGGCCGCACAAAAGACGTTTGTTTAGAGAGCGCAACAACATAAGATTTCGCATCATGCCTTACTCTTGACTTCATGAAGAGATATTCAACGTCAGGCGATACACCAATATCCTTGATCGCATGCCCTTCTAGTGTCATGTACTCTCCAATCACCACCTCTAACACCCCGTTATTTAACGGCGTTGCATCCTTATACTTACCTACACCACGGCTTCGCTCACCAATCACAACACCTTGTTTTCTGCCCTGCATTGCAGATGCGAAGACCTCCGCCGCACCTGAAGTAGAACGATCAACAAGCATCACAATCGCCCCGCTATACAACTTGTCTCCAACATACTCAACAACAGAAATTGCACCATCAAACTCTTTTTTCTGCACTAATAAGCCTGATCCAAATAACATTTTCGAGATAAAAATAGCATCACCAATTGACTCCCCTGCGTTCCCCCGCAGGTCGACCACCAAACCAGCCACACCCTTCTTCTGGAAATCCTTCACTCTGTTTTCAATTTTTTCTTGAAGCACGTTATTACTTGTAATCTCGCCATCAAAGTTAGGCAACGTTAACACCGATACACTTGTTGCAACCCCTCCTGCAAGTATTGGAAATGTCTGCGAGGAAAAGGATCGATTTTTGTCACCAACAGATACAAAAGGTAGCTCACATTCATGAGGGCCCTGCGATACTGACCGTACATTTGGCGTCGGTATGGAGGGGGACGATCGATTGAGACTCTTTTGTGCAGGTAAGTAAGTAGCATCTACTCCAACAAGTTGAGCATAAGCAGCTACGGCATATTCCAACAATTTCCCATTATCAAACTCTTGCAAACACGCTTGCTGTTGTTGGTACGCATTTAGGGCTCTTTTTGCAACACTACTCCAGCGCTCTCCAGCAACCATATCAGGCAACCCAAAATAAAATACTTTATCTCGCCAGCGTTGCCGCAACGCCTTGTCATTATCCGCCCAGCTTTCTGGTTTATGATATTTTACTTTAGGACGCATAGGCGGCTCATTCTTCAACCAGTACAAGGCTTGATCAACGGTGATAGCCATCCGCCAATTCACAACGTCATATAAACTTTTAAGTGCTTCGGGCTCCCCTGCCAATAATTTCTGATACAAACTATCCGCTGCTTGCATAATAACATCGATGTCTTTTTGCAACATAAAGTCTCGGTATGGATCAAGTAAGTTGAGAAATGTCTTCATCCACGTTTCAGGGGTTACTTGAAATGAGACTTCATCCACCACACGATAACTATCAATTACCTGAATCGCCCTTTGAAACTCAGTTCCCGCCGAAACAAAGGGGCCTTCCGCTAACACCGTCAACGCACCCTCTTTCGCACTAGTGGCTTTCGATGGATATTTTAAAATAGAATGCTGAAGGCAGGCAGACAACCCAAACAATAAAATACAAACCGTTATTACTCTTATAACTAGCAAAACAAACTTCCCTATTATTTCCATACGGCACACATAGAGATTCATTATGCTTGAGTCATACCCTCTGTCAACTCCCTGCATGGGCTGATTTATTCAGCCTCTAGGTTATTGGCGTTATAACACTCCCCACCCAATCGACCATACTCCTTCAATGCTACCACCGCGTCTTCTCTAAGTAGCTCTCCTTGGACACTCACCCCCCTCTTCACTAACGACTCCTTCCAATCGTTCGGCAAAGGGCCCTCATCAAACCCCGCATATTGCTCTACATCACGTTTGGTTGCCGCATATACCAAACGAGTAATTCCAGTCCAAAACACGCCCCCCCAACAACTCACGCAAGGCTGAGCACTAGAATACAAACCCACAGAATTACCACACCCTAAGTCATAACTATTCATCGTTTCCTGGGCCATCGTCCAGGCAATAAACTCGGCATGAGCACCACTCCAACAACTATTTGTTACTTGATTTACACCAATCCCTATCACTCGCCCAGTATCCAGGTCGCAAACTACAGCACCAAATGGCCCCCCCGTTCCTTCTGCCACTTGCCGACAAGAAAGCTTGATAGCAACCCCCATACGATCCGCCTCGCTTGTAAACTCCTGACCTATGCGAACCTCATCTGTTACCCATTCAGGTAATATGATTTTTTTTAACGCCAACATCGGTCTCATCACCCTCTCCTTTACCATTCGATAACCCCATGAAAAGCCGCTAGAAACTACATATTTTCATTTGCGCAGCTACACTTAACCAACACCTCGGCAAATTCACCTCAAGAAAACGCATTACTCATATAGAACATGGCCAAAATTAACATCCCACTCCGAAATCGACTGTCTTATCGGCAAGCTCGAAGTGTCATCGTTGTCGCACTTATAGTGGGCACATTGCTAAGTTTTGTCCAAGTATTAGTGGATTACCAGAGGCACAAGAAAGAACAGCACGAAATACTCAACCAAATTCTAGCCTCGATGACACAGGCTGCCTCTTTCGCGGCTTATAATTTTGATGCCCCTGCGGCCCTACAAGTCACTGAAGGCTTAGTGGGCTATAAATCCATTGTAAACGCACAAATTACCGATGACTTTGGCCGTACGCTAGCTGCCTCAACAAAGGCGGTAAACCGCAACCGTACTCACCTGCCCTACGATGTCTTTGGTTCAAATTCGACAATATCATTAGATCTTCAAGAGCAGGTTGTATTTGGCGAATACGTAGGAAAATTAAGTATTGAGGTTAACCCAAACTTATCGTCTGAATCCTTTTTTGACCGCTCTGTTGTCGTGTTTTTTTCCGGCATTATACGTAATATCATCTTATCCCTTATATTACTCATTGTATTTCATACCACGTTAACGCGGGTCATATTGGAAGCTCATGCCAACACATTAAACGAGGACACTCAACGAATCCCCATCCCAAGCTCACATAAAGAGGACGAGCTTGGTGCATTATTAAGTGCGTTTAATCAACGTATCGATACCATCGAAGAAAAAAACAAACTCATCCAGAATGCTAATAACAACCTTGAATTAATGATTCAAGAAAGGACAGAGAAATTAAAAGAAACCATCGAAGAGCTCGAAGCCTTTTGTTATTCGATATCTCACGATTTGCGCGCACCTCTACGGTCAATACACGGTTTTAGCAGCGCCCTCGAAGAAGAGCTCCGCGATAAAGTCACAGATGAACAACAAGATCTGTTTAACCGCGTAATCACAGCGGCAAAACGCATGGACATATTAATTAAAGACCTTCTTCAACTCTCCCGTGTATTTCGGCACGAATTGCAACGCGAGGATGTCAACTTAACGCAAATCTGTGAAGAGGTATTCAGTAGCGTATCCGCCAATTCGCCCTCCAGACTTGATGATACTGATAGCGTAGGCGATGGTAAGTTAAACATTCATGTCGACTGGAACTGCGACCCCAATATGGGCGTATACGCGGACACAGGGTTAATCACAATTCTAATGGAAAATTTACTAGGCAATGCCTGGAAGTACTCCATCAACGGAGGTAATGCAGCTATTAACGTAGGTATATTAGAGAATGGAGGGGAGCGTATTCTTTATGTAAGGGATAACGGCGTCGGCTTTAACATGAAATATAAAGACAAGCTTTTTGAACCTTTCCAGCGCCTGCATAGCCCACAAGAGTTCCAGGGTACCGGAGTCGGGCTTGCAATTGTTCACCGAATCATAAAGCGCCACGAGGGGCGAATCTGGGCGGACAGTCAAGTAGGGGAAGGCACAACAATGTACTTTACTTTAGAGCCCCCCCCCAGCCACTTTAAGCTCCCAGAAGATGAAATCCCTCGATAAGTACAAGACAACTCTACCCCCTGGAAATAGCGTTCAAATTAATGTGACATATTCACAAGGAAAAGCCTTTCGCAATCCTCAATCCTCTGCAATAATTTCTTCACAGATTCGGGGAAAAGAACAACGCTCACCCCAATCAAGTAACATCATCATAGAAGTAACATACATACCAATAAAACGGATATAGGGATACCAACATGGCAATTTACTTAGAAATCGAAGGCATAGAAGGTAACATCACTGCTAAGGGTTACGAAAAAATGATCGAAGTTAGCAGCTTTAACTGGGGTGTAGGCCGCGCGATTTCTCAGAACGCTGGTCGCATGGCAAACCGTGAAGCTTCACGTCCTAGCATTAGCGAAATTACGCTAACAAAAGTAGTAGATAAAGCAACACCGCTACTTGTTCAAGAGTCAACCATTGGCACTAAAGGTAAAAAGGTTCTTGTCCACTTCGTTACAACTGGTGGCGATCAGCTAGAAGAATTCCTAACGTATACTCTAGAAGATACGCTGATCAGCAGTTACTCCATTGGCGCTTCTGGTGATGGCGAGCCAGGCGAAACAATCTCTCTAAGTTTCTCTTTGTTTGAAGTGGCATTCACTGAAGCTGGCGAAACTAATGCTCGCAGCGGCAAAGGTCGATTCGGCTACGACATTTCTCAAGCCAAAAAAGCATAAGCGCTCACCAAGCGATGACATTAAAAAAGGGGCATATAGCCCCTTTTTTAATGTCTAATCCCCCCTAACTTAACGAGTTACAGCAATCACATCTAAGAATGTGCTTCATGTTAGGAATCTTTAAGAAATCTTATATAACAAAAACACCATTACACCGATTAAAGCAATTGACGCTATACCTGCCATACGCCACCAAAACAATGTTTTTTCGCGCTGCGCTACCACCGCTTGCTTCGGATCATAAGCAGGCATATCTTGCGTATCTTCATTATCCAGCTGCATACAACACAAAAGCATTTCTCGTCGACGCAGACGATACTCACCTTTATTAAAATGGCCATCCGCATAGTTTCTTGCTAACTCGCGAATCTCTCTTCCTGTATTTTCTTCTAGTTCTCTATTCATTACAGAGCCTGAACAGCTACCACCGTGACGTTGTCTCTTGCTTCATTTTTAAGCGAATCACTAATAAAATCATCCGCATAACTCTCTATACTACTTAAGCGTAAGCGGGACAGCATTTCATCATGGGACAACGCGCCATACAAGCCATCACTACACAATACATAAATATCTTTGGGTTTCATTTCAAAAACAGTAACATCGATATACAGCGTATCCGTTGCCCCCACTGCTCGTGTTATCACATTTGACGACGGGTGATTAACGGCTTCTTCTGCGGTAATCAATCCTCGTGACAACATTTCATTAACCTGACTATGATCTTCAGAAACCATATCTAACATGCCCCCACGATAGCGATAAAGTCGCGAATCACCTGCCCATAAGCACACCCCCAAATTGCCGCGAGCAAACATTGCCACCACCGTACTACCCATTGTTCGACCATCACAATGAGCTCTCGAATATACTCTTATTTCATGATGCACTTCGAGCAAGGTGTCTTCAATACTATCAACAAGATCCGGCAAGTCTAGAGAAGTATCCATTCTCCCTAGGGCTGCGGTAATCATCTCACTAGCAACTTCACCCGCATCATGCCCCCCCATACCATCAGCAACAGCCCAAAAACTGTCCTCAGTACGGCTCATCAAAGAATCTTCATTCATATTACGAACAGCCCCACAATGGGTTGTCGCACTTGTTAACCAAGACTGCTCACTCATTTATTCGTTTGCCTCCGACGACTCAGGTACTAACGGCTTAATTAACTCATCTCGTTGAGGAATAGTCCCAAAAGGTGTATTCCAACTCCAGTGCTGCCAATGGCCATCCAACATTGCAACGAACATTTGAGCGGGCGGTAAGTGCCCCGAGACTAAAAAGGACGGGGCAACACACTCTGAGCCAGTACTCCACCATAAACTATAGCTTGGTAAACGCTGTTGTAGGAAACAATCCAACAAAAAAGGATAGCTTAAGTCCGGATTTTGCTCCGTCTTTTGCATATTGAGTGCAATAGGCCGTGAAAAATCCAAAGCCACTGCTTTTGTCATAATGCCCGACAACTCAAGTGGAGCCACAGTCTCCAGTACTTGGTTCACGGTTTCCACCGACCCTGTCTCATCTAATCCTGAAAGAGCGACAGTCTCCAGAGCATGAAACCACGCCTCACCATGAGTCATCAACTCAACCGGGGTTGCATCTTTACCGTAAGGCATCGCCAATGTTAACGGAAAATATCGCCCTACCTTATCAACGCTCGGCATCATAACACCGGCCCACACCTGGTCATCAATAACACCAGAGGAAATCACAAAACGCCACAAAGGGCTTGTTAAGTATAAGTCTAGCCAACTACCACCCAACTGTTCCTGACTACTTGCTACCGACCGCTGCAGCCAATCATCCCACCCCTGTACAAATTCAGGGGGTAAATTACGACTTAAAAAGTCCCCATGAGCAGGCAACTTACCGTATAAACCAGGTTTTACTGCCATACTTAAAGTGCCTCAGGGCTACGATAGCGTGAAATTGACTGCGATTGAAACGGATTATTCACGCTCCTTGCGGTTACCTGCCACGTTGCTTTTCGACCAAGGGTAGAAAAGGTCACATGGTAAACATTTGAACGTCGAGTCTGACTGATAGTAGATTCATCCATTAATCGGAGTAATGCCCAAGGGCCATCATAAGAGACTCGCTTAATTGAATCATTTAGGTCCTCAAATGTCATTCTTACATTAGTACCACCGTCACCAGGCCAATTCATATTTTTAGAGATTTTTGGCCCATGAGTGTAGCGTAAGCGTTGGTCGCCAAAAGACAGTTCAAATTTACGCACACTAGAATCCATACGATAAGGCTTCATCTTAAAACTAAAGCTAGGAGACGTAGGGTTTGTCGCAAACAACATATCTTTAATTCGCACCGCACGGCGCATTTGGTCAATACTTTCCGGTGCTATCGCCAGCCCCCGCCCATCCAAACGCTTAACCCCCCATGCATCATCAACGTCCACAAAGGGAGCTATATACTTCTGCACAAACCGGTCATGTATGCCTTCTGGTTTAAAGTATTCTGCAAAATCATATACTGCCAATTCATCTACCGCATTTTTATATAATGGATAGCGATTAGATAAAGACGATACATATTTACGGTAAACTTGACTCTTCCACTCATTATTCACATGAGCTTTAGCGTTAAGCAGCACCAAACGCCAGGTTTCATCAGCAACCGTAAACAACCAGCGCTGAACAGAAGAAGGCAAACTAGACGCATCGATGCGAAGCTGTTTAATCACATCCCCACCGCCGGCAAGCATCCGCCCTTTGGCAGCGTTGTATGCAGCTTCCGTAATATCCGGCGCCAGAATTATTCCATCCAGGTACGCCTGCACATTACGCAATGATAATAAGGTCCCACTAATCCGTGTTGGCGCACCTGAAGAGGCAGCAGATAATAAGTTTAACTCTCTAAAATGCTTATCCACCGGTGTTTGCTTGAAAACACCTCCTTCACCCGTACTTTCATCGCCACTAAAGAAGCTTGCGATTGCACCCGCCTTTTTGTTTTTAAGCTTAACCGCCGGAATCTTTGGCGATAACTCTGTATTTTCAGAGGTGACTTTTAAAACGGCCAAAATTGGCGAATATACTGGATCAGCTAACAAAGCCAAAATACGACGACTTTGCTGTAAATCAGAAAAAGAATTTACGGACATTCCGTTTAAAAAACGGCCCCAGCGATCAATATACTCAGCCATATAATGGCTTCGAATACGCTCGGTAATCTTACCCAGTTCATTGTTGTTATAAACAGCTGTCGCCTCATCACCCAATATCCAACGATCTGAAAACATTTCTTTAATAACAGGTGAGTCTTTCGATAAATCAACCGTCTTATACCCTTCTTTAGTAAACATAAAAGGCATACTAAATAATTCACTGTTTTTCTTATTTGCAAAAACAGTGCGCGTGCTATCCCCGAGCAGCCCTCTTAAATCCACTTCCCGACTAAAACTAGGATCACTTTTAATTCTGTTATAAATCATCTCAGCAACAGGTACTTTTCGCAGCTCCGCCCTCCCTCGGTCCAAAGCTTGCTTATTTAATGCTAAAGGTTCAAGAGGGTTTGAGAGTAATACATCCAAATGCGTAGTCAGCACTTGCTGTACTTCATCTTGGCCTCGAAATTGATTTTCCCAATCACTTAGCAGCCAATCCTTCACCACAGCTGGATCAAATCGTTCACTATCGCCCAGCATTAAATAAGCGAGTAAGGATTCATGCAATCGCGGGTCCGTTGATTTTGCAGCCATTAAATACTGCTGGAAGCGCCAATCTACTCTTGGTAATAGCAGTGTATGTAGCTTCTCTAGGTAGGTTTTTTTTGCAGCAACTTCAACGCGAGAGTCATGTAGCCCGAGCCCAACCAGCCAAGGCAAACTTTCTTGCTCATAGATTTCACTGGCACGCTTTAACTCTTGTAGCGCTGGAATAATCAAGCGTAAGTCATGATTGTTATCGCTAATGTTTACTTCAAAATCTTTATAACGATCCAAATGTTCAGAAACTTGCTCTAAGTATGTTTGATTCCTGCTATAGGCTGTTGCCCATACAACAATACTCACGACAAAAAACAAGGCTAGGCCGCCAAAAATCCCTCTTCGCATCCACTTAAGCAATAGTTCATATTGACGATTAGAACCCACCATCTCTGCTTCGGGAAAGATAACGTTAGTGAACAATCGATTAATAAAAAATGCCTTACCTTTCCCTGGTGTTAACCGCACAGCTTCTGCTGGCAAACCAAAGTTAGACGCAACGGAAGACATCATCCGATCAATCGGAGTGCCTTCTTGGGTACCGCTAGAAAAATAAACCCCACGTAACAGTGGTTGTGTTTGAAAACGGTTCAAACCGAAGGTTTGTGTTAGAAAGTCCTCGATAGGCGAGCTCATTGTTTCAAACTGATTAGGAAAGTTATAAATCAACGCACGCCGCTGAGGGTCCCTTTCTCGCTGCACTCGGTCCAACACCTGAGGCTGTAGACGACTCAAAAGCTCAGAGTATTTGTACTCAAATAACTTAGCATCAAACGCTTGAGGTTTACCTTCATCAGGTAATGGGAACGTCATACCCCATACCTGCTCCCGCTGCTCTAAACCAAACTCTTCAAAAAACTCACTAAAACCAGCAACCAAATCACATTTTGTAAAGGTGACATAAATTGGAAAATTAATCCCTAGGTGTTCAACCAACTCATCAATACGCGAACGAATGGTTCTTGCGTGATATAAACGTTCATCGGATGTTTGGGTTAAAATATCCTGGATACTGATCGCAATAATCGCACCATTAATCGGACGTCTCTTGCGATGTTTTATCAACAGATCTAAGAAACCTTGCCAGGCTTTGCTATCAACAACTTTATGAGAATCTTGAGTTGTATAACGACCTGCGGTATCAAGGATAACCGCTTCGTTAGTGAACCACCAATCGCAATTTCGTGTACCACCAATACCACCGATGGCACCTTTGCCCAACTGATCTGATAAAGGGAATTCCATTCCTGAATTCACTAATGCAGTGGTTTTCCCTGAACCCGGAGGCCCAATAACAATATACCAAGGCAAATCATACAATGCCTTGCTGCCATTCTTATGCTGAAATTTTGTTTTCTTTAAAACCGTTAACGCATCAGTAAAACGCTTTTGAAGAACCGCAATCTCTTCACCGCCTGGACTCTCCGAGGCACTATCATCATTGCCTGTATCCAACCCCTGCACTTCATGCAACAAGTTCGCGGTACGCTGCTTGTTTTGCCATTGCCCCAGCAGTGTTACCATCCCCCAAAGCACCAGCAGCACAATGATGGCAACCAAACGTGCAACAACAGAACCCAGCGGTGCAAAGTTATCCTCGCCAAACCGGACAAAAGGCCCGCCTAGCCAGATTAATACCGCCAACGCGATTAAACCAATAATCGTTAATACGCGTTTATCTGTAAAAAACCCTATGATACGTTTCATGAATCCCCTCAAAATACCTATTCGGCGCTAGCTTATGGATTAGCCTTTGCGCTGCTACCATCATTTTTGCCATCGACTTGCTCCAACGCCACAAACTGCTCATAAAGCGGAGTGGTCGTGTTATACAAAGCGAATCTGAAACCTGAATAGGTCAATAACATTACAGCTCCAACACAAGCTCCAACTACCCACAATGGAATGTAATGCACCATTGACGACAACCTGCCTTCCACCTGTCGCCAGTCTAACGACAAATCAGCCTCAGGCTGCCCTCGAATACGTCGGATGGCATGATACAACTCATCACGGATACCATCTAAGTGGTCCCGCCCGCGATCCATCACTCGATACTTACCTTCAAAACCAAAGCTCACTAATAAATACAACAACTCTAATACATGAAGGTTTTCCCCAGGGGACTGCTTCATTCGATCTAAAATCAGAAAGAATTTCTCTCCGCCTGCCGTTTCATTATGAAACGCACTGAGTAACGTTTTTTGTCCCCAGGAACTATTAGCACCCCAAGGCGTATTCAGTACCACCTCATCAATCACTGCACACAAACTATAACGCGATGCTAAAACCACCTCTGGGCGAGTTCCTTCTTGCTTAAGTCGTGCTTCAAATTGCTTCAACTCTTGGGATACTTGATTAAATAAGCCGGTAACATTGGCATGGGAAGCGGTATTTCTTAACTTAGCCATCAAGTTTAGCAATGTCGATGCTGCGTTCACCACAGGATTCAAACCATCAAACACATCGATCCGAGTTGACGTCTGATGCCCCATCATTGGCGGCGGTGGCGGCGTACGATACCCCCCAGAAGGCGGTGGCGTCTGCGGGGGCGGGGTTGGAGGAGGTGATGCGCCACCTGCTGGGGCTCTACCCCCTGGGTTCGGTCGTACTGGCCCCGAGCTTTGAATCAGGGTGCGATCATCATCAGACATAACCATCTCCGCTTATAATTTCGACTCTCATTCTCTTACTGCCCAAAATTCTATTTCCAAGCCAGGGAAGTCACCACCGACATGCACAGCAAAACCACCAGATTGCTGAAGATCACGCCAGTAATCACTGCTTTTATCCAGTTCAAAATACGTATAACCCGCATGATAGGGTATTTGTCGTGGCGCAACCGGTAACGCACGCAACCCAATCCCCGCCAATTGGGCATTAACCAATTGACGTATTTTTTCTACTGGCCCAATTTTAATCTGCGCAGGAAAACGCGTACGTAGCTCTTCATCCGGCAACTCACATTTAACAGCAAGTACAAAAACCGCACTAGAGACTAATGATCGATCATTAATAGGAGAAACACGAATACCGTATTTGCGCTCAGCTAGCTCCAGAGGAACCGCTGTCTGCTCCATTACCATACTTAGGTTCTGACGTAATGACTGCAATACAAGCGTATACGTTTCCTGTAAGCGATCATGTAAGTAATGTGCAAACTCTGCCGGGCGCTTATTACGTGACGTAAACGTGGACAATTCCCCTGCCATTTGAACCAATTCTGTGTATAGCGCCATGGGGTGCAAGTTCTTGATCGTTGATAAGTGAATAGTTAACGGTTCAAGTCGGTTCACTAATTGCAACAACATATAATCCGCTACTTCCGCCGACCCAGCACGGCCGCTGTCAGCCAAACGCGAACCGAGTGCTTCACCACGATGATGTAGCAAGCCTGCAAGCTCGGACAGAAACCCGCTTAAACGACTAGCCGCCTTAATATCCACACAACTAACGATGTATTGATCATCTAGAACAATTTGTTTATCTTCTCGACTTTCAACGATACGGCATACACCCAAGCACGCGTAACCAGAGAGGTCTTCTGACTCACGCAACAGCTTTAACTGTAACGTTCCCAATTGAATTTGCTGTAAATCACCGCTGTTATCTGCACCATCACGCACATTGGAATCGGTAGCATGATAACGCGCCAATCCTTGAGGGTTTTCCCCCATCGTAACGTCCAATGCTCCGGCTCGACGCAATGGCAATGCCAAATATACCATTTCATTATGCACGTTTTCTGGTACATCAATAATCTCAGGAGCATCATCATCCTGAGGTAAATGAAATGGCGTCCCGTCCGGTAACACGCCACTAGCTGATGTTAGCGATATTTTACCAACCGTTAATAAATCCTGATCAATGGTGACGTCTTGAAAACCCCAACCATAACCATCAACAGCATTACACCGAGCATCAATATACCGCTCTAGGTGTCGATCCTGCTGTTGAAAATGCTGCGGTCGCAAAAACATACCTTCAGACCAGACAACTTTATTATTCTGAGACATTACGCTCAATCCTTCTTATTAAATATCGTCTGGCTTGTCGCCATCGCCCACTTTAAGTTTGGTTTTATTAATCCAAATGATTTTATTTGTTTCTCTATTAGGCTCTATAGCAAAAACCACCCGGGCTTGAGCATTTTCATATTGAATAAATTCGCCCAAAAGACCAATATACTTCACATCTGGACCCAGCTCAAAGGTTTCAGTTCGGTTTAAGCCTGGCGTTAATTCACGAAGTCTATGCTCCGCCAACAAGTCAGCCCCCAATCGTTCCTTACTCTCTTCAAACAAGTCAATAAAATCTTCTGCTAGAAATTGTCGAGAATCTTTCAACTCGTAGACTCTCACAACAAGAGGAGAAGCACGCCCATTATCATCAGGATTTATTTTTGGCCACACCTGGAAATCTAATACAACTTCCGTATCCAAATTTAAAATCTGAGCAGTCGTACTGCAACCAGTTCCTAACGTTACCATCACTAGCCATACAAAACCCAGCAACCATCGCGACCCTACCTTATGTCCAGCTTGTCGTTCTTTTTTTTCTACCACATTAAACATCAATCTATACTCCTGTTACCCTAAACCCTAAACCCTACTTATTTTGCTCTGGATGAAGCCAATGCATTCATCTGCTGCTCATACGCCTCAGCAAACTCCTCTCCAAACAGGTCTTGGAATGAATCGTCCATATTATTCGCTAAGTCGCGGTAATATTCTGCGTAAGATTCCCAATACTTTGCACTTTTACCTTTCATTAAACCACCACGAGTCTGCTGTTTATCAAAGCGTACGGCAAGCTTTTGGGGGTCAAACTGTTTCATCATAGAATTAAACGCTTCTCTCATCCCAGCAATGACAGCTACCTGATGATCCGCTATATCTTGAAAGCCATGTTTGATAGCAAGCACACCGGGTAAGTAAGCATTATTTTGAGACACAAACATATTTCTGAGTGCTTCATCTACATTTGGCGAGAATTTTAACGGGTTATTCTCTGCCGCCTGAATTAAAGTAACATTCATGCGAAATTCATTTTTAATAGCATTTCTAGCGCCCAACACAGCCATCATACCTTTGGTAGACTCTCGTAACATATCCGCAATCAGCTGATTGAAATTCGCTCGCTGCTCAGGGCTCACTTGCTCAGGGTCCAGCCCAAGCGAATGGATTAATTCCGATACTTGGTCTGTATCCGCTTTAATTGTAGCCCTTTTAACTGCGCTCACTTTTTCAGCGACTATTTCTTGCTCATCCTCAACAGGCTCAGGAATGTTTTTCTGATCCCTTTCAGCAACAAGGCTTTCAACAATAGGATCTTCAACAACAATATCTTCAACGGGTAGAAAATCATCTATCGACAGCTCGTCTTCAATCGCCTTCACTTCGGGCTTAGCTATTAACGGGGCTATGCTAGAAGCTGGGCTAGGGGCAAGAGAAACGGGGGCATCATCTAAACCAAGAAAGGCGTCCAGTTCGTTAGTTTCACGCTGAGCGGTATCTTGAATATCTTGCTGAGCCTCAGGAATCGTAATTTCCACTTCTAGCAATGATTCAATTTCATCCAACTCAATCTTCACGTTCTCTTTCATAGCGCTAGCTGCACGAGAAGGCTGGGGTGGTGACGGCATCGGTTTTGCTGGCTGAGGCACAGGTCTCGCTAATGGCTCCGGTGTGCTGAGAACCGCTATCTCAGCTGGCGCGTCATCACCCAGCAAGTCATCTATATCCCAATCATCAGGAATTGCATGCCCTGAGCCTTCAGGTATTGAAGGTTCAGAGTTTGCAGGTTCAGGTATTATCGGATCGGAGACCGGTGCTGCAATAGAAAATGCCTGCGCCATAGGGGAAGCATTATCTGGCTGACTCGTACCCAGCCAATCCTCGTCATCAGGAATTGCATTAGAGGACGGCATACCTAAACTTGGCATCGCGTTATCCATCGCGGCAAGGGGGTCAAGCTCCTCAGACTCTATCAGGAAGTCATTCCCTACAGAACCACTGCTATCAGCCAAAATATCATTCGCGGGTGCAGGGTCTAACCATTGGTCAAAATCATTCAAGTTCATATTGTCTGCGGCAGGGCTTTGCTCAAATGCCACTAACAGTTCATATTCACCAAAATATAACCTATCGCCTTCCGACAACTTAGCCTGATTCCCTGTACCCAAAGGTTGTTCTGTATTGTTGTAATAAACACCGTTAGTGCTGGTATCCACTAAATAGTACTGCCCACCTTCGCAACGAATAGAGGCATGCCGAGATGAAACAAAACGATCTGGGTCTGGCAACTGCCAATCATTGGTTGAGTTTCGCCCTATTGATCCACCCGTCGCCCCAAATGTCATGCGACTTTTCGCAACATTCGTGCCCGGTGGTTGGCGTACAATTGTGAGTACCAGTGACATATTCATTTCTCGTTTTTATAACTAATTAGCTAATCTTGTTGCCCCTGATGGACCTCAAAGAGCTTGCTGTAGTTATAGATCAACTATAGATTTACTATAGAACTGTTAAAGACCCTCTTAATAGTTACAATGCTTCTATTATGGGTCTTAATTTCAATTAACCAATATTACCTTTCAGTTGGCATTCAACCAACTTTTTATCGCAATAAATCAAACGCTTCCTCTGACTAACGAAAGTAGATTGTTATGAACAAACGTCAATTCCTATTCCAGAGCATTATTTGTGTAATGCTAACCGGCTTATCTGCCTGCAGCACAGCCCCACACGAACAAAAAATAGCCAAAAAACATCAAGTAAACCTTCAATCTGTCCTTGGCAAACCTTTTACTCATCAAGTGTACGTCAATAAAGCAGCTTTCACCGACCAAACTGACAATAGAAGACAACGATTTCTTCATGTTTATATCGGTGGCGATGGGCGCCCTTTTAGCAACGGTTATTACTCAAATAACCCCACACCACTTAACCCCCTATTACTTAACCTAATGAAGCAAGATAAGCAGCCTGCTATTTACTTAGGTCGCCCTTGCTATTTCATCGCAAAAGATGATTACTGCACCCCCAATTGGTGGACAAGCCATCGTTATAATCAACAAGTCGTCACCAGCCTATTAACGGCTCTCTCAAACTTTAGTCAGCGATATGACCATATTGTACTTATTGGCTATAGTGGTGGCGGCACTCTCGCAATGCTAATGGCAGACCAACTTCAGGAAGCTCGCATTTTAGTTACCCTAGCGGGAAACTTAGATATTTTTGAGTGGACCACACACCATGAATACACACCGCTTATGGAATCATTAAATCCTGCAGATTTAGCCCCCCTTCGAAAAAACATCATTCAGCTACATTACGCAGGCGAAGAAGACACCAATATCAAAGCGGGCTGGATCAAAGATGTTGTAGATAAACAACAGCAAGCAGAGTTTCACCTTGTAGAAGGTGCGGATCATTCCTGCTGTTGGACCAACTTATGGCCTGATGTACTAACAAAAATTGAGTCATATCAATCATTTGTAGACTAGTATGTTTAACATCAATTCGCAGTAGTGATTATGGTTGAGAAGAATACCGTAGCGAGTTAGGCCCCCGCTGCAAATTATACCCATCTAAAATGTGCAATATTCACCATTAAACTCACCCAATACTTTATATACTGTGTAAGAACGCTTTTAGTAACCACACCCAGTAACTACGTCGTCATTCGATTCAGATAAGAGAAAGAGGCAGACAATGAAGCCATTCCCAAAGAACAGCCCTGCACTACGTGCATTTTTAACCGGAAGCGTAGCATTCTGTATAACGCTACTTGCAGCCTGCGCTACGAATGGCAACGTTGACATCCCCAAAGAGGCCTCAAGGAATGCCGATGACTTGCTAATCATCGATTGCTTACTGCCTGGCCAAGTAAGAAAACTCGGCAGCTACTCTACTTACTTAACCGCAAGGCGGCCCATCAAAACCTCAGCCTCTGATTGCGAAATTCGCGGCGGTGAATACGTCGCCTTTGACCGGGCAGATTATGCAACTGCACTGAAAATATGGTTGCCAGTAGCACAATCAGGGGACGCTGAAGCTCAAACCTATGTCGGTGAAATTTTTGAAAAAGGCCTAGGCTTACAACCAGACTATAAACTCGCAGTTGAGTGGTATGGAAAAGCAGCCGAGCAAAATTTCTCTCGCGCCCAAATCAATCTCGGCAACCTCTATGAGAAAGGCCTAGGTGTCACCCAGGATAAAGCGATTGCGCTAAACTGGTATCGACGTGCTTCGGGAATGAAAAATGACGACCTGCTTTATGCCTCTACAGTAGAAGTTAACTCTGTTGCACAAAAAGAGCTGGATGCGTTGAAGAACGAAGTTCGTGCAAAAAATCAGCAACTGGAATCAATGCAGTCGCGCTTAGTACGCACACAATTGCAACTTAAGAACGGTAAACAAGCGTTAGTTAAGGCCGAAAAGAGTCAAAAAGAGAAAGAGCTAGAATTGTTCGCTCAAGAGTCAAAAGCTATTCACGAACAAAGTAGAGAAACAATCAAAGCATTACGCCTAGCCCTTTCGAAAGCTAAAGCCGATGTTGCTCTTCAAAAAGCCGAGTTAGCTACACTAAGCTATGACGCTGAAAGTATGTCCGGTGAAATTGAAACCACCCACGAAGAAGTCACCCAATCTGAAATGCTAGTGGCCTCCAATGCTGATGCTCCCTCTATCGAAATTATCGATCCTCCAATGGCACTGATGCGAGGTATTCCTACCATTCGTCTTCGCTCTGGAACCAAAGAAAAAGAAATTGTTGGTAAAATCAAAGCACCTGCAGGGCTTAAAAACTTCAAGGTCAACGGTAGAGTCACTCAAGTCGATGACTACAGCTTATTCTGGGTTAATGTTCCCGTTAATACCATCCGTACCACGGTCAAATTAGAAGCAACCGATAAAAAGGGCCGAAACGTTAGCTTTGACTTTTCATTAGTAACAGCCAAGAAGCAATTAGCACAATCCACGCAGACATCACAAACTGCGCCACTACGTGCCAAGAAAAATATGGATCTAGGCGAGTACCATGCGCTCATTATTGGCAATAACCGCTACGCATACTACCCCGACCTTGAAACCCCTAAAAATGATGTTACTGAGGCTGAGCAATTACTGCGCACCAAATTTGGATTTAAAACAACCACGCTGCTCAATGCAACACGCTACGACATATTGTCAGCACTCAACACATTACGAAGCGAACTCAACGACCAAGACAACCTGCTCATTTATTATGCTGGCCATGGTGAGTTAGATGACGCTAACAGTCGCGGTTATTGGTTACCTGTCGATGCAGAACCAGGCGATACCACCAACTGGATATCCAATGTGTCAATCTCCGACATACTCAACACCATGCCTGCGAAACATGTGCTCGTTGTTGCTGACTCCTGCTATGCCGGCACCCTGTCCATGGCATCGGTACCTCGAATCAATGAAACCATGACGGAAGATGCTCACGATGAATGGATAAAAATAATGTCAAGAGCGCGAGCTAGAACAGTGTTAACATCAGGCGGTATCGCCCCCGTATTAGATGGCGGTGGTAGCGGCCACTCAGTGTTCTCTCAAGCATTTCTTGAAGTATTAAACAAATCAGAGGGCATTACCGAAGGCCACTCGGTTTATCGTGATGTGCTTGGTAAGGTTCGCCGCAGAGCACTTGAGCTTAACCATGAACAAGTCCCAGAGTATGCCCCTGTACGATATGCGGGCCATGAAGCTGGGGAGTTTTTCTTCCAATCAATTTAAACGAAAGCTGCAATAACCCAAATACAAAGAAAAGGCGCTGGCAACAGCGCCTTTTAGGTTGCACACTACGCTCTTCAGGGTTATTGCAAAGAGGCTTACGTTAGATGATGGAACAAGTTGTCACGCTATTTGAAGATTTTCGGGAAAACAACCTTTCCTATGACGGTTTATATAGCGCATTGCTTAGCAAAATTCAGCAAGACCCATCATTTCGTCACCAAGCTATCCCAACCTTAGATCGAGTCCAACAACACACACCAATTCCGATCACTCATTTTATTCAGTTACGATCAGAGCTCGACAGTGCAGTAGAGGGTTTTGTGCCAACAGAAACCGAACAAACACTAAACACCCCTGTTGATCCAGACGCCACATTCATCACCCCTCTTCCAGGTAAACTCTCGCACCCAAACAGCAATCAACCCAAGATACCTTATGACGACAGCAACGATGCGACAGCCCCTAATCTGTCAGTAACAACACAAAGTACTGTTAGTCACAACGCAGGGGCAAGCGACCCGACCTTGATGGCCAAACCTTCCAACACCCCGGCCAACAACACCATGGAGGGTGATGCCGATGAAGCCACGATGATTATGCCCTCTGGCACATTATCCGGCTCACTCCCCTCAAGCACGGCAATAAATGCATCTACCATTAATAGCGAGGATGAGACCCTTGTTAATCAGAAAGCAGCTCCTGCGGCAACCAATATACCAGGTCTTGCGGAAACCCTTGTCGGGCAAGCCTATGAGCAACCCAGTAACGAAGCTCAAGCCGAAACATTAATTGGCACGCAGTCAGATTCGGCGACATCTAGCCCAAATAAAGAACCTCTACAATCAACACCTGGGTTAATAGAAAACCCCGCAAAACCATCAGTCCCCGCCGCATGGATATGGGGTGGTGGTGCGACGTTTATCCTAATCTGCTGCGTTCTTATTGCTTTTACTAGCGGCATCTTAGAGACAGCCAATAACACAGAGGTCGCATTGCCCAAGCAGACAAAACCTGCAAGCGATCAAAGTGGTGACTCTTGGGGGGCAGCAGCTCCTGCGATATTACAGCCAACACCAGAAACTAAACCCTCCCTACCATTAGACGTAACCGATGATCTCGAAATACCTGATGACATTGCTGCCGCAACAATGGCAACAACATCGTCACCAGCAGAAACCCTTCCTCCAAAAAGTGAAGTAACTGAATCGACAGGTTCACCTAGCATTGATCCCCAAGCAAGCATCGCTGCAGAAAAGGCAGCCCCTGTAATCGTTGCCCCCGTAATAGAAGAAAAGGTATTTACATCAAAAGAAGATGAAACCTCGTATTTTGTGGGTCAAATAGGTAACGCAGTAAATGCCCGTAATTTAGCGCCCGCAGATAAATTTGGGACTGCGACACACTACCTGGTAAAACTCA
Source organism: uncultured Gammaproteobacteria bacterium (assembly GCA_913063125.1). Taxonomy (GTDB): domain Bacteria; phylum Pseudomonadota; class Gammaproteobacteria; order Pseudomonadales; family Ketobacteraceae; genus 42-54-T18. The sequence goes on along the minus strand of CAJXZM010000047.1, from coordinate 5,448 downwards.
TCAAAGCTTCGCCAAATTCACCCTACATTTCTCAAGCTCGATCAAAAATTGCCAAGGCTCATTTAGCATTAGCAGCAACGGCTCGCGAAGGGGAACGCTGGGACGAAGCCCAGCAGCACCTAGACGATGCTTTTACGGTACGCCTGCCTGATAGCTATCAATCAAACTAAAACGAGCTAACCGCCTTGTACTCGCTCCCTAAGTTCATCCAATAGCGGCTCGCCTTTAAACAACTCTTCAGCTAACACCAAATGACTGCGAACTTCATCCTTCTCGCCCTGTAACCAAAGAATTTTTGTGCGTTTAAAAAATCGGTTTCGCACCTCATCCATTCCCTGTCGAGCCTTTAGGTTTTGATCATCAACACCTAGCACCATTTGATAGGCGTCATAAGCATTACTACCTTGAGGAGAAACTAAGCGCCCTACCAAAAAATGTGCCCTTGCCACATCCAGTAATCGTGTCACTTTCTCTCTCTGCGCAACGGTTAATGCATCTTCCGCTACAACCGGTATAACGGGGGCAGCTATCGGCGCAACCGCCACAACTGAATTGTCTTTAGAGGGTAACAAGGTAAATACAACACCTCCAATTATCGCAACGGCCACAACAACACCGCCAGCCACAACCCCCCCCTTCTGACCTTTACTTACAACCCGCCCACCGGAGGATACTTTTTCCAAATCTGCTGCAAATTCTGCTGCCGTTTGATAGCGCTGGCTGGCATTCTTTGCCAAGGCTTTCTTAATAATTTGATCAAAGCTGCTAGAAACCTCTTTTCTTACCTGTGAGGGAGGCTCGGGCTTAAGATTGATAACATTGTGGATAATCGCGTTGGTTTGCTCGCCTCGAAAAGGCTTCTTCCCTGTCAACATTTCATACAACAGCGTACCGACTGAAAATAAGTCGGAGCGTGCATCAACTCCTGCACCTATACACTGTTCTGGTGACATATACGACGGCGTACCCAACACACTACCGACTTGGGTCAACTCCGAATCATCCATTCGAGCAATACCAAAATCGGCAATTTTCACTTCGCTTTTATCAGTAATAAAAATATTGGCAGGTTTGATATCCCGATGAACAATATTTAACTTATGGGTATACGATAAACCCTTCAATATCTCCACCGTTACCCGAACAACTTCATCCGCGGTAAACACCGAGCCTTGCTTGATCAGGTTTTTTAAATCTTTACCTTCAACATATTCCATCACAAAATATGGGGTACCTCGATCTTGGTCAAAATCAAAAATACCGACAATATTAGGGTGTGTTAAACGACCTACAGCCTGCGCCTCAGTTTTAAAGCGCTCTAGCATTTCTTTACCCATTTCACTGGATAATAGGTTGCCATGAATAGTTTTTACTGCAACCGTTCTAGCGATATTGGGGTCAAAGGCTTTATATACAACCCCCATGGCTCCGCGGCCTAGCACCCCTTCGATGGTATATTTACCGATTGTTTCAAGATCTGACATAAGGATTTAACACACAATATTTACGTAGTAGTACACACGCATTAACCGCATCTACTAACAACAGGGTAATAAAAAGGGGTGCCGGAGCACCCCTTTTTAGAGAATTTTCAACACTGAGTTTTCAAAACCCAGTTTTCTAACATCTAATCTTTAAGCTCGTAGATATGATAAGACTCTGGAAGATATTGATCAATGGTACTGCCAACATACTCACCATTATCAGGGATGCCATCCCCTGTAGAAAATATACGAAACTTATGAGGTAATCGCTCTGCAGTCATATCCGCCGTTACTTCATACCATACATTAATTGCACGCCTCGGCATCACATACTCAACATGCAGCATACGACTATTATCTGGAAGTTCTAATATTTGCGTTTCTGCATTAATTTCTAACTGGAATTTATGGATGGTTCTCATGTTATTCCTCTAAAGACTGTTCGTCGTTTTGCGAGCATTCCCAAATTGGCCTAAAAATTCACGGGAAACCTACTATCTAAAGTTAGTCTACAAAGCATAACACAGACTTTCGCTGATTGAGGTCAAATTTCAACGCTGTTGCTACCACCTTTCACCCCCCCCCCTTCAGGCTCAACGACTAGTTAAACCATTGATACAGTGAAAATAGCGCTAACCAGGACACACAGCCCATTAGAATACAGGGTCCCAAATTTGTATTCATACGGTAATCTTGAACTTCTATGCGCTTACCTTCCATACAACACCTTTCTATTTTTTGTTTTGTGGCAATTAGTTGCTGGCGATTATTAATTCTAAAAATAGCCTATTATTTTTATCTGTGAAGGTAATATTCACATTATTTACCATGATTTGGTAAATATATGCAGTTAATCAACGCCCCCGCCTCCCCCCAAAACGGCAAAAGCCATATTCCACTCATAAATTCACGTAACCACAGCAATCCCTGAAGAATTGTCTATGCTTTTAATACAACTTATGGAAACTATAATATGAAACCCTTGCACTTAGCCTTTTTCTTCATCTGTATGTTCGCAACCTCGCTACTTCACGCAGAGGAAGGCGAAGAAGGCTCAAGTAATGTACAATACGTCCCGTTGAAACCCGCTATTGTCACCAACTATCAATCCAAAAAGCTCAGTTACATCAAGGCCGATATCACCCTGCAGGTAACCAGTAATGCAACGGCAGAAGCGATAGATCGCCACCTACCCTATATCCGCCACAACCTGGTGATGTTATTTAGTCGACAAGAAGAAGCTACTCTCGCATCTACCGAAGGTAAAACACGGTTAAAGGCAGATGCCTTAGCGGCGGTTATTTCTGTTCTAGACTCAGAAAACGAATCTACAGACATTGAAGCTATTCTATTTACCAGTTTTATTGTGGAATAACTCCAGCTTAAAATCACTTTGGCCATTTTTTCAACATTTTTTATGGGATAATGATCGCCCCTGAGTTTTGAGTTTTTTACATGAGTCACGAACCAAGCAGTACCCATCAACAACCCCTGCTAACTCACGCTCCCGTTATACCCACACTACGTAAAATGACGCTGCCCATGATTCTAGGAATCATGGCCATACTGCTGTTTAATCTTGTTGATACCTTTTTTATTGGCTTAATGGGAGCAAAAGAACTCGCAGCAGTCAGCTTTACATTCCCCGTCACCTTTGTATTCATGAACATAGCGATGGGGCTAGGCATTGGCACCGCAGCCATATTGGCAGCAAAAATCGGTTCTGGTGATAGGTTATCAGCCAAACGGATATGCACCCACGCGCTGCTATTAGCCATAGTTTCAGCCATTCCCCTATCAGCCTTGGGAATTCTTACACTAACACCACTATTTCACTTATTAGGTGCTGATGACACAACGTTACCCCTAATATCAGATTATATGGACATTTGGTTCGCGGGTTTGTTACTTCTCTATATCCCTATGATTGGTAACAGTACAATCCGTGCCACGGGGGATACAAAAACGCCCAGCATCATCATGGCGTTAGCAGGGCTCGCCAATGGTATTATGGATCCTATTCTCATCTTCGGACTTGGCCCCATCCCTGCGCTTGGTATTCAAGGTGCGGCGATTGCCACCGTAATTTCGTGGTTTGTTGCTTCCATCGCCGTCATCTATTTACTCGCCAATCACAAAAAAATGATTACCTTAAAGGGTTTTGGTTTTACTCGCCTCGCAACGACATTACCCACAATAACTCAAGATTGGTATTCCATGTTACGGATCGGGATACCAGCATCCACAACCAACATGTTAGGACCAATAGCCCTAGGCATACTTACTCGCCTTGTCTCTCAATATGGGGAAGCCTCAGTAGCAGGTTATGGTGTAGGAACACGTATTGAGTCATTAGCCATGGTTGTGATCATGGCACTATCTTCAGTAATGACACCCTTTGTCGCGCAGAATTACGGTGCTGGCAAACAACTACGAATAAAAGAGAGTCTGCGGGCAGCGCTAATCTTTACGGTTTGCTGGGAGCTCTTTATTACGTTGCTATTACTCGCTACAGCAAAACCTATCGCTCAAATTTTCAACAACGATACTGCGGTCATAGAGACTACTGCGCTATTTCTATGGATTGTACCCATCAGTTATGGCTTTCAGGGTATGGTGATGGTTATTTCTTCGTCATTAAATGCATTGCAACGCCCCGCTATTGGAATGTCCATAAACTGCATTCGATTATTTGCTCTAACCATTCCATTTGCTTACATCGGTGACTCTGCCTTTGGATTAAAAGGGGTTTTTATTGGAATTAGTATCGCGAATATCATTACTGGATTAGGTGCGTTAGTATGGACTATCAATCGCTTAGATTCGTTAACGCAGCCAACACAGCAAGCAACTAACCCCACATAAGCATATCCAACAACTCCATGAAAAAAACACAACCATCAGAAGATAATAGGGACGACACGCAGAACAAGAATAACATTCTAACATTTTTTCAAATGTTATTTGATTTCTCATTCTCGAAATTCATTACTGTTCAAATGTTCCCTGCACTTTACTTCGTTATCCTGGCCTCCACCTTATTTGCCATTTTATATCTATGTTTTGAAGCCTTCTTGACCTCCATTGCACGCGGCATGTTTTTCCTTTTTATCGCAGGCCCCATTACCTTTATCGCAATTGCCACAGTAGTTCGCGCATTAATGGAATTTTATATTGTGGTATTTCGAATCGCTGAAAACATTGATGATATGCGATTGTTATCCAACAAGCTCACTGGGTTAACCAACACAATGGATGAAGTCAAAGGGCTTACCCGCAAGCTACCTTTTTGGAACATCATGGGGTACAAAAACACATCTAAAGAGTCAGAAAGCACCAGCAATGTTGACCAATCTAAATCATCCAATCTAAAACCGTCGAGCACTAAACCAAGCAACGCAAAAAAACCACGCAAAAATACAAACTGGCCTTATTAAAAACACTGAAACCCAAAGGGATCGTCGCTACGCCCATAGATTCGATTTACGATTGCCACCTCTTCGTCAACAATGGCATCAATCAACTCCTTTGCGCTACCCAATGGCCTCATCACATCAAAGCCTTTGTCCATAAAATCATACAGCTCACCAATACCTGCATTTACAGCAGGGCGTTTAACCATTTTAAACGTGCCATACACTAACCGGCTTCTCACATATTTATCCAAGCCCTGCGCCAACATTTTCGCCAGCGCTGCCTGCCGATGCCTCAACGATATGTCGACGGCTTCCCGAAAAGCTTCAACATACGCATCAAAAGTAATCTCAGCAACACCCATTTCATTAAAGAGAAAACATGCCATTGCTTCATCAAGCTCAGCTGACAACGCATTAAATTCCAACGCATGTGTTGAGGTTGCCATTACCTTCTCGGGCAAAATCTTAAATGCCTTATTCATTACTCGTTCAATCTGATGAGAAAGCTCAGTTAAATCAATCCCCCCATAAATATCTTCAAGAAAAAA
>CAJXZM010000046.1 GCA_913063125.1 uncultured Gammaproteobacteria bacterium | reverse complement strand
AGGATTCCTCCCTGACCATTATCAATAGAAAATATTTTTCCATACTGCATCGACAAGCGTGATGCAAAGGTTCCAAAAAACCAACTTAATGCATAGATCCTATTATTACGCCCTAACAGAATGGCTTTGTAATCAGGTGCATCGCATAGTGCCTCAGCAATAGAGCGCCCCATACGTAAGCTTAATCCGCCTTGATGGTCTACCCCCAGAATAGATTCATTCATACCCCTTCCCCTTTCATTACAGCTGAATTAGAATTTGAAGGGGATTCTAGGGGCCAATCACGAATCAGAGGTCATACTTATGGGTGGTTGACAAACGTCTTATAGGGTGATAAATCAAGACAAAAAGTCCAGACCAAAAATAATATTAGCTATCGATTAAACAGGTAAAATAATATGGCCATTTACCAAACTCAGACTTTGAATACGAAAAATTGAATGGTGTTTCCGAAAAACAGGAACTGAACTTGAAGACTAAAACACACGCCAGGCTGCGTTGTACTGAGCCCATATAAAGCCACCTGATTCATAGCTAGGTGTGCTACCCAGCTATTTCAGGGGTTGCAGAGTAATTAATATATGTTATTACAACTGCTTCCCCCCACACACACTTGGACATATTGATGACTGTCGGGTGACAGCCACGTGAGCTCCTGCTATCACGCTTCGTACACCAAGGCGATTCTCAACAAGACCTATCATTTGATTTTCCCAAGGTGATTTATCAGAATATCTACACTATTAATGTACATACAACCGCAAGAAGAACAAATCACCTAGAAACAGACCCAGCAATAAACGCAATTGTACTTCTCGACTTCATTACCAAAGATGTACCTATCGCAATCGATTAGGTCCCAGATAAACTAAAGAAAATGTTCAGTAACCATCAACATATTTGCAAATAGGCAAACATGTTGATGGTCCTTCTAATACAAAGGTTAGAGGGGAGGAGAAAAACTCAAAATCCCAACATCACCCCTACCAAACATAAAAAATTTAAATAGGAACGATACATAAATACAATTACCAAATTTGTTGAATGAATTTCGCTTTATGATTTTCGTCAGTCAAGCTTTCTCCATCAAAATTAACAACGGTATCAACTCCCGTATCACGTAACACGTCGTACGCAAAGCCTGAGCTTACCAAATCTTTGTCACTACAAATTTCCGGGAAGGTTTCACAAGCCACCGCAAAAACCCCCGCAATGTGAGGTGCAGCCATTGAAGTCCAACCACCAAGCCCTGCCGATCCATCAGCAGCCATTGTTTTCAACGCTTGACCTGGAGCATAAGCAGAAATATTATCACCTGTCCGTGTATTATTCTGTCCTAGTACGGACTCAGAGTTTACCTCGATGGTGATTCCATCCTTTCCCGAAGACAACAGATCATTGGTTGTAGCACCCACGACAAACGCTTCTTCTAACCTAACATTCATGTAGTTAGCTGTATCACACCCATCATTTCCTGCCGGTAGGACAACAATAATTCCAGCCTCATTCGCCCTTACTATTGATTGCTCTAACTCATAAGCTTGAAATTCCCTCATTTCCTGGGTCGTTCTGTCAGCCGGATCAATAGCAGCTAAAACATGATAGGGCGTATCAGGGATATTCGACATTATGCAACGCATATGTTCTTGTTGGTTGTTCCAACTGGTATCTTTGTGCCCATAACTCATATTAACGATATCACCAGAATTTCCATTATCAGCAAGATAGTTAAACGATTGGATCATATAATCAATATTTCCGGCAGGCTTACAGCCTTCGGTAATTTTAACAATCCTTACTGTGGCTCCTTTTGCAACACCATAAGTATTACTGGCTGCAATACTTGCTACCTGACTACCATGACCACTACCTGTACAATCTCTGCCATAGTCACTGTCACCGCGTACAACGTAGTCTGGATCAGAAGGGTCAAGCTGCTCGTTATAATCATAAAATATTTCAGCTCTTAAGGTTCCATCCTTATTTGTAAATTCTTTTTTTACAGCTTCGTTTCCAAGATTCAACCCACTATCAAGGATATAGATAACGCTACCTTCCCCAGTATTTTCGTAAGTATATTTTTCATCCACTACCCCGTCGATTCGATCCAATCCCCAACTAACGCTTTCGTCACCACCACAACCGGATAATGCGAGAACGAGCGGTATTACACTTCCTACTAAATTTAGTTTTTTCATTATTACTTCCTTATATAAATGTGTATATGCATCCCCGTTATTTAATAGGAACACTTATATAGACAAATTAACAAAACGTTTTTTACAGATTAACGATGGATCAGATACAAGTTGTTACTAGAGTTCACAACACCACCGCCCTCTTCTAAGGCAAAAGCGAAAAACTTTGCGTGTTATCAGGGGCACTCCACGGGAAGGAGAGTATAGATAATCAGGAAGCGCGTACCCCCCCAAAAAAACACACCATATACATAAGCCAACCTGGCGTTTCCCCACCAAATCAAGGAATGTTGCAAGGGCCTTACCATCAAGAAGATATCAAGCTCAAACATAGAAACTAAATGGCCTCAAGTAGACTATAGCGGGTTAGTTTCTGAGATTTATAACCACATTACAGCAGAGGAGCCCTTGTTCTTATCGACACTGCGTGGACACCCTGGAGCCAGGAAATAGTAGCGTTCCTATCAAATGACGAAGAGCTATCATCCCGAAATATTTCTTTCTCACAGAAAAAATATACACTGTATTTTATGAAAATAAGTGAAGACGACATCCATAAAAATTCTTTGTTCGCCTATTTTCTCGCCCCCTCAGACCCGATCACCGTCGACACCCTACTTCTGACGAAACTGTATAACCTATCTCCAGCGGAAAGCAAAACAGCCAAGGCACTCATTCAGGAACCAAATAGCTAGATAGCTACCCCGTTTATTCGAAAAAAGATCATATCTCTAACTTCCGCCTTTCCGACGGTAGGTTACTGTCTTACAAATGTTACGCCCCCCCACAAGGGAGCGTAATACTGTTTTTTCACAATACGGCAGGCTCTGCTCTGGAACCACCTTTAGGCTCAAATAGTTATATTGAGGCAAATAACATACGAATTATTGTTGCAGAAAGGTCAGATTGCGGCGATTCCACACCACAACCTGGCAGAACAATAACAAGCTTTTGCCATGACATAGAGGAACTATTGAACTTACTAAGCGTTAAGCAGTTTTCAATATTAGGCCGCTGTGCAGGCACGCCTTACGCACTTGCCTGCGCGAATCATTTCAAAGATCGGGTTTCGCGGGTTGGAATAGTATCAGGAATACCTCGAGCTCAGGATATTGTAGACCAATCCGATAGTCCGATGCTGTTAAAAAGTGCACTAGGGATCCTTAAGAAATCCCCCAACATGAGCGCCCACTTGTACAAAATACTATTAAAAGATGGCATCGAACCCTCTTTTAAAAGGCTCGTGTCATCATCAACTGGAGCTCTCATTCTTACCGCACTAGATCGATCTTGGTATCAAGAAACTAGTATCTTCGAACATACTCTCAGCAATATGGATAGAGCGCTCAAACAAGGCGTATCTGCATGCATCAATAAACTACGCCCGCTATTCTCCAGCTGGAATTTTGACGCTGGAGGCAATCACATCGAACACATCTTTTGGCATGGCGAAAATGACCCCGTGATCTCGACACCAATGATCAATAAATTGGCAGCCGAATTTAAAAATCACCACATTGAGATTTTACCAAAGGAAAGCCACTTACTATTTGAACGTCATTTCGAAAAAATCTATGTTGCGTTAGCGACAAAATAAATTGACCAATTTTCAGACATAAAAAAGCCGAGCTAAAAGCTCGGCTTTTTTATTGAATAGTGGCGTCCCCAGGGGGACTCGAACCCCCGTTACTGCCGTGAAAGGGCAGTGTCCTAGGCCACTAGACGATGGGGACGCAATAATCGAAATTTGGTGGAGCCTAGCGGGATCGAACCGCTGACCTCAACACTGCCAGTGTGCAACGCAGGATACAGCCCCTTATATATCAATGACTTACGAAGCACCTTTTGGACTAATATGCATAGAAATGCACCAAATTGCAGGCTTTTGCGGTGGTGCATATCCCATATAGAGCCCACTTCTAGATCATCAAAACTAGGTTTTGACTATCGAACTAGAAAGACCTCCGCTAAATTAAGCCTCACAAGGTGACAAGCCTCGTCACGAGATGGCGCGATAATACCACGTTAACCTGGAGCGACTTTGTCTTGATAGGACAAAGTCGGCCACTCGTATCCTTCATACACTATTGGTCAATATATATTCATGCCGTAGATGAGCCGTTTTTCACGAGTATAGATATTCATGTGGTAGATGAGACGAAGACCAAAAACACATCAACCCATTGATTATATTGAAATAAATAAGCTTTCTAGGCCGTTTTTTATATCTATGCGACAGATGAGTATTTCGCACGCTTATAAATCAACCAAATCATTTGGTTTTGCATGGGTGTTTATCACATATAGAAACCAACTCTGGATCATCAAATCTAGGTTAAGTCTTGCAGGGTGATAAGTCTCATCAAGACACCGTCACGATATGCCATCTATCGTGACCATAGTATGATCTCATGTTTGAGCCGAATAACACGCCTATTCGGCTCAAACATAATTTCCACTAGGTAACTTGGGTCATTGCTGGAGACCCTAGAGGCTGGCATCCAACAAATGTCTAATCGATGACACTGGGTTGGCTCTGCCCTTCCAGTTAAATATAGGAACCCCCGCTGCGGTAACATTTAACCCCACTACTTCGCCAGATTGATCTAAAACGGGAGCTCCGCTTGTAGCCCTGGGGTTTAGGAATCGATTGTGATACCTATATTCAAGAATTTTCTCACTCGATTCTGTAACGGTTGCACTGTGTAGTAGCGTGTCATCAACAGAGTCATTGTTAAGTCGTGCGTATAAGTAGACAACATCACCTTTTGAAGGCGCTGTTTTGGCAAGCGTTAGTGAATCCAACTGAGTATTATCAATTTTAAATATCGCCAAATCCTGCTTAGCATCGCCCCTTTTGTATTCAGTGTCATCATTGACGGGAACAAATTGCTTCGACTCTGCATGCAACTCCCCACTGTCATAGAGAAAAGTCCTGACTGAAGGAGCTAGCGAGACCAGTTCTTTTCTAGAATACCGTTTATGTAGACCCGCAGCAGGCCCAAATAAGTGATGGGCGGTTAGTAACAAAATACTCCCCTCATAATTAACGATAAAACTACTTCCTGCCTTGTACTTAAATTCATAGGAAGTGAATTCAGGCTTCAATAGCGTGGATTTGGACACAGTAAACGAAGGATGCATGTTTGAGCTAAACCCCAGATATAGGATTAAAGAACATAATGAAATGCTGGCTATGATGATCGCCAGTGTTAGTACGAGCGTTTTTATGATTTATTCCACCAGCAAAGGAGTAACTTAAAGGCCTTGGTACGCATTTTTTCTCGCAGCGTTTTGTAGCCGATAAAAGTAGAGGAAAGAACGCCTGGGCTACCATATTCTTCTCGTTTTGGCGGTGCGGGAACCTTTGATCGGCGACCTATGAGGGATTCCTCAGCCCTAACTGGAGAAAAACCTGAATTTATTCTATCCAAAATTACCCTGGCAATAGTAATTGCTATTTGCCAAAGCTTGATAAAGAGCCATCTGCCAACAATTCAGATTCCGCTCCGCATAACTCGCAGCTCTTTCTTCTAGCTGAGTTTTTACTGCTTGCGAACCAGCATCATCAAATAGATCAGTCATTTCCTTCCTGACACCTTCTATCTCGCCGTTCCCAAGATCACCAAACCTCTCGTCCAAACTATAAGTTGTTAGGTGGTTCATTACTTTGTATTGAGATTTACTACTCCATGCAGCTGGGGGCTTCACACGAAATACCACTGAAGGCCCATATAAATCAATAATATCTGCAAAAAGCCATTGCTCCTGAGTAAAATCATCAAAATATGGATGAATATTCTGGTCTTCGATACCGTCAATTTTAGCGTCAAGTTTCTCAGTATTACAATCTCTACAGCAAGGTATCAGGTTAACTGGTACCACAGCCAAATCGGGGTATTGAGCCTTCGGTAAATAATGCTCTAATGTTCTTACTGAACTAATCCCACAAAAAGGACATAACCTCGCAGCCCCCCTCAAAATATCATAATAACCTCTACCCGGCCGGCCAAGCTTTGCCATTTGTTCTACATAAAGCTTTTTTTGCTCATCCTTTGTAACTAAAGGTACTGTAATACACTCGTCACATGCTTTAATTTGATATATTTCCGAATCAAAAGCTTTTTTTTCGTACTCAGAAGCAGCATATAGCACATTCCCTTTGTGGCTAACAAAACGGCTTTGTTTATCTACATTACCTATCCCGCTCAAGCATGCATCATAGACAAGACTAACATCAACAGTTGGCTTAGGAATTTTTCGCATTAAACCCCACCCCCTTGAGGATGATCACGTCTATAAACCATCCCCTTTAAAATGGCCCTTGCTTCCCCTCCAATTTGTTCAGAATACTCTTTGATTATTTCATCATAACTTTTACCTGACTCAACAGCTTTAGCCAACAGATCATGAAAACCAGATCTAGACACTTCCAAATCAAATACTTCACGGGTCAATGTTCCAATATTTTCCCCAAATGTTTCTTGTTCTGGGCGTTCAATACTGCCTTCAAGCCTCAATCGCGTCAATATTGACACACATAATTTTGGAACCTCTTGTAGCAAGACAGGAGAATGCGTTGCAATAATTCCAACTGCATTTCGATTGCTCAAAAGGACGGATAATGCTCTAATAAAAGCTGATATCAATGGGGGATGCAAATGACTTTCCGGCTCATCAATAATCACAAGTGTTTTTTCTTCAATTTTTTCAATCAGCTTAGTTATCGTATAGAACACAATGGCATGACCAGAGCTCATTCTCGAATATTTATTCCTAGCCCTTTTCTCCAGCTCATGTTCATCCACTTCTTCAGAAAGCCTTGCCAAATTCATCTCTGCAAAATTATCGTCTGATTCCAAGTTACCAATGGCTTTAAGCCAACGCTGTTTCTTTTTTACTAGGCTAAAACACACCTTTAAACTTTCAACAACCTCATCTTCCAACTGTTCGGGATCCTTTATATTAACTCCTCCAGAATCAAGCAACTCCTTCAAACCCACATAGGAAAAGCATATGCCCTCATTTGGATCCTCCTGATCTTTGGGCGGAGTGAATTTGTCAAAAATACTAAATGAGACACAGATAACACCAGAAAAATACGACCCCGGATCAATAATATTATTTTCTAAATCGGAGGATTCATTATCAAAAAAACAACCGCTCTCATCATACTTCTGGAAAACCAAGGAGCGAACCATATTGCTTAAAATGGTTGTCTTACCTATCCCGTTGCGACCAATAAGAACATGGATATTAGTTGATGGCTTCGTATCTGGAACAACTTTAAATTCCAGTGCAACACCCGAATAGTTATCTGTCGCCGGTTTACTATAGGAAAAATTATATTTAGTTAAAACGGCGTCATGATTTAACACGCGTCGATATTGATCGAAAACTACTTGAGAGCTAACACTTCTTGTTAGCGAGACACTAAACACCGGTTCATCACTTATTCGTTCCAAAAGATCCCAATCATTCACTACATCTTTCAGTTTATCTAACAGAATTAATCTAATATATTCTGGCAGGTCTTCGGCAATAACCCGATAATAGTCAACATCCTGTCCAAGAGAGAAAAAGTCATCAGCTAAACCTTCAAAAGCCACATCTGGCAACGATTTCTCTGTCCACCCAATACCTTGACCTACAAATCCTATTTTAACATCACCGACATCAAACCTTTGGCCATGCTGATCATACACCGTCAAATAGAAAAGTGATTTATGATCATAATCATCCCAGTTATTGACAGCAAGATACGCAACATTATTTCCAACCGATGGAATCGTTGATTCATATCCGACTTTCATAAATCTTAAGGTCATATTCCCCTCCTAGTATAACTTTGATACGTAAACCGTTAGGGATTAGCTGCAATGACGCTAGCCTATGGCCCGATGAATCCTTCTTGATTAGCACCCGATATATCGGTGTCACCCACTCAGAAAGCTAGCATATTGGTCATATGCCCGTATGTAATATAACAAGTCCCCGCAGTGCAAAACGATCAAAATCCCTACCAAGTGAATACCTAGCCAAAATCTCTTTATCTATTTCCTTCTGCGCCAAGCATTCCGAAAACTTGAGTTCCTGAATAAAGTCTTCTTCCAAGGAAAGGCAAATATCGCTCGATTTGCCGCCCATAATATCTCTGACTTTATTCACTAATGCCTCCACATCATACACATGGGAAAACGTGATACACAAATTATCAGAGCCAACCTTGTCCGCTTCACCCGCCAAAACTTCAGTAAACGCGGCATTCAAGAGACGTCCAGAAAATGTCCACCAATTTGCGTTTCCATCCGAATCAATCAAAAGTGTTGTCTTACCCTCTTCCAACCAGCCAAACTCTTCCTTCAGTTCCTCAAGCAGGTTTTGAGCGCGCGTAGACAATCCGTCTTGGACGTCCTCATCTAACAGGGTTTCAGCGATAGCCTGGCACATTTCATACTGCATTGGCTGTCCAGAACTTAGCCATTGCGAGCGTCCACGCATATCTGTTGGTTCAACATAGGCTTTCTTTCGGGCCCAATCTATATACTTGGTTATCCAGCTTCTTCCTCCCAATGTAAGCAGCGCAGGCCCCTCCTCCTTCACAGCAAAGGTCAGCTGATGAACTTCACCTAGCTCTTGCTTCCCATGGAAAACCTTAACCATTGGTGGACTAGTAAATACCGAAAACAGCTCCATGAAATTTTTCTGGCCAAAGGAATTTTCACCTGTGCGTCCAACCCCCAAAATACCTGAATCAGAATGGAGAACACTCGTCGAAAGCATGTATTCAACAGCTTGTTCTCTTTCTTTAATCGCTACAGAAGAAAACCCAGGCATTGCTCCAAGCCATGCGCCGATATCCTGAGCAATGATGCCGTTCTCTTGTAGTGTCAGTGCCATCACTTGTTGTGCATAAATATGCATCGGTCTCGCTGGTGGCTCAATCGGCTCAACGAAATTTTTCTGCCATAATTTCAACAATGCAAGCGCTCTAAGAAACGCATCCTCTTTAGTCGCTAGAAATAAGCAGTTGCGAGAACTACCCGCTCTCCGCCCTGTTCTACCTATACGTTGAAGAAAAGAAGCGACTGTAAAGGGGGAATCTAGTTGGATAACTCTATCCAGATCACCAACATCGATACCTAGCTCCAGAGTGGAAGTAGCGACAATGACACAATCAGAACCTTGAGAAAATGCTTCCTCTGCAGAGCAACGCTCCTCTAGGCTAAGACAGCTATGTGATACATAAGTAGCCACTCCCAAGCCTCTCAACTCCATTGCCAGCTCTTCCACTCGGGAGCGGCTATCAACAAACACCAATCGTTTCTCACCACGATGCAAACGGGATATAACAATAGCCGCATTACGAACCGAACCCACCCAATCGACCTGAACATCTGGAACGACATTATTTTCTGCAGGCGGGTTAATCACACTGCGTTTGGACTCACATGAGCTTGCCAACCAATCGCATAACACCTCAGGGTTACCCACTGTCGCAGATAATCCCAAACGCTGTAATTCTCGTCCCGCAATAACGCTGATTCGCTCCAATACAGATAACAAATGCCAACCGCGGTCATCCCCGGCAAAAGCGTGAACCTCATCAATAATGACACTTCGTACATTGGCAAACAGAATACGGTGATCAATACGGTTGGATACCAACATTACCTCTAAAGATTCAGGCGTCGCCAACAGTATATCGGGGGGATCAGCAATAATTTTTGCTTTGCGAGAAGCGCTAATATCTCCGTGCCAAACAGCCACACTTCGGCCAAGTAACTGTCCATAATAGCTAAGGCGTTCCTCAAGGTTATTCAACAGCGCTTTAATTGGGCAGATATAAAGTACACTCAGCCCAGTCCAATTCTCCGTAAGCATACGAGAAAATATAGGAAAGCAAGCTGCCTCCGTTTTGCCGCCTGCGGTCGGTGCTAATAAAATCGCATGTTCACCATCTAATACAGGTTGAATAGTGCTCTCTTGTAAGGGACGCAAACCAGGCCAGCCAAGACTATTAACAATATGGTGCTGTAACGCTGGATGGAGCTTATCAAACTCGCTCATAGATCTAGCTCTATATCATCAACACTGTCTGCGGATTTAGACGCGCGTTCAACATCCGTCAACTCAGTATCAGAAATCGTTAATGCATAATGCTCTCTAGGTGAGAAGTCATCAAATTGGTCAATACGATCCAATACATCACCCACCAATTTCTTAAGAAAAATACGCGGCGCAATACCAACTTTACCGCCCAGATTGCCCGTCACCGCATTTGCCAAGTCGGCAATATAACGATCATCTGCCAGCGTCGAAACACGTTCGCGTGCCTGGCTGTTCTGTGCGTATAAATCCCGTACTTTACGACCAACTTCCTCTAATGACGAACGATCAAAGCCCTTCAACCGGATCTGCACAGCCCTTGGGTTATCAAAACGCGCATCCGTCGCGAAATCTACCGACAACCGCTGTGCAAGAGGGGCCAATCTTTGCACACCCATTGGCCCATCATAAAAAGCCGGGGTACCTGTTATCACAAGGTACAATCCAGGAAATCGCCCACCATCGACTTCGTCCATCAGTTGGCGCAACGCATTCAAACTTTTATCTCTAACATCCCCTCGCATACGCTGAAGAGTTTCCACTTCATCCAGTACCAACAACAACCCTGGGTGACCCGAGTCTTTTAATATCATCAGCACACCTTGCAAGAAACTCAGCGCACCAAAATGGTCAATATCGCCTTTAATCTTTGCATAACGTTTTACAGAAGCTGAGATATTCGGCTGCCCAGCCATCCAGGCTAGCAAACCATCTGCAATTTCATCATTCCCTTCAACCAACGCACGCCGATAGGCCCGTAACGTTAAAGCAAACGCAGGAGCAGTTCTCACGACTTCCCCCAAACGTTTTTCCATCAAGGCATCTGTTGCCTCAACCAATGTATCTACATCATCAGGATCGATATCCTGTTGTTCCAACACGTCTTCCTCCAGTGTATAGAACCAAGAATCAACGATATTACGAAATGCACCAGAAGGTGAATCGGGTGTTGTTAATCGTTCCATCAGCCTGCGGTAAACCGTCTCTAACTTATGTAATGGCGTTTCAGTTTCGGAGACCTGTACTTCAGCACAAGCGAAACCAAGCCGAAATGCACGCTCGCGTAACCATCGAGAGGCAAATGTCTTACCGCTACCATACTCTCCTCGTATAGCCTTAAACGCCGCTCCACCGCGCGCTACCTTTTCCAGCTCTTCATCAAAGGCACTTTCAAACGTCTGTAAACCAACCGCTAATGCATCTAAGCCATATTGAGGAACGGTACCTCTTCGCAATGCATCGAGAATATCCTGTCTTCGTTGTTGGCTAATGCTCATGGTGCTTTCTCTTATTGTTTGCTTTTTTATTAATTCACAGCTCAAATTGTTTTTTGAGATCAACGATATTGAGCTTTATAGTTTGAGAATCACGCTCGACTGAAAGAATGGGGTACCCATCAACATTCAATAATTTTTGAGCACCCGCCAGAAAACCCCTCAATCTGATTTTAGGCTTTTCTAAATAACGAAGCACTGCAGCCTCCATCGCCTGCCCTTGATGCTGATCCAAAAATTCAATCAACGCTCTTAGCTCTTCTTCTTTAATCCCGGTTCGACCCACCCTGCTCTTTACCTGCAGATATACAGCAGAACTGAAAAGATCCTCTATCCACATTTCTGCAGCCGCTTCCGGCTCTGTAGCTGCCTCTATAATTGTAGCGGCATCAGCTGTGGCAGCAAACATATCATCCATCACCTCAGCCACTGCATCAGCATTCTTGGATTTTTTGGGTTTCCTGGCTGGCTTTGCATCTGTATAAGCAGGATTAATAAAACTGCTGGCTATTTCAGCTTTAACTGATTCTTGATACCACCACTTGGGAAAACTACGCGGTACTTCTGACCAACCCTCAAGCACATCAATATCAGCTGCACTCACAAACACACCGAACGGAATGACCACCTCCTGAAGACTACCTCCTCCGTGATAACCCATATTTTTCGATTTGGTATAACGTAACTGCTCTGTCCAAGGTAGTACTACAGATTGTTTCGCTGTCACTACTCGCTCACCCGACACCCTAACTTCATGCTCAGAAACACTATCAGAGATAAGCTGGTACCTCTCACCGTTAACATTATTTTCAGAAGAAGAATCCGGCGCTTGATAAAGAGAATGATGATCGAGCACATGTCCATGATCGCTAGTAATCACCACTACACGGCCCGATTCACGAGCAGCCTCTAACACTTGACGCAACAACGCGACATTATCCAACATCCAATTAACCGACACTTGAGAACTACTGGAAAGCTGATCATCAATCGCATTAATGACGGCCGCTAATACCCGGTATCCCGTGCTAGCCAGTTTTGCTCGAACATCTGCGTTTAACGCTCCAGTGCCCGTCTGCTGCAAATCTTGCTTGTGAAATATCATTGGTGGGTATTTAGTAGATGCGATTTTCTTTAATAGCGCATGTCCACTAAACGCTTTCTTCTCATCATTCGCAACACCTTCAGCCAATCGGCCCGAAAGCAAGGAACAGCGGCTAACCTTAGTAACTGTCGGCAATGCTGCCACCAAACATTGATCTCCTGAGTTACCTGCAACTTTAAGTTCAAGCCAGTGATGTTTTATTAAATCTTCGGTTAACTCCCGAAAAACCGCCTCACTCATACCATCTAACACAAGCAGTAATACAGGGTTTTTCTCAGCAATGGGAGCAACAATACGCTCTAATGCATTCTCAACCGGAATATAGTGATCACCCAACACATCACCACGAGCAATAGCATCTAACTGTTGTGAAAAAGCTTGATTCTGATTTTTACGGATATGGCTAACTCGTTCTGTTAGCTGTTGGTAGACGTTGTTTAGCACCTCATGCACATCACCTGACCACACAACCGAACGCGCCCAATCGGCATAACTGCCTTGTTGTATATATTCAGAGATTGATTTCGCAGCACTGCCAGACTGTTCAGGAGCCTGCTTTAACCACCGTGCCAAACGAAGCGCCATGTCGGCGCGCTCAACTGATTCTTGCTGCGCAGGCATTCCGACAAACGCATGTCGTTTAAGCACCGACAAAGCAGATTCAGCCTGCTCAACCTCACCTCCTGCCAATACACAAGATAAGGACTCAGCATAACGCGTAAAACGCAGTTTAAGACTACCAGGCAACACCTCTGAGAGTTCTACGGCAGGTAACAAATCTAAGCTAGCCAGTATTTGCTCCGTTTTACCCAGCGCCTCATTAATTACCTGATGCCCTTTTTCTTTTAATACCCGCAATGTAGTTTTGATGGCGTCACCACCAAATTGTTGCAACAGATGTTGATCAAACGTTGTTCCCGCTAAGAAGCGCTCTTTAAAAACACCCCGGCTAATATGGAGTTGAGTTATATCAACTACCGTAAGTGATTCAATACCGTTGTAATACATCACTGAACAAGCAAGGCCAATCGACAGCAAGTCATCACCTTGCTCATTCAGCAGAAGGGTTTGAACTAACTGGCTAGTTTGCGGAATACCCTGGTGTAGCCAATCCTCAAGATTATCCTTTACATCTGACGGTAGTTTCTTGATAAGTGGTGAAACGTCATTACTGATAGACCAGCTAAACAATGACTGTAAATCCAACGCTGGCTCATCATAATTCAGATAACCAAGCGCCAGCGCGCGCCAAGCATTGTCTTGATCCAACACCTCGCCAAAGGCTATTTTCTCCTGAAAACGATCAAAGCAACCCAGCAATGCCTCCGCCATCCATCGGCCATTTTTCTTAGGCAAACGAGGATCAACTTCTCGTACTTTGATTAATTGCTGTAACGTCTTCCAAGGGCTAATACGTTGCGGTTCATTCTTCCAGATTCTCGCCAGCACATCTTTGGCTAAATGTACTTCATCAAACTTGGAAAGCAGCACCAAACGCTCACTGGCATCACGGTGATCAACTAATGCCTCACGCATCGCAAGCTCAGAGTGGCAATAAACAAAGCGAGTCCGCTTATTATCAACATTTACCACTATTTCTACATCAACTAAGGCCTCTGGCCACACCAGTGCAACACAATCAGCTGCATCATCTCGTTGGTAGATTGCCTGCAGCTGATTCACTACAGGCGTAGGGGCATAGGCTTTGGTTGTCTGTGCCTTAACTGCAGAAGAATTAGGCATAATGGCTATTCCCCACCGTCATCGGATGTAATAATGCTGTAACTCACATCTAGCAGGTAACCCTCATCCAATTGTTCTTCAATTTCAGCGAACAAAGATTTTACCTGACTACCCGTTAAACCCGATTTTTGCGCCTGTTTAACCACTCGCTGCCCCCTGGGCGGTCGCTCAGGGATAGATTCAGGCTCCTGTTTCACTGGCAAAGTCGTCCGTCGAGTAATCATTCCCGTGGCATCAACCTGCGCTTGCTTTAATGCTGGCCCTATTGATGTCACCAATTCATCGGCAACTACCGCATCACAAACCTGCTTTTTAATTCGCTTGCCTTCAACATCGTCAGAAGACCAAATGCTGACTAACAGATCCCAATTATTATCTTGTAATGATTGAGTAACACTGGCAGCCGATGTCATGCTTATCGCTAACGCCTGTAAACTCGTCACAGGTTTAATGTTTGCCAGAGCAGCAACCAGCTCAGCACCCTCTTTATTTTTCAAGTCTTGTGAAAGTTGTAACGCGTATTCTGCATTCTGCAAACGTTTACATTGATTACTCTGATTAAGTTTAATTAATGCTGTTTTAATCTCGACGATTAGTTGTTCACAATCCGTCAAATATCGGTTGACGGTATCCAATACCTTTTTTTGCAGAGCGTTCTGATGATTCGCAGTGCGCAAGCTATTCACTGTAGCACCAAAAACAGCCCCTGCA
Organism: uncultured Gammaproteobacteria bacterium; assembly: GCA_913063125.1. Classification (GTDB taxonomy): domain Bacteria; phylum Pseudomonadota; class Gammaproteobacteria; order Pseudomonadales; family Ketobacteraceae; genus 42-54-T18. The sequence goes on along the minus strand of CAJXZM010000046.1, from coordinate 23,657 downwards.
TTATCAATCCCCTCCTTCCAAACTAACGGCTCTGCCAAATCCTGTTTTACCAACACCAGATCATCACGAATATCTTTTAAAACAACCTCGAAATCTCCCCCATGCAAGGTAAACGCATATTGGCCGTGCTCAGCAAACACCATAATTAACAAGTTCTGCAGCGCGTTCGGCAAGCCTTTTTCTGTTGGTTGATCGATTGCCGCACGTAAACGTTTAACCGTTACAGGGTCTCCCGCCTGTTCGTCCTTGGCCAGCTCACGACTCAATTGCTTGGGCCAATCTTCCTTAAAAATAAAATGGCGCTCGTGCATTTCACCCAAACCCATCGGCTGTGCAATCGATCTCATCAGCGGACGCAAGGGGCTGTCAACATCAATACGGCCATTACTGGCATGAATAGCACGACGTAGTTGAACCAATACCTTGTCCAGGTCAACCGTCTTAATTAAGTTTTCAAACTCCGGGTGAGCCGAATATTGAAAACTGAGTGCTTGCCCCAATAGATTTTCGAAGGCCTTGCCCAAATCACTACCAATAGGAAGGTTGGGACTAAACCCTTGCTCCAAGGAAATAACCTGGCTCTCTAATGAACCACTATCATCCAAGGAATTAGGGAGAGGTTCTGCAGCTCCGTACGCTCCCATTAAGTAATCTTTAATACGTTGACGTAATTGACTGCGTTGATTATCAAGCAACGTTCTCGCTTGACCGCGATCAACAGGGCTCAAATGTTTACCGAAGGAATTAAATCGCTCATCATTCTTCAGTACATATTCCAGCGTTACTAGTGTGCCTAAATCGCGCTGTGCGTTTTGGCTAAGGAAGTATGGTAACCAACACAGGGTACGAGCAGAACCACCGGTAGCCTCATACTCCTGGATGCGAGCTTTATCATCCGCAGGGGAACGGCCATCACTATCAAACGGATAATCAATAATGACTTTCCAATCATCCCCTCTCGCCTCAAAAGTAGTAAAGTCAGAAATTTCACGAATATTGCTAAACAGCAGCTCTACATTCCGGCGAGTTCCCCGCCAGACAAACTGATGCTCTAAAAACATCTGATTTTCATCTTTTACGCCAAAGGCCTCGAACACAAGATCCTTAACTAGCTTGCGCCGAGAACCATCATTATCATGTACTTTGGCATCTTCTAAAATGGCCTCAGTATCAACTCCGGAAAGCTGAATCGCTATAACTGGATTATTATCATCACTGATCTTAATCTCACCTACACGCCCTGCCCACTTACGACATTTCTGCAGCACAGTTTGAGTTTCACGACCAGGGATGGGGGATTTAATGGTGCCGTGATTCAGCGCCGCTAACTTAGTCGCGGTAAGCTGTTTAAAACACTCCACTTCTGGCACCAGTGCCGAGAGTAGTAGCGTTTTAATTAACCGCATATCATTATTAAAGCTACGCTTGGCTGTGTCGGTATCAGGAAGCTCACCCAGTGCTGTAAAACTAACGTGGTGCTCTTCTTCCAACAGCGGAATCAACTTTCTTTCAAAGAGGATTTTGGCATTATCAAAGTGCAGGCGCATGGCTTCTGAGAATGGCTCTGCTTCTGAACCAATCACATCATAGAGGTCGCCTACCGGAATGCAGCTGCCTAACTCCAAGGTCTCCCGTTGATCCACTAGCAACATTAACATTACCTTTAATGCGGTACGTTCACGTTGCAGCGCCGATGACAAAGCCACCAACGCCTGCACTAACGCAGGGCTGAAAGGGTATAACGAGCGAAACATCTCACGATCCCCTTTATTGGTAAGCAGGATATTATGCACATCCTCACGCATCCGAGCATCCATTGAAGAAAAGGCATCATTAATTTGGTTTTTCGCGGCCTCATTAATCGGCTTAAGCAGACGGCGCTCGGCTATCACCGGAAGGTTTCTGTCTTCCAGGGTAATCGTATGAAATCGCCCTTCCCAATACTTAAGGGAATCACTCAATGCCGTTTGTGCAGCACCTGTATACTGATCACCGACAAACTCTCTCAAGTCGCGCTGACGAGCTATGAAGCTAGCAATCGGTAAGGCCCTCTGTGCACTGGGTTCGACCAACTTCACAACCTTTTGAATATTCCCGGCAATGAATTTTTGATCTGAAAGGTGGCTCGCTAACCAGAGGATCAATTCATCAAGGAAAAGAATCACCGCATCATAACCCAGCGACTTTGCGTGCTCAGTCATTATACGCAGGCCCTCATCAAAATCGACGTAACCTCCATACTCTGTATTGGCCATATCAACCATTGAGCTGTAGAAAGTACCTACAAGATCACCTACAAGGCGGTCTTTATCCTCAGACCCAGATTGCTCGTTTAATACGGAGTCAAAACTAATGGCATCCCAACCACTCGCCAAGTCACCCCAGCCATTATCAACGTCTGCTGCACTTGCGCCAGTATTTAGCGTATTGAAAAAAGCCTCATCACCCATATTCTCCCGCAGTTGCTTGGCATCCTGAAAAAGGCGATTACTCATATAAAAGCCGGGCACTGGCGCCTCTGGGTGTAGCTTCTTAATATACTTGGCATACCCACCCAAAATACCTGCCTCAATACTGGCGGCTCCGATCATGTGGTATGGCACTAGCAGAATATTGGTTTTCTGTAACCAATCATCGTTTTTGCTCACCACGGGAGCCAACTCGTTAATTGCCCTAGCCTGTGTATTTCCCTGCAACAGCAAATGCATCACCGCCATAAAATGCGATTTACCACTACCGAAGCTTCCATGCAGATAAGCCCCTTTCTGACGCTTTTGCCCACCAACCACCGTGTTTTTTATAAAGCTTAAGGCATCATCGAAAGATTTAGCCAACTGAGGTGTAACAACATACTGCCCCAGAGTTTGACTCACCGCCTCTTCTGCCAGGCCGCTGGAGAGATTTAAAACAAAATCACCACGCTGAACCTTTTCTGGGATTTCAATCAGGTCTTTAATTAATGTCATAGCTTTATTTCTCTATTCGGCAACGGCTGATTTTTTCTTTTTAGTGGCGCGTTTTTTCTTAGGTGCCACAGGAGGCTCCCAACTCAACAATTCATCACGGCTAACATTGAGCATACGAAGCTCTTCCATTAAGAAGGCATCGTAGTAATCCCCCATACGTTCTCCGAATTCAGGGTCAACATCATTATGCCATTGCTTTAGCCAGGGAATTAGTTCATCCAACGCTACCAACATAGGCATGAGTTTTTCTGCCTCCCAACCTTCGCCTTCCTTTCGGTCGAGATACCAGGCGGCAATAGATTGGGCTCGTTGTAGATGGTTCATACCCGCCCAGCCAATTACCAAGGTAGCGTCACCATCTTTTTCACAACCGGGCAGACTAAAGAATCGCTCTTTAGGCACATCGAGCTTTCCCCGTAGAGGCCAATAGCTAGCTTTTCGGAAGTCGCTGGATGCATATTTTGGTGGCACAGGTATATCACCTACATCCTGTGCCTTCTTCTCCGTAGCCTGTAGTTTAGCTCTTTCAAAAGCAGCTAGCTTTTCAGAATCTTCTGCATCCTGCTCAGACAAAGGCTGCTCCACCCCAAACTCAACATCAATGGCATCCTCTTGACGCTGCCTACCCCAAGTCTCCAGCCAAGCCCTGAATTTTGGTAGAGCTTTTGGCTTTAATCGGGCGGCGGCCATCTGAGGTATATTGTCATCTCTCACAAGCTCGCAAATAAGCTTTTGAATATCGAACATATCATTATCGGTATAATACGAAGCTATTTCTATAAACTCCTCATCTTTACGGATACGATCAGCTAGTGATGCGCAAGTTATTAAGCGATTAAAAGTCTTCAAATATTGGTTTTCAATACGAGTTAGCATCCATTGTTTGCAAGCCAGCTTTAACTCGTCAGAGCGAGAAGATTTATTAAAAAGTCCTTGCCGACCTATCCATCGTCGTTTGTAGTGAGGGTTCTCAATAACTCCTATTTCTCGAATATCCTCTATTGCATTTATACGCCTTCGCCACAAGTTTTTCATTTCTTCAGGCCACAATGAAGGCACATCAGAAGAAACTAGAAATCCGTCTTGATTAAGCTGCGACTGAATTTCAAAGGGGCGCTGCCCCACACTCAGGCCGACACCCAACCAGCGCTCGACATCAGAAAGAAAGCTTTCATCACATAACCCAAAACCCCAATAACAAACCCAATCAATCTCTTCTTGTAGTAGAACCTGTTTTTTTCGAAGGTCACGTTTTAATCGCTGCTTTTCCTTCCATAGCACATCGATTGAAACCCCCACTTTAAAAGACTCATTTATAGAAGAAATACCATCCTCTCGATCTATTTCAGATTGAATTTGGTCAATTGCGGCTGAGAGTTTCAGCATTCTTTCTTTAAAATTTATATTTCCATAGACGGGTGGAATTGGAATTTTCTTAATCGCTGTCGATGAAAACTGATATGGAACTTTTGATATAAATTCAATACGAACTCCGTCACCGCCTGTTAATTGCTTTTGATGGCTCACCTGTTTCATATAGAATCCAACAACCGAACTATTTAGATATCCAACCAACTCCAAATAGTCATTCTTATCAGCACTAGAGGACAAAGCCACAATTGGTGCGGTTTGGTTAGTTAACGTCCCTCCCTCGACAAGCGAAAAATGATTATGACTAGCTATCTCTGCAAAAAATATTAGATTTCTGCGACCTAGACGTTGGCCATATATCTCTCTTAACTGCCACCATGGGATTCCCTTTTTTTCTACTGGAACTCCAAAGGCCTTTCTATTCCTTAAAGGAACCTTAAACGGCCACATAAAGTTGAGAACACCAGTCAAAACCCCTAAGTCTATAGGTACACCTGAATCATCATTAGGCCAAATACAGGCCGTATTGAAATCAACCCCCCAATCCCTAACAACCTCTCCATAAGCCATTTTTTTCCAACAGCGAATACCCTTTCGCTCAAGTACAAAATGACTTTGCATAAAGACAGAATCCTCCCCTGTTACCGCTAAGTAACCCACATCAGAAACAAGTTCTCCCAAAGTACAATGAGATTCCCCTTCCAACATTTGTTTAACAGCCGATGCCCCCCCTCCGCTTAGAGACCAAGGATGCGTTGAATAAATTTCTCGAGGTCTGTCTTCCACTGAAATAAATTCATTCTCTTTTCCTGGATGCTCAAGAAGACTAATTATTGAACTCCAAACACGACCGTTTTCCGCTAAATGAGGTGTTGAGGGCTCTGCACGGTTCCCTAACAAAGACCGGATGGGAACTGCATTATTGGCACGCCGATTTCTGGCAAAAATAATTACTGTTGGCGTTCCATGTCCTGGTATGTATGCACCCGAAGTATCAATCACATGCGTCACATCTTTCCTAACCAAATATTCCTGCACAAGTTTTGTACCAAATTCCCTTTTCATAAAACTATTTGCAGTGATCATCCCCATATACCCAGACTTACAGCCATCAGCTGCAGGGATCGTTAAATCAAAAAATCGTTCAGTAAAGGGTACGCCCAATGAATACTGCCTATGGCAGGTTGAGTATCTATCTCGGTACGCTTGGTTCAGAGCTTTATCCTTAACAACAATATATGGCGGATTGCCTACAACCGCATGATACTGCTGCCCCAATATCTTCAGCAATTTATCCTTATCTTCTACCTCCAAGGCATGATTTATTGGATCTTCATCAATCAACTCTGCTTGCAAACCTTGCCCTTGCCACTCGAAACGGTTCCCATGCAGCAATGAATCACCACAAGCTAAATTAAAATGGAAATTCGGCGCGTTTATAATCTTTGTAGTACCTGCGACTTTCATCGCAGCAATCAACAATCGAAAACGACAAATAGCAATAGCGTAAGGGTTAATGTCCACTCCATGCACCACATCCAACGCTCGTTGTGCCAATACCCGACTATTTTCACCTGGCTCTCTCTTTACCCAATCATCGAATACCCGTTCAAATGTGGTTAACAAAAAGTGACCAGAGCCACAGGTAGGATCAATAAGCCTTAAGCCTTTTAAACCAAAAGTATCTTTGGCTTTATCCAGGGTATAATCCAGGATAAAGCTCTCAACAAATTCAGGCGTTTGCAGCAGCGCATAACGTTTGCGCACTGACTCAGAAAGGTCCTGATACAAGTCTCCCAAAAAACGGGTATCCCAGTCAGAATCGTTAAAGTCATGAACAATTTCGCCACTTTCAGCGTCAATTTTCTGAAAAAAATCGATCAAGCTTTTAGCGCCATCAGCAGAAACCGGAATCTGCCAAAGCGGGTTATGGCGATGATCCAGTAGCTCAGCAATAACCGGAAATTGTTCTATCTGTTCAAACAGGCTAAATAAATACTCACGCTCTTCATGAGTGGGATTTTCATTAAAATATGCCACCATGCGTTCTTTCGCATACTGCAGGGGCTTTTCACCGTGCAGGTTCGACACCGGCCCAGACAAAACAGGCTCTGCTAACAAACCATTATCTTCAAGAAAACGAACAAACACACAGGTCAATACCCATGATACTGCTGCTTGGGTAACTTGTGCTTCTAGCCAGGAAACAAAGTGCTCTGCTGTACGCCCAGCATCTTTGGCCTTTTTGTATTCTTCTTGCAAATGCGCAGTTAAATCCTCACGCGACTCACTATAAGCCAAAATATCCTTTTCAATTTTTGGTAATTCACGCTGTAGGTCTTTTAATAGTTCACTTCGATTTATCATGGATTACTTCCTGATTTTCTTCCATCATCTAACTGCAATACTTCAAGGCCACCGTCCAGCCAAACACTGGGTATGCGTGCAAATTCTGTACTGCCTGCTCCTGTGGGCACGGTGACACCATCAATCACAGCTGACGCACTTTGCGCATCAGCCGCTATCAGCATAATCAGCCCATGCACCTCAGTGGCATTCATTAGGTATTGGCGCAAGTCACTCAACCAGGTATTTACCAACTCATAACGGGCGATTAATCCTGGTTCAGTCAGCAATACAGGCTGGCCTGCATTTTTAATTTCATCTGCCATAGCAGGTAAAACCCGTTGTACTAGGCGTTGTAGGTTTTGCCAGTTTTTAGAGTTTGACTCCGCTGCATCAGCTTTAAGTACCACTTTCCAGTCCGGTGGTTTGGGCATAGATTCACACTGCTGATGTAAGTGGCGCAACAACAGCTCATCAAAACTGATATTTTTTAGCGGGTGCTCACGACAAAGCTTTTCCTTCGCCAGCAGCCACTGCCGTGGCCTTACGGTAAGTGCTAAGAAACGAGCTGAGTTGACTGCTGCGCTAATTTCCTGATTAAGCGCTTTGATCTCTTTTACGCTAGTGGTGTCGAGTTCTCCGTGGCTAGTGAAGTGATACTGGGTTTTGCTTGTTGAAGCTAGGTTGGTTAACCCTGCAATCGGCAAGCAATAGGCACCTTTGTCTCGATTACTCCCCATCGGAAATTGATAGCTGCCATCCCACTGAAAACCAATATCTAAATCTTGAACCAAGTTATCCAGTTGTGGACGTCCTGGTAGAGTTTCTGCTGCTGGATAACGGCCTGCCACTCGGGATTTAACTTCATCAATACCCAGCGCTTTGCTACCTAATAGCGCGCCTTGAGCCAGCTCTAGGGCAAGAGCTGCTTTCATGTTTCGTGGGTAGAACTCCGCCCGGCTGGATAAGGCAGCATCTTGGGAAGCCGCGGCAGCAAGCCTCAACAATCGGTGATTACTCAGGCCCACAAAAGAATCTGGCGAAGGAACGGCACGAATTTTTTCTAGCGCCCTAATGGGTGACAACAAAGGCTGCTGCTCGGCACACTCCCCCGCTAGGTATCCTAAATCATTGGCATAATCTGCCAACTCTTCTCCCATGGCACTACGATCATCAGCAATCAGAAAACGGTTCCCAGAGCGGCGTAACATCCACCGTGGCTCTTGTTTGCTAAGCTCAGTTTCAACGGCAACACGAACAACCGCATGGGCCCAGCGTTCTCGTAATGGGCTGTCTTGTACAGAGCCTCGGCGCAATAAAACGGCGTCTGCAATTTCAATAGCCGTCATCACACCACCATTTTCATCCAGCAGCTCGATTATTTCATCACGTAACTCGGTAATTGCTTTTGTTTTACCCCATTGTGTTTGTACTTTGCTAGTGAGCGCACGCACTTCTGAGGTTTCAATACCAATATGAGCACTGAGCGTGGCAGTCGTTGGCCAATGCACATTATGAGTACCCTTAGGAGCACTCTCGTCTAAGCGTCCAAGATATTCATTGAGAAAACGTAGTTTTGTTTGGTCTGTTGCCTTGGTTACTTTAGGCATCAAGAGAGTGAAGAGACGATCAACACTAACGATTGTGTTATTACTTTTTTCCAATACTTTTGCTTGTTGATCAACTCCAAGTACATTTTGCAGCTGGCCTATAACATCCGATAATTCGGTGCGGGTTTTTACTCCTACTCCCGTCCAGACACGCACTCGACTCCGACTAAGCTTAATCAAACCAGCAACCGTATTGATGTTGCGACGACTTAAGGTATCCAGCGCTTGCGGTGTCAGTTTCAACAGGCCAATTTGGGTATCTAGCTTTGCTTCAGCGATTGGGCAGGTTTTGTCATCATCATGCACCGTAGGATGCTGTGAATCTTTGCGTGCTTCGTGAAAAATTTCTCTCCATGCACGTAGCATATCCCCTACATTGGCAAAACGCTCTCGTACATCTCTTACAAGGGTTTTCTTAAAGAAAGCCACCATTCGATCCCGTATAGTGGGGTCAAATACGGTGCGGTCTATTTCTAACTCACCTTCAATTTGTAGTGGTAAGCCTACAGTTGAGGCCCAACCGGGCAGCGCACCGGCAGACATTTCATAGAGTGTTAAGGCTGCAGAAAATCGTTCTGCAAAATCATCCCATCTGCGTCTACCGACGTCTCGAATAAAGGGATCCATGTAGGCGACTGTACCAGCAGTAATATTATCGGAGCCTACATTCGAAAGTGAGAAATCGAACAATACAAGGTGAAGTTGGCTACCCTGCAACGTTAACCCCATGTTTTCAGGCTTTAAGTCACGGTGTACAATAGATTTGTCTTCAACGTGTGCCAGTGCGCTTAACAGGTCATCTCCAAAACGTTCTAACAACTCAAGCTGCACAGCACCATACTCGCGAATACGTTGGGCGAGAGTACCCTCACTGGTGTAATCAATAAGCAATGAGGTGTGACCCGCTATATCAAGAGTTTTGTGGTAGGCAACAATCGCTTGATGCCTGAACTTGGCCAGTGTTTCACCTTCCTGCATTATTCGTCGATTGTGCGTTTGGTCAGAAGCAATTTTGAGAACTCTCTCCTGGCCCTGATGATCTACTAAGAACACAACAGAGCAGGCACCTTTACCCAAGCGTTTTTTAACGGTTATGCCACCTTCAAAGGTATCCCCTTTATTCGCCTCAGTCGGATCGCTATTGCGTTGAGTATCAGGGCGAGTTATTTCTTCTTCAATCTCATCCAGGCAGGTAATAAATTCATCTACCGAGCCAAGCCGACTACTGGTATCGGGATGAGTGGCATACTGCACCATATATTGCAGCATCTCGCTAGCACCGTTTATTTCATCGGTTATTTGCAGGCCATTACCACGTCCTAGTTTGTCCTGTAGATCTAAGTCATTTTCTGCGGGTTTTTTACCGGTAAATAAATGGTAGGCAATCGCACCGAGAGAGAAAACGTCCATATGGACACCATCCGCCTCACCATTTGCATGTGCCTCAAGGGCAATGTAAGGGCTCGCCTCTTCCTGAACCATTCTACTCAGGTGGCTAAACGCACTAATTTGCTGTGTTTCTGTTTCGTATATTCGCTCAGCGGTAGACCAATTCGCTATTTTTATACTGTATTTGTCGTCATTTAGCTGTTTCACCAAAATGCTTTGAGGACTTAACGCACGGTGATAGAGCTTTTGACCATGGGCGTATTGCACTGCTTCTGCTATTTGTCTCAACAGGTTCAATGATTGCAGGGTATCGAGGCGTTTAACTTCATTGCTTTGTAATAGGAAATGATCCAGTCGAGTAGCACTGGCGTCATATTCATAGACTAATGCGGGCCCGTGATCGTGAGTTTGATAGTCTTTCGCTTTAAGAATACCTGGATGCTCTATTCCTTCCAGCAAACGAAATTCCAGCTGAGCCGCCTTCTGTAATCGTTGTGCCTCAACATCGGGCTTTCCATAAGTTAGATAAATACGCACCTTACGTTCTATCCCTAAATCCGTATGGACGGCTTGCCACTCTTGAAAGTGATCAGCCTCATCCAGCAGCTCTTTTAATTCATAAAGCCCTACCCTGCGCATACGGACAGACTCTTTAATACCCGCCTCTTCCACGGCTCTGGATAGCATTTTGGCAATTGGTGCATTCATTTTTCGATGGCGCCAGTTTTCATCCATGTGAGTAATATCATGGAGGAAGTTCTTACGAGTACAAACATTCAAACGAGCAGGCCCATCCAATTTATTAACCAAGTTCTCTGCTGAAAGGAAAACATGTGCAGTGAGGAATGGTATGCGCTCTTTACTTCGTTTTGCTGAGGGTTGTATCTGTAATAGAGAAGCGAGCTTTTTCGCCTTTCGATCCGTGAGTATACGCGGGCTATCAAAAACCTTACGTCCGCCGGTAGGCTTTTCCCATATCCAGGTACCTGCGTCACCACGCATAACCCCAGGATGTGATTTGATTTCAATGAGAAATAGCCCTTTGGGGGTCAGCACCATCAGGTCAATTTCATTGATGGAGCCATCAAGAGCAATAAATTCAAAATTTGCCCAGGCACGGTAGGGATCATGATCCGGTAAAATTTGCTTAGCGAATTCTAGTGCCTCGCGTTCCCAGGCATAGTCTGACGGGGTGATCTGTTTCCAGAGTTTATCCATTTACTCTTCTTCCCCTTTGATAACTTCTAATAGATCGCCAACTTGACAGTTAAATACTTCACAGAGTTTTTCCACAACGTCTAGGTCTACACGGCTCGCTTTTTCGTGGTACAACAATGAAATCGTGCTTCGATTAAAGCCACTTTCACGAGCAACATCTGAAATGTTCATTTTTTGCTCACCCATGAGGCGAGAAAGGTTGCATCTGATCATTATTTAACCTGACTTATGCATATTTAGATAAACAGAATGGTGGACTAGCTTGCATCTTGCTATTCAGGATAGCAAGGTTATTTATAAGGGAAATCTGAATTTTTAACTAGCATGAGTTGGATTTGTCGGCGTGTACTATCTAGATATGAGCATTTCAATTGCACTATCATCACCATGAATAAAACAATCCCTATCCAAATCAAACGGGATAACACGCAAGCTAAGCTTTTCATCAAAATGGAAGGTCTGCAAAGCAGTCGAGAACAACCGATGGGACGGATAAATCAAATATACACACCCCTTCCCGCCAAGGTACTTCTGACCATATGCAAACAGTTGATAGATATCTCCCTGGCTAATTCCATAAGACTTTTCGTCCGTGCCTTCAGCATGGCTCTTATTCTGATCAATCATTTTCCATTTGCAGTCCAGAACAGTGACAGGTTTACCCTCCCTAGTTATCAATATGTCGGGGCTCAACTGAAAGAGCTTTTTATCGCAATGCGTATCAATAAGGTACTGACTCGCTGCTTGCTCTTTTAATTTAAAGCCATCGGGCAATTGCTGTTCAAGTACTCGCGCCACATATTTTTCAAACAACACATTCATTGGGAACAAGAAAGATTGCCCAAAGTGCGCTCCTGCTAGGGTGAAGGGAGACTGTTCCTTTAGAATAAACTCGCACCAAGACTTACTGGCACGGTAATGCTGCATATTGCGGTCGTCCTGCCAACGACCAAGGTCACTACGATAGTTCGTTGAAATCGGGATATCGTCAAATACAAACAGCAGCTCTCGTGCTAATCGCTGATTATCAATGGATTGACTCCAAACCAAGACCTTTTTTAATGACGCATGTATCAGTCGATTTTCAGGCCGATCCGGTACGAATTCGTCATATTCCACCTGAAAACGATGTTGCCGCCCAGGTGGTTGTCGTAATTGAGCGACAACTTGCAAACGCCCTCTCAAATAAGGTGTTTCATCTTGTAGGTTTAGGTAAGCAGAACGAATCCCCCGTCGAACCAACTGTTTAATCTCTAATAGAAACTGAGAAATCAAAACTTCAGGCAAAGGGCGATTGAATAATTGAAGATCAGCCTGTTCAAACTCACGCATATTGAGGCGATAAACCCTATTCAACATCTTCATTAATATGCGTCGGCTATCCACCATACTGGCGTCATCAGACTCCTCCATATGCTTAGGCAGAATTTCAATCTGCGTACCACAAGGAGTGGTGACAGCTCCTGCATAGTTAAGCACTTGCAAATACAGTGAGCCATCAACCTGACGAGGCCTTACAAGTTGCTTATGTTTACTATCACCACAAGCCTCTGACAACAACCAGTCCCAGGCTGTAACAGGGATAACCTGCCTACTAAGACTTGTTGTATGCCCTGCCGGAGCAGGCTCTTTTGCTAGCAAGCCATACTCTCTAATTGTAAAGCTAGGCATGCTTACTCAACACCCTCAACGATAGATTCTGACGGTTTCTGCGGTTGTTGGGGAGTTATTGAATTATATACACCGATATAGGCCTGTGGATCGAGTAAGGATTCGACATTTAATTTCCATACAGGCTGAATACTGTTATCCGACCGCCAGTCGCTCCCCATCAATTCTTTCATTTTCTGGTCACCAAAACGTTTCACAATGAATTTAGGTTGCTTACCTCCTTTAAGGTGATCACCCAGCACCCTATGAATCAGAGCCCAATCCTCGAAGAAGTATTCTTCCAGCAATGGGATAATTTGTTTTTCAAATATCGCTGCTAACGCCTCAATTGACGAAGACGAAGTCAAGCCGAGAAAATAACTATGGCCAATGCAATGATCACGGTCGTATAGAAGTTCAATACGTTGATTAATGGTATCCAGCAAGCGGGATACCTTCACACCATCAACAACTAGGTCTTCCAGTAATTCAGGCTTTGGCATCAGCTCAACAAATTCAAATCGACGGCGTAAAGCAATATCAACCTTGGCCAAGCTTGTATCTGCGGTGTTCATTGTGCCTATGACATGCAAATTGGAAGGAATAGAAAATGGTTCCTTACTGTATGGCAAGGTAACCGTTAACGCTTCCATTTGTCCCTTCCGCTTGCCAGGCTCCAACAACGTAATCAATTCCCCAAAGATTTTTGAAATATTTCCACGATTAATTTCATCAATGATTAATACATGTGGCTCAGCCTTAACAGGTTTAGTTGAAGAAACATCAATATTGTAAGTTTCTGTCAGGTATTTGGCGATAGCTTTTGAATAACTCGGATAATAAAGGCCTCCGGGAGCCTCGTTAAGAACAAGGCGGTATACATGATCAATGTTGGCTCGCAATCCAACGGATCTTGTAGAGGCTTCAGGTAAACAACTAAAGGTCTTCCCTCCTCGATAACTAACAGAGAAAGGTTTTCCTGTAGCTGTAGTGAGTGTTACCGGCTCTTCTGTACACTTTTCTTTGAAGTCAACCATCGCTTCGTCAATTCCACCAGAATGCCTAGCAGGATCGGCACGCTCGCAGATTTTCTTAAAAACCCCGTCTTCTACCGAATAGCTGATTTGCCCATCGTCAGACTCTGCCTTTAATCCTTCAACAAAATCTTCGTAACCAAAGCTTTGATGAAAGGTCGTAAAAGCTATTTGCCCCTCGCTGAGCAGCTGATCAAATCGGGCTTTGATCTTTTCTCGCTGCTCTAATTTGTTCAAATCCGAATCAACCATCATTGCTACCAAATTAGGATCAACAATCGCGACAGCTTTCTCAACCGTACTGTAAGTTTTACCTGTGCCGGGTGGTCCATATAATATTTGATTCAAAGATGAAGACGTGCCTATGGAATTTATCGCAGAGTCAGCAGGTGATATTGGCTTTTCACGTACCCCTTCCCCAAAGATGGTGGTTTTGTCATCTACGAGGTATTCTTTGAGGCGGTAGATAAACGTATTAACTAGATAGATATCCTCTTCATCCAAACCTCGCATTTTAACTGCTTGAACAACTTTACTATTCAATTCAGCCCAGTTTGATGAAAGCTCAATTTTGGCCCCCAAACCCCTGGCATTCCATTTTTTAACGAACTTCTTAAGATCCCCGTGATTAATAATTGTGCAATATATTTCTGGAGCGCAAGCACAAAAGAAACGATGAATTACACTGTGCTTTATTGAATCAAACCGTCCTTCATCCTTGGCTTTCTTGCTCCATGCATCAACTTCTATCCTAGTTTCGGGAGAGGGATTTCGGGAAATTTTCAGGCCAATACTAGGCAGCTCATCCTTAAGATTTGAATACTCCTCATTACTAAGCATACCTGGTTTTACGCTTGATATGCCGTTGTTGTTGGATCGCCAGTACGTCTCAAGTATATTTTCTTCCCCAAAAGCTGCCACTGTTGGTTCAATGCCTTTTAACGTCTCACATCGCTCTTTATAACCACCCATCCACTCCACAGAGGCGTTGTTTTTATAAATATTAAAATACCGAATTATTTCTGAACTTGAGTCTGGAATGATACCTATTTGATACCCCAACTCCCTAGCCTTGAGGATAAACCCATCAATATTGCTAATTCCCCACTGGTTACTGACATAAAAAACAGTTCCACCTGAATCGGTAAGCTTTTTATTTACAAAGTAGCGCTTAGCGATATCTTCAGTTTCGGCGAACGCCTCTTCATACGAAACGCTATCCAGCAACAATCCCCTAGAGTTGGGTATACCACTGAATTTTTCTTTGATTTCACGATAACTAACACCTGTTTCATGCGTGTAATGCTCTACTACAGCATGAACCAACGGGCCTTTACCATATTCATTGCCTTCGAAAAGGTACTTTGTGTTATCGGCCATCCATATAATCCTTATTAAGCATTTCGGTCACACCAATGATAACCAGCCAAGTAACATGGTATATCATAATCAATAGTCCAGGAGCAATTCGAGCCCTTCTTAAAAATGATTTTTCCTACCCAAATATAGCTTTGTTAAATACCTTGAACACAAACTTTATCTATTGGGGAAGCTGAAAAGCGCCCAAAGTCTTTACGTCAACAAAGCCATGATGTTATTACGCTATAGTCACTGCCCTACTTTTAGCATCGTAGTTCCTCTTGCATGCATCGCGAAGGCTTTTTAAAAAACAATAGAGGCTTTCATCATTGGCAGGTGCAAAAGCCTGCTTTAGTTCAGTAGCGACGAGACATCGTAGATCGATATCAGAATAAGAGTGATCCAGGAGTAATGCACCTTCGACAACTACCTCAGTTAACTCCAACTCTTCAACATCCGAGTCATAGACAATGTAATCACCAAATAGATCAGCGGGGTGGCCAGGCTCAAGCCCTCCCCAGAATTCAAATTCAAAGTTATCAATAATTTCTCCGACCCTTTCTAAGGCCTCATCAGCGGCTTTTGTAAAAGAAGCCTTTTCTTCTGGGCCATTATTTGTGTACCCGGCTACCACTTGCTGAACGGAGGGATCTATCAATTCACGCAATCGTCCATATTCGTCCTCAAGCACAATGCTATTCAACATAAAACTGGAACTGCGACGGTAGAATTCATCCCAGGTTCCCGAGTTACCAGTTGGCTCACAATGATAAGGTCGATAAACAAACCCATAATCCCAATCTATACTCAATTTTAAACCGCTATGAGGCGGCGCTACGAGAGGAAAAGGTTGAACAATACAAGCTGCATTTTCTAACAACGAACTATTAGGATGAGTAGAACTATCTGATTTAATATCGTACCGCTCTATATATACTAGCAATACATCTGTAGCTATATTGCTAGTATCAAGAAAAATAGGTAGCCGGGAAACGAGGGCTGCTTTCGTCTTGAAACCTTGTGACTGCGCCAATATTTCATAGAGTCTTGAACGCTTTATCTTGATACTGGAACGGGAGAGCTGAGAATCTAACTCAGTGATCAGTAATTTTAAAGCAGGCTTGTCATGTAAAATCATAATGCAATTCTCAATTGAATCGAGCAAGCATGACACCAGTTAACAGGCTCACCCTCAATTTGGGAAAAGCATAATAGTTTAACATTCTATTTAGACAAGAAGCAGATTTCAGCTGGTGCTGCTGAAGCTCTGGCCAAGCTCGATGGCTAACCACCTAAACAGAACAATGCTTCAGAAAATAATTGCTGTCAATAAAAGCAATATAATTTAACCGATAGGGTTGTAAAAATAATGATATACGTAATTTACGACAATAGATCATCGTAACAGCTCGATTCCACATAAAAAACGACACCCAAAAAGCGACTTATAGGCGCCCATTTAAGACAGCCAATCCTCCTCAATTCTTCGTTGAAGATCATTCGCCTTGCGTGCTCTGTTTTCTCACAATACCAATAACATTATTTTACCTTTTTTATGTACCCTACCTATCTGGGGAAAATTGTACTATCCCTTTTGGCCCAAGGAGCCTAATTCAGGGAGTTTTACTTGTTTTTGCTCTGACCAAAAATCCGCAATAACAATTTTTACCAATTGGGCCAAAATCTTCTGTTTTTCCATGGAGCCTTTGATATTTTAATCATTCTCAGCCTCAAAAATGCCATTTTAAGGCTGAGAAATAGTGCTACTGCTCACTTTTGGCCAATTGGACAAAATCATACAGTGTGTTTTTTGTGTGGGGGTACCTTTGACGCCTCGCACCTTCTGAGATTTCGTTAGTTTTTGACTTTAAAAAATCGGGTACAAATTTGGACTTCTAATCGTTAATTCATTCACACATACAGGCCGCTTTCCTCAAAGTTATTTAAGTCCTCCATGATATTTTTCACAACAAAATCCATTGGCAGTAATACTAGACACCTAACCTCGCTACTAGCACACCTTTAATAATGCTTTTTTTTTATAGATGTTTAGAGTCCCTCTAGAGGGTGCTGACAACCCAATAGAGGGACTCAAGATTCGCTTCCAGCGCACACTGACCAACATTTTAATTTTTAGCATGTTTGGAGTCCCTCTAGAAGGTTCCAACAACCCAATAGAGGGACTCAAGAATTTCGGTGATTCAAAGAGCATCTAGCTCTTCGAAGGTCAACCGGCCTACTTTGTGAACAAGATACGACCTGAATATTAATTACATTAAACTTTGGATTCTCAGATCGTATTTCGATCGCTTTTTCAACACGATATTATTTCCGTCAATTTCAATCAGTGTCTTTGAATCCTGACGAGGATCACTCACTAAAAAACCTGGGATTGAAATACTGAAAATGACAGTACAGTCAACACCCGGATTTAGCAGTACGCTGGCTCCGTCTTGAACACAGTACTGCCCAATCGAGACGCCAACTCTACTGGCACTGCCCCCAGCTGGTATAATTTTAAAAACTCTACCTTTTGAATCTGTTATCCCACCCAGGCTCTCGAAACCAAAATGTTTTGCAGTATTTCCGTAATTAGCCAACAGAACCGTAAGCCTGAATTTTTCTGAAAATTCAGGCTTAGCCAACAAAACTTGCATATCAACGCCTTCCGATGAAGTGCGGCCATATAAATCGCCTAACTGCGCTTTAGCGGTAGCTATACTCTCACCAGCCTGTTCTTGGTATTTTTTTCCTTCAGAAATTAAAAATGATTTTTCGACCTTCTTTAACGAAGCAGCATCTGTCATGAGTAGGGCATTAAAACTGGTTCTGATCCCACCCCAATAACGCAACATGTAATGGTAACGATAGCCTTCACTTTTACGCGTTGCGCAAACAAGCGTATTTGCATCAGTCAGTCTGGTCTGATACGGATGAATTATAGAGGGTTTTAGAAAATCATTTACAGTGACTTTATGATTACCCTCCCAACTCACAAATGATTTTTCTATCTCACTAAGATCAACCTCTTTAATAATTTCTGAATCGTCAAATTCCAACCCTATCCCTCCGGTATATTCCTTGCCACCGTAAGTATTACTACAGATGGATGCTGACTCGCCAATTTCCTTTTTTATGCGGTCAATTGTAAAAATATCAACAACCGGTATAGCCAATAATATCGAATTATCCAAAATCGAATTTGAAATCGTCAATGACGAGCCTGACATCGCCGTCTGTTTATGCTTTCTGAGGATATTTTCAATTGTATCGTTACCAGAAGATTGCTTCTTCTTTAGCCATGCCTTAATTGTCGCAACAAATTTATCCGCTACGGTACGTGAGCCAAAACGCGCGAAAACGTATCGTCCGGCACTATATTTGCCACGAACACCGCTATTAGAGTATTTTCCACACTGTTTCCCTCCATTTTTTTGAAAACAGTGCATTGACACCGAAATTGGGAGACTTTTATTACCCGTCGTATCAATCGTGATCGTTGAGCTATCGATCATATTAATATCCAAGTATTTTTTCTCATAAAAGAAAGCCTCACGCTGCGATGAATACAACACTCTCTCCGCCCGAAGAATCTGATCTTTTTCTAGATAAATATATTGAAACAACTGATTGTATACACTGTGATGCTTTTCATTCCTATCAGACCACTCGCCGTTTTCAGCAAGATGATTCAAATATCCAACCACAACCTCATCACTCGGCGCCTGAGTGGCTAGGTACGGATCAACTGTTACTTTTTTAACCAAGGAGCAACCAAATAACGTAGAGACAAACAACACTAAAAACCATTTTTCCAATCTCATTAACTTTACCTATTTAGTAATTTTTGTGATGACGCTCTATACTGAATCTTGTTATTCGACAGACGAGGCAATATACGATGATAGACAACTCAACAATTCACGTTCAAGCCTGTGCAAATAGAAATGCCCTCCATTAAACTCATGCATTGTGCTTCGAGCGTTCGAGAATTTTTCCCACGATTTGATTTCCGACGCTGAGATACTGTTATCTCTATTCCCTCGAATCAAAACGAGAGGTATCTCTAAACTATCTAAGTACTCCCTACCTGATTTGAGAGTTTCATAATCCGCTTTAAAAACAGGTAGCATAAGCCTCATTAACTCCGCATTATGCAGCAGCTCTTTGGGTGTTCCGCTTAAGCGCTTTATCGCCTCCCAGAATTCATCGTCCGTCAAAGAATCGATACCGGGGTAGCCTTCTATAACGTCAGGAGGACTGCTGCCAGAAAGAAACAAATATTTGGGGGCAACTTCGCTTTCAAGTTTCAATTTATGACACAGGTGAAAAGCAATGTTCCCGCCCATGCTATGCCCAAAAAAAGCACATGGTACATCCATCAACGGTTTGATTTGAGCAACAAGGTCTTCTACAAGCTGATCCATATTTGTATGCAGCTCTTCATTATATCGTGAACCTCGGCCTTGCAATTGAATTGCACAAACCTCTACATTTTTTGGTAGCCACTTATGCCAGTTAAAATAAATTGATGCGCTACCACCAGC
Source organism: uncultured Gammaproteobacteria bacterium (assembly GCA_913063125.1). GTDB lineage: Bacteria > Pseudomonadota > Gammaproteobacteria > Pseudomonadales > Ketobacteraceae > 42-54-T18. The sequence continues at coordinate 4,167 of CAJXZM010000046.1, read as the reverse complement.
ATAAGGGAAACAAAATAACCGAAATTCCGGCCTGGAGACCAATTTTCTCACATCAAACCAAACGTTTCGGCTACCTACACCCATGAACTCATCCACCTTTCCTGAATTCAATATCTATTTTCGATGAAATGGCACACGTTTTATCGATTTTTTTAGCTCTTTGTCACCCCTAAAAATCGTCAACGAAATATCTTCCGACAACTTTCCAAAAATGATTTTTTTGAAGCCCTCAAAATCACTAGGTAGCTGTCCGTCTATATCGGTAATTACGTCACCCTCCACAATCCCATCGACAAAACTCTTTTTTATGTAGAAGCCCTGCTCCCTTCGTTCTGCATGAACACGTAATGACCCAGCTTCATTGAACTCGAGATACCCCGCATCAGAATAGCTTGTAACACAGTTACTACGCATCACAGCGGCAGATCCAGCACCAACTATGGCCCCGAGCCCAACTCCACCGCCGCTTGACTCACATCGTTTCAATATTCCGTTGGCATTTATCATTTCCGTACTAAACGACGCACACCCCGTTAATGCGGCTCCCGCTAAAGCGGTACAAAAAATCATTCTCAGCATCATTTTCCCCTTCTTATTCAAAAATCATTTTTGGAAGAAAAACTAAGGATTCCTTAGTCACGTAATACTAAGGACACCTTAGTATCCAGTCAACAGTGAAACTAAGAAAATCTTAGTCTTAGGTATTCGAGGCTGAGATTATTAATACATTCACAAAAAGGTTGAAAGAAGCGCGATTAAAAGCGGGACTATCTCAAAAGCAACTGGGGATAGATGCCGGAATTGACGAATTTTCAGCCAGCGCCCGAGTTAATCAATACGAGACAGGAAAGCATCACCCAGATCCGCAAACTGTTGCGACATTAGCAAAAACGCTACGTGTTCCCATGGCGTTTTTATTCTGTGATGACGATGTCTTAGCAAAAATCATTTTTAAGTACCCCTCTCTTTCCGAGCAAGAAAAAGAAAAGGCTCTGCAGTTTTTCAATCTTCTATAGCAAACTATCGCAGTCCTAACGAGACACCACCTCACCAAGACTCTTGTCATTTAGCTTGTTGTTTTATTCCTATAGCTCCAGTACGGCCATTAGTGAGCGATAAATGTGTTCGAAGTCGCCCTGCAATGTTCGGTTCATGTCCGTTATAAATCACCAAGGATTTGTGATTCGAATTCAGCTTTACAAAGTAGGTCATTGCCGAATATATCTCTATTTTCATGCACTGAAGCGCCAACATCACTGCCTTTGTCAGGCAAACTTACTGGCTTGGTAAGATCATGAAGTTCTTCATAATCCATATTTTTAGACCAACCACAGACAGATAACATAGAAAGGTTTTTGACTATAAATAGCCAGTCAAACCGCCAAAACCCGCCAAACCCTTACCCCACTTCTGTCTCTTTTAGCTAAACATCGTTAGCTACCTATCAGGACAGGATCGTCTCAACATGCTTCCAGCCAATGCCAGCAAATTCACCTTCGAACTTATCGGGCTAGCAGACTCTCTGCGCGTGCTCAAATTTACCGGTGAAGAGGCGATTTCAACACCCTACGTATTTACGATCGATATTGTCTCAGAGAACTTTGACCTCACAGCAGATCAGTTTCTGGAAAAAGCCGGTGTTCTGACGCTGGTTGATGACAAGCTAGACAACCGTTTGGTTCATGGCGAAGTCATCCAATTCCACACACAGGGCCATGGCGACCGCTTTGCCAACTACCGAGTAATACTTGTTCCCAAATGCCAATTTATGGCATTAAAAGAAAACACACGTATCTTCCAAGAAAAAACCATACCCACCATTCTTAAAGAAGTTTTAGGTGGCTCTGGCATATCCGGTTACAACGCTAAATTCGCTCTGTCCGGTAACTACCCCAAGCGTAATTACTGCGTGCAATACAATGAAACGGACCTCGCTTTTGTCGAACGGCTAATGAGTGAAGAAGGCATGTTTTACTTCTTCGAACACCATCTAGATCATCACTGCATGGTGATCAGTGATCGCAACTCTGTTTTCGGCCCAATTGCAGGCAACAAAGCCATCCCCTTTCACGCAAAAACCGGCATGGCACAAGCCACCGATAGCATTTACGGCTTTACCCATCGCACCAAAGTCCAAACTAGGGTGAAATGCTCCAACTGTTCCAATCGTATCGGTAAAGTACCACCCGATGGTATCTGCCCTGAATGTGGTACACGCCCCGCCCTTTGGGAAGGTTACTCGCCTCAAAACGTGACCCTCGGTGACTTCAACCCTAACAGCACACAAGTGGGACTAGGCCATCAACTAAACCCCGATGGTGACCTTGAGCGCTACCAATACCCCGGTCATTTTGAAACCCCAGATCAGGCAAAAAAATACACCAAGATACATTTAGAAGCAGATTGTGTTGACCTGATCACGGGGGAAGGTCAAACCCAGTGTGTGCGATTATTACCCGGTAAATTATTGACGATAAAACAACACTTCACCTCCGTCTTTAATCGCCCTTACCTGTTAACCAAAGTGATTCATGAAGGGTTACAACCACAATCACTGGAAGAAGGCAGCAGCAACCGCGGCACAGAATACCAATCCACCTTTTACACCATGCCAAACGAAACTGCGTTTCGTGTTCAGGTACACCCAAAACCAAAAGCCTATGACCATCAAACTGCATTGGTCTGCGGCCCGGGTGGCGAAGAAATCTATACCGACAATTACGGCCGAATCAAAGTGCAATTTCACTGGGATCTTCAAGGCCAAATGAATGATAAAAGCAGTCTCTGGATTCGAGTAGCCCAAGGTTTTGCCGGAAATGGTTATGGCAGCATGGTAGTACCCCGTATCGGGCAAGAAGTTATCGTGCAATTTGAATACGGCAACCCCGACCGCCCGATTGTTACCGGCAGCGCGTTTAACACCAGCAACCCCGTTCCTGAAGGTTTACCCTTCAACAAAACCCGCACCGTATTTCGTAGCAACAGCTCACCGGGCGGTGACGGCCACAATGAATTACGCATCGATGATAAAAAAGGCAAAGAGCAGGTTTATCTCCATGCAGAAAAAGACATGGATCTGCGGATTAAAAACGACTTAAAACAGCATATCCAAAAAGATCAACATCATATTGTCACCAACCAGCACAATGAAAATATCGGCAAAGACAAACACCTTAACGTTGGTGGCAACAGCAACCTTGAAGTGGGTGACTCATTATCCATCAAAGTGGGTAAAGACTTACACCTTAAAAGTGGTAACAACCACTTCCAACAAGCACAACAAACCCATTTAAAAGCGGCCACTACATTGGTCGTGGATGGAGGTATGGCCCTCACGGTTAAAGGTGGTGCTGGGATATTGTTTTTAAGCCCAGCCGGCGTAATTATTAGCGGCCCGATGGTGCGCATTAACTCTGGAGGCGGTGGCGTTGGAGCGCAATCTGCATCCCCTGCTGCACCGGCTAAGCCGACCCCCCCGGTGAATGATAAGGCGGGTAAAATTGCGAAACCTGGGTCTGCGATGATTGTGGGTGGTAATGGTTGGATGGTGACGGATCATCGTAAGGGTGAAAAGATTACGATGCCGACCGATGCTGAGTTAGCCAGGACTTTTCAAACAGCAACGAACACTGGTCACAACGCCGGAAATAACACCAGTACCAACCCCAGTAATAACGCAGGGAGTTCCGGTTCCAGCAACCAACCAAGCAGCGCCAATATGCATGGTATGACACCAGTACAGCCTATACCTACCGAACTCGAAACTATCAGCATTGCCTTAACCTATGAAGATATTGAAAACACCCCGGCCATAGAGATTCCCTACAAAGTCACCTTTAAAGATGGTCAAGAACGAACCGGCACCTTAGATAAACAAGGTAAAGCTATTGAAACCGATGCGCCTGTTGGTGGCGGCATTATTGAATTTGGCCACAACTATAATGAAGCTGCCGTTGAAAATGAACGGCAATCGTTATACGCCGAACTTGATGCCGCCCTTAATCAAAGTGCACTGAATATACGAAATAGCTATAAATCGGCACTAGCAAACAACCCTGTAGCGGAACCAACAGACGATAAGACAACACAGTTAAGAGAAGACTTCAGAAAAGCCGTTGAAGCAGAAATCGATGCCTTGCGAGAACGATCTGATGCCTATGACGCCCT
>CAJXZM010000045.1 GCA_913063125.1 uncultured Gammaproteobacteria bacterium | reverse complement strand
AGGTAGTAATAAATGATTGAGATAGATGATCGCTGGTTTGCCGCAGAAGGCAAAGATGATGGTTTTCCAGTACTTATTCGTGGGAGAGGCCATTTGGGTCATTTGGTGGGAGTGAAAAGCCATCCCAATATTCTGCGTATTACGTGGGATTATGTGCCCGATGAAAATAGTGGGATGCCAGAGCGAGACATTATCAAAAGTATGGCTACGTTTGAAGAAGCCATATTTACCGTATTAGAGAAAGATGCACTGTGCATTTTTTATAAGATATTTCTACATAACGGTGTAAAAGAGTGGTCCGCTTATTGTTCTGATATCGCTCTGTTGCAGGAGCAAATCAACAAGGCGTTGTTTGGTCATGAGCAATACCCTATTGAAATGGTGATTGAGAATGATGTTGAGTGGAAGGATTACCTGGATTTGCTTAAGAACACAGGGCAATCGGTGAATAAGCCAAGCTAAAAATAGAGAACATAAGTAAAGAACATAGACATTCGTATGCGGTTGTAACAGGCGGAGTTAATGAATAGTTCTGTCCAAATAATACCCCTGAGCAATTTGATGATGGCCTTTATTCCCGTGTTGATTGTTGTGGGGGTTATTTTTGCTTGGTCTTTGAATACCAAATACACCTTATATGCCATTGCACGGATGCTAGGGCAATTGTTGTTGGTGGGGTACTTTCTAACCGCTATTTTTGAAACCAACAGTTCCATTGTTATTATTGCAATCTTAGCAATTATGGTTTTTTCATCCAGTTGGATTGCGCTGGGTACTGTAAAGGTTCAGCGAAAGAAGCTGTATGTCCGAGCATTATGTTCAATTGCTTTAGGGGGCTTTATTTCTCTTTTGTTTGTCACACAGGGAGTTTTGCATCTTAGCCCTTGGTATTCTCCTCAATATATAGTGCCTTTGGCGGGAATGATTTTTGCCAGTTCAATGAATAGTGTGAGTTTGGCGGCAGAGAGGCTTTATGCAGAATTGGAACGGGGCGTGTTGTACCAAGAGGCCAAGAGAATAGCCTTCCAAGCATCATTAATTCCTGTTGTTAACTCTTTGCTGGCGGTAGGCCTTGTTTCTATACCAGGTATGATGACAGGTCAGATTTTATCGGATGTACCCCCTCTTATTGCTGCAAGATATCAAATTATGGTGATGTGTATGGTGTTTGGGGCTGCCGGTATTTCTGCTGCTTGTTTTTTAGTGTTGGCGCGGACTAAGGGGCATTAATTGGAATCTATGCTGTTTATGAGCTTGTTGATTGTGACTAGTGGTTGGGTGGCCTACACTTCATAAGGTCGATAGCTCAAAAAGGTCACAGGTTTTGCTGATTCCAACAATGCTCGCTTTACATTGTTTTTCCTGATGTTTTCTAGAGTATCTCTTCTATTTTGGCTCATTGTTACATGTTCATCAGCTATAAGTCATGAGTCTGGTGAGTCTGGTGAGTTTGTTCAGGTTTTAGAAAGTGGTCGTTATGAACTTGGCCCCAAATTACGGATTTTGGAGGATAAAGCGGGGGAGCTGACTATTGAGCAGGTTAGAGGTAGCGATAATCATCGGTTTGTTAGCAATAGGGAGGAAATACCCAACTTGGGGATAACTCCGTATACCTTTTGGTTGGAAATAAACATAGAGGGGGTTGTAGGGGGAAATGAAGAATGGTACCTAGAAATTGGAAGGGCGTTATTGGATGTTGCGGAACTCTATGTGCCTGACTCTAAGGGTGGTTACGAGGTAAAGACAGCCGACACAAGAAGGCCTTTTAATGAGCGTGAAATTTATCATGTGAATAGTGTTTTTCCTGTGATGATTAATGCAAAAGAAAAGATTACATTATATTTGAAAATCAGACATCCGCGTGCGTCATTGTACTTGCCAGTGACATTGTGGGAACCTGGATTATTTGTTCAAAAAGTCGCTGTCGAAGAGTTTTTTTATGGGTTCTTCTACGGAAGTATGTTGGTGTTAGTTTTTTATAATTTATTTATTTATTTAACGGTAAGAGATATAAGTTATATCTATTATGCCGGGTATCTTGTGGTGACGTCGACGTTTGTACTTATGCATTCTGGTCATGGGGTTTTACATGCCCCGTATATTTATGGACTGATAACGGTAAAATCAATTGCCGCAATTCTGTGGTGTTTATATATGGCAGTGATGTTATTTATGCGTTCTTTTTTAGATCTTAAGCAGCGACACCCGGTGATAAATCGTGTGGTAGATTTGTTGCTTTTACTGTTTGTTATAAACCTGGCGTTATCTCAATATTTTGACGGATCATTTGTGGTTAAGTTTACCGCTATTACACCAGCAATTCTGGCGCCTTTTGTAATTTGGGTAGGCTTCTACAGTTGGATGAAAGGTAATGAAAATGGTAAATTCTATGTTTTTTCATGGTTACCATTAATTGTAGGTACATTTTTTAATAGTATCGTTTTTTCTGGTTTTGTTGCGTTAAATGCAGTGGCTGAAATTATATTGCCCCTTAGTATTGTTTTTGAAGCGACAATACTTTCGCTTGCATTGGCTAATAGAGTCAAGTTAGGTCAAGAGCTGGCTTTACGTTCAAGGAAAGAGAAATTTAATAATCTTAGAAAATATCAATCGATATTTAATAATTCACTCCAAGGGCTTTATAGAATGTCTATGGACGGACGTGTTACTTCGGCTAATATGGCATTTATTAAAGTGTTTGGGTTTTCTGGGATTTCTCAAATTAAAAACTATAATTTGAAAATATCGAAATCTATGTTTGTTGGCGGTTTTTCTGATTATGAGATTATGCGCAGAGGTGATGTGGTGGAAAATTCAATGATCCTTTCTGCTGGTGATAAACCATCGCATATGCTTCATTCCGCCAAAATGGTTTTTGATAATGTTGGGTTGCCTTCACATGTGGAGGGTAGTTTAACGGATAATACAGAATTATTTAATAAGTTAAAGGCGATTTCTGAAAGAGAAAATGAACGCATAAAGAATGATATAGCCCAGCAAGTTATGGGCACTGCAAATCAGTTTCTATCCATGATGAGTCATCATATACGGACTCCACTTACCGCTATTATTGGTTACGGAGAGCTATTAGAAAGTAATGAAGGTGATGATAACGATAGGCGTGAATGGATTGATATTATTGTTAATAATAGCAATTCATTGTTAAAGCTAGTTAATGATATTTTGGATTATTCAAAAATTGATGCTGAAAAGTTCAGTATAGAAAGTATTGAGGTTGATGTAGTTTCTATTGTAGACAGTGTGAATAGAAAGTTTTTAAAAAAAGCAACGTCGTTAGGGTTAAATTTTGAGGTTAACTATCAGTCGACAGTACCTAGTAAGATTATTGGCGATCCAACTAGGATTGTGCAGATACTAGATAATTTGTGTGATAATGCTATTAGTTTTTGCCCCGACGGAGGGGTGGTTTTGCGTCTTGAGTGGGATGCTGGCATTGAGCAGCTTAGGTTTTCTGTTATAGATACAGGTGTCGGAATATCGAGAAGTAGATTACGCTATTTGTTTGATATGTTTTCTCGTGGAGATGGAGTGCACTCTGATGCGGGGCTGGGGCTGGTTCTTTCTAGAAAGCTTGCGTTATTGATGGGGGGAGATATTACCGTTGAAAGCAAGGTTGGAAAAGGCAGTGTATTTACGTTGGTGACAGGAAGTGGCTTGCCAAGTGATGTTCGTTGGGTGAGTAAATCTTCATTAGATAAGAAACAGAATAAAGGTAGAAAGGGAGATGTATCCATCGTTTACTCGCTTAGTGGCACGGTATTATTGGCGGAGGACAATATTGTGAATCAAAAGCTTATTGAGCGACTATTAAAGAAGCTGGGGCTTGGTGTTGTGATTGCAAATGATGGTGTCGAAGCTTGTGATTATTGTGATGATGAGCTTCCAGATTTAATATTGATGGATATCAATATGCCAAACCGAAGTGGCATTGAGGCTACGGATTATTTAAGAAGAAAAAGATATAGTATGCCAATATATGCCTTAACTGCTGAAACCGATCAGGAAGAAATTAATCGAATACTCAATGCAGGGTGCCAAGGGTTTCTAACGAAACCCTTGAATAAGAAAGAGTTGAGCAGGATACTTAGTGAGCATCTGTCGAATACTTAGGGTATGCCAGCATCAGGATGGGTAAGAAAAGCTATCCCGATACAGCGTTAGCTTGATAAGATGGATCGCTTATAATAAGTACTGTATGCCTGGTGAGTAATGAAGGCAGTCAACATAGCAGTCATAAGAGCACTCATAAGAAAGATGGGAATGTAAATTGAATAAAACAGAAAGGCTTAAAAATGCTAAGAAACTATCAAATAGGGTGTATAAAACCGATGAATTTGATATTAAAAACTACAGTGCAGGTTTTTTGGCGTTAATAGCGGTTGCCATTTTATACAGTGTGATAGCGTTGATGTCTGGTGTTTTATTGTGGTTCGAAATTGATGTTTCTGATGCTAATATTACCAGTTATGAGGATGCGTTTTGGACATTACAAATGTCAGCTTCTACCATAGGGTTTGGTGACCACTTCCCAGTTTCTTTAGGCGGTAGAACCGTTGTGGCGATGATGTTTTACGTTGGTGTGGGGATTGTGGGTTTTATTGGTGCTCAGATCGCAGATCGAGTGTTAGGTTTTGCGGATACCAATGTTAAAAATAGAGAACTAAGAAAGCAAAATGCTGAGATATTAGCGCATAATAAAATTTTGGAAAAAAAGTTGGATTCACTAATTAGCGCGCTGGATAAGCAATCTTATTAGTTACCCCGTTTTTAATACAAACTGAGATCCTTGATGAAACATATCATTCACGAGTTCCTTGACCTTTGAAGGCGGGATAGGCTTGCTGAAATAATAGCCTTGTATTTTATCGCAGTTTAAGCCAATTAAACATTCCAGTTCTGCCTGGCTTTCTACACCTTCCGCTACTACCTCTAGTGAAAAGGTTTTTGCGATGGCCATAATGGCTTTCACCAAAGCATGTTTTTTTTGGTTGTGATTCATTTCTTGAATAAAACAGCGGTCTATCTTTAAACAATCAATGGGCAATTTTTGGAGATAGCTGAGGGAAGAATATCCTGTGCCAAAATCATCAAGCGATAACCCAAAACCTCGCTCTTTAATTGCTATTAGCGTATCAATGGTGCTATTGCCATTATCCAGAACCGCAGTTTCCGTTATTTCAAAGACCATGCGGTGATGTTCAAATGCAAAGTCGCCGGTAATACGGTCAATCACATCGATGAAGTTGGGTACGCTGAGTTGTCTAGCGGAGAGGTTTACTGATAACGTTAAATCATGCTGTTGAAAGAAAGAATACCAATTTTTCAATTGCTGGCATGCCTGGTATAAAACCAGCTCTCCTAAACTGTGGATAAGGCGAGTTTGTTCCGCAATGGGGATAAATATAGTAGGGGGCACCGGTGGAATATTAGGGTCATCGGGAAACCAACGAACCAGTGCCTCGAATCCAGTAATGCGTTTTTGTGACAGACATACCTGTGGTTGATAATGTAGCGTCAACCCCTTGTCTGTGATGGTCTTACGTAGTTGTTGTTCAATGGTCGCATGCTGTTTAGAATGTTCTGACATCCTCTCGACAAATATACGGTAGGTATTTCTACCTGCGTCTTTCGCCGCATATAGTGCCAGGTCGGATGCTTTGACTAAGGCTGGGGCGTCCATGTTGCCTGCGTCGCAAAATGCGACCCCAACGCTACATTCCACCACAAGCTCTTTCGTGTCACCATTACTTGACGTTAGAATATAGGGTATCGCCAGCTGAGATACTATTTTTGCAGCAATAGCACCGCCACTGGCTTTATCACCGTCAAGATCCTCAATGATTACCGAGAACTCATCCCCCCCTAATCGTGATATAACGTCAATTTCCCGTAACGAGGCTTGTAAGCGGCTGGACACCTCTTTTAGTAATGCGTCCCCCATGTCATGGCCCAAAGTATCGTTCACTTGTTTAAAGCGATCTAGGTCGATGGTATAGAGCGCAAGCTTGGATCCATTGCGCTTTGCACGACCAATCGCACGAAACAAGCTGTCTTGGAAATATGCGCGATTACTTAGGCCTGTGAGAGGGTCATAATTTGCCAAACGAATCAGTCGATTCTCCATTGCTAAACGATCAGAGATATCTTGAAATAATACGATGACTGAGACCGTGGCTGCATGCGTATTTTCGGTAAAGGTACAGATCGCCTCGATAGGCACCTTGCATTCATTAATTAATAATACATCTAGTCGATACCGTTGATCTTTTTTTGTGAGGGCTAATTGCTCATATAACGGAGCAAAAACATTACTGCTATTCTCATTGACAAACCATTGATCGAAATGACTGTTTATCAAGGCCTCGGTGTTGGTCTGAAGTATATCGATCGCCTTATTGTTTGCGTATTCTATTTCCCCATGGCCGTTTATTTTGACAATACCTTCGCCGGCTGCATTGAGAATGATCTCTTTCTCTTTTTGCAAATTAGCGACATCCAGTAACGATTGGGCTGCCTTTTCGTGAGCGTTATATAACTCTACAAACTGTTTTACTTTATTGAGTAAAATGTCGCTCTGAATGGGCTTAACAAGGTAATCGACAGCGCCGGCTTGATACGCCTTGAGCACCTCGCCTTCCGAATGGCCAAGGGCTGTTACCATCACAATGGGTAAGTACTTAGTGTAAGGGTTACTTGATACTAATTGCGCCACTTCGTAGCCGTTCATTCCTGGCATATTGAGATCCAACAACATCACGGCAAAGCGTTGGTTTAACACGCAACGCAGGGCCTCCTCTCCACAGGATGCATGGACCAGATTGACATGCTCCAAACCATCAAGAATATAATCCATTGCAATGAGGTTTTCGGGCGTATCATCAACGATTAGTACACTACAGGGCCGGCCAACATCCATAGAAATTTCCCAACGGAGGTATTACAAGTAAAACAGGCATCTCCCTTCAGCCTAGCTTAGCTTGTGACTAAAGTAATGTTTTTTGACTAGATTCGTGATCTCAACTAAACCTACTAGATAGAGGCGGCTTCTCATTAAGTGTAAGTCATTAAATGTAAGTCATTAATAGCGGGCCATGGATCAATAGGATGGAAACTAGCACTGATGTAGCGTTTTTAACGCAAAGCCAATTGGATCAAATGGCTGCCCATTATGGGAAGGTGAAAGGAGAGGTCACGTTAGAACAAGAACAATGGTTATTATTCTCTTTAGGTAACGAGATTTTTGCTTTATCCATGAAGGAGTTGGATGAAATAGCAACGGTAACCGGCGGCGTTGCAATTCCTTCTATTAAGCGCCATGTCATTGGTCTTATTAGCATTCGTGGCGAACCAATGGTGTTGGTGGACACGGGGCAAGCAATTGGGCTACCTCCCGCAGAGTCCCTTCATGATCAGCAGCGTGTACTTGTGCTGAAAGACAGCGACGGTCAGTTGGCCGGGTTTCTCATCGATTCGATTGTTAAAGTCACTGGGCTATCAGAATGGCAATCCCTCGGGGATGGCGAGCAACAGCACTACCACTCCCGCTTTGTTGAAGCCGTCAGCGAATACGAGGGCAAAGGGGTGTCGAAATTGAATTTTGCTGAACTCATTAGTTGTATCAACGAATAATCGTGTATTTACAAAATAGCCGATAGGCTAACACAGAGAATTTAACCATGAGTAACGATGATTTAACTCCCGGTGAAAACCATTCTTCAAAAGACAGTGGGTTTGTTATGCCTGAACATGATGGTGTTAACAGTGGGCACCCCATTGAGAGTGCTGACCAGGAGGGCATGACAAGTGAATCCTTCAGTGCCTCTCCCGCCAGCACGCTTCGAGGTCGTCATAGTAGAGATAGTAATAGTAGAGATAGTAAAAGTAGAAGCAGTGGAATACAGCAGGCGAGTGTTTCAGGCGCTGGTGGTACCACAACGCAGGCAATGGGTTGGTCTATTAAAAATAAATTGACCGGTGCATTCTTATTGCTAACGCTGTTGATCGCGTTCTTGGGATATTATAGCTATTCAACATTAGTTGAGTTATCGAACATTAGTCTTGTGGTTTCAAAAGAGCAATCACAGATTGCGAAGCTGGCCGAAGAAATAAAAACCACGGTCTACAAAATACGTGATGCAGAAAAGGATTTTACCTATTTAGAAGAACAAGAGTCGTTGGATAGAGTAACGCGTTATACCGCTCATATTCGAACGCAACTGGAAGAGGTCACCAGGTTAGCAGAGGTTCTGGAAAAGAGCACCGGAAAAAGTATTGGTGCTGAATTCGCAACTATTGGGGAGCTTGTTGAGACCTATGAATCTCAGTTTTTCCATCAAGTAAAGAGTATTAAACAAGCCCGTCAGGATATTGATGCACAGATTAAAGAAATTACGGGTTTTAAGAAAAATTTATTGAGTGAAATCGACAAAATACTTGTGATTACTGATGGGGTTGTTGGTGACTACTGGATTAACACTAAAAAGATAATTGCTAACAGTTCATCGGTGAGTAAATCTAGTAACAATGAGGGGGTTGTGAACAATGTGGAGCTGGTAAATATTGGCGTTTTACTGAGTGTCCTACAGCAAGAATTATTAAACGCGCAAATTCAAACGGCAAAATATTTTGATACCAATAAAAAATCCTTTGCCGACGCATCGCGGGTTTTTGTTAATCGATCGATTGCGTTAGCCAAGGAAATTCGCACACGCACGACAGATGAACGCGTAGCACAACAAATGGATAACGTGGGTAAAAACCTTGTTAGGTATGTCGGTATATTTAATGAGGTCACGAATAATAACGACAAGGTTACGCAAACGAAGGCACTGATTGACGCAAAGATTAAGAGTCAACTCGACAATTTAAAGGATACCAGTGATAAATTGTTATCAAGCGCAGAAGTGGTATCAGCCCGAAGCTGGGGGCAAGTGAAAGTTATGGGAATTGATCTTGCCGATCTCAGTACGTCCGCACAGAATAACTTATCACTACTGGCAATTTTAGGCACGCTCATTGGCATAGTGGTGTTGGTATGGATACCGAGGCCTATTCTGGCGGGCATTAATCAACTCTTAATCGGTGCGCAACAAGTCGCTTCTGGAGATTTAACTCAAGTTGTCAGTGTCAACAGTCGAGATGAACTTGGACAGCTGGCGGATACCTTTGAACGCATGCGGATTAATTTACAAGGGTTGGTGTTACGTAGCAAAAATGCCAGCGTGCAAATTACGTCCGCTGTTAATGAAATTCAGGCAGCGGCTAACCAACAATCCTCCACTGCCAATGAACAGGCGTCTTCTATCAATCAATTTCGAGCGACATTGAGTGAGATGGCAAGAACCGCCGGAGGACTGTCGGGTATTGTCAGTGATATTAATAATTATGCAGAAAAAGTTTCAGATCATGTGCGTGTTAGCAATGACAAGTCGACCCAATTGTTGGATTCCATGGGTTTGATCAAAGATTCAACGCAACAAACGTCGGGTCGTATTAAATCCCTGAATGACCAAATGGACAGTATTAACGATGCGGTCGGTGTTATTTCTGTCGTTGCTGACCAAACAACCCTGTTATCGATGAACGCATCAATAGAGGCGAATAAGGCGGGAGAAATGGGGAAAGGCTTTAGTGTGGTGGCCTATGAAATTCGACGATTATCCGATCGAGCCATTGACTCCGCTGGAGATATTACAGGCAAAGTCAGGGATATTCAGAGGGCAACGGAAAATTCGGTGGTTGCCATGGATAAGTCCTCAGAAGAAATTCGTACGGGCATTGATCGGGTACAAGAATCCACGGCCACCCTCTCCAATATCAATGATTCTCTCAATACCATTCGATCCCAGATGGGGGAACTTTCTGCCGGGGCTCAAGAACAATCGGTTGCTTCTACTGAGGCTCAGCAAAGCGTAGGGGAGTTGTCGGAATCCAGTAAAATGGTTGCCGTTTCCGCTAAGGAAACTGTAAAAGCCGCGTTTGAGATTAATATTATGGCCAATCAATTGGCAGAATCTGTGGCTACTTTTAGGACCTAATTACAGTGGAATCATTAACGTTTCATTTATCCAATGGTCGATTTGCGATTCCTTTGCAGCGCATTGATGAATTATTACCAATGATGGCGATACGGCTAATTCCTGATGTGCCGGGCTTTATCTATGGCGGTATCAACTTACGGGGGGATTTCTTACCGGTAATTGATCTTGTGGAGCGACTAGGAGGGCACTGGCGATCACCACCGCCACCTATCAATCACGCTGAAATGGAACGTAGTCATTTTACTCAGCAAAGCCGACTCATCATTGTACGTCAACACCAACACCGGTACGCAGTGATCATTGATGGCGTGGAGCGTATAGAAGATTATGAGGCACTGGTCACCCGTAGCAATATCACCGTGGAGGGTGTTCACCCAGACTATTTGCAGGGCATGATCTTGAGTAACGAGGAAATGATTCAGTTGGTACTTATTGACCAGCTGTTATCAGAACAAGAACTCTCAATGTTATCGCTATGTTCTTCTTCGGATCAGCAGGATGCGCCACCGTCGATTTCGCTAAACTAAGGCGCCATATTTATTATGAACGAATCAGATTTTCTTGCCATTTTTCAAACTGAGCTAGACGGTGAATTGCAAAGAGCCACAGAACTAACGTTGGCGCTTGAGAAAGCCCCAGAGGATAATGAAATCCTCAATGGATTAATGCGAGAATTCCATACGATTAAAGGAGCGGCACGGGCAATTCAATTTGATGAAATAAAGGACACAGCACATCATTTGGAAGATATTTACCATGCACTGTTAGAGAAAAAAATTAAGCAGCGCCCCATCCTGATTGATATTACTCTCTATACCATCGATTTGATTAAGAATATTCTTTCCCAGAGTTTGGCGCAACAACCACTACCGGACTATCAAAAGCTAGAAAAAATCGTTCAACATTATATGGAAGGAGGTGACCCAGAGGTGCCTCATAGTACGGCTCATCATGGTCAAAGCAACACAGGCAGCGACGTAAACAGTGAGCAACAAACGGGAGACTCAAGTAAAGCGGAAGATAGTACTGCCCCCAGTAACGGTGTAATTGACGATCAAAACAAGAATCAAAATAAGAATCAAACCAAGAATCAAACCAAGAATCAAAAAAGCACCGACGAACGACTCATGGACAACTTATTTAACTTGTCGGGTGAAGTGGTTATTGCTGTTAGCTCTTTTGATCCACAGCGTACCGCGATGCGTAAAGTTGCTCAAGGGTTGTCACAATTTCAGCGCCAACTGGAGCGAGAAGGGCTTCATGGATTAAGCGAATCCCTCCAACATATTATTAATAATCAGACAGAAGCTTTGGACTGCGTGGATAGCACAGAGAATCGTATGCGCTTCCTCTCCGAAGAGTTAGATGATCAAATCAGTGCAGCTCGTTTAGTTGCACTGGATAACGTTTTTTCGTCCTATCCTCGGATGATAAGGGATCTTGCAAAAGAGTTGGGAAAGAGCTGTGAATTAACGATGGAAGGAGAACAAACCAGAATTGATCGTGGTGTACTTGAAGCTGTTAGTGCTCCTATTTTGCATTTAATTCGAAATGCCATCGATCACGGTATCGAACCATCGGAACAACGACAGCAATCAGGAAAGTCACATATGGGGCGGATTAGCATTCGTGCCATTCAGTTGGGGGCTCAAATTCAAATCCATATTCAAGATGATGGTAGCGGTATCAATATGGAGGGTGTTAAGAAAAAGGTGCTGAGCCGTGGTGATACGACCGAGGAGCGATGGGATGCCATGGATCTCTTTGAGCAACACCAGTTCTTGTTTCTTCCTGGGTTCTCGATGGCATCTTCCGTCACCGATATATCGGGCCGAGGGGTTGGCCTTGATGTGGTGAAGTCCTGTGTGGAAAAGGTGGGAGGTCGGGTAGCTGTCGATAGTCAATTTGGACAGGGGACACATTTTACCTTAGAGCTACCGTTATCACTGTCTCTTACGCGATGTTTGTTAGTAGAGGGAGGGAAGCACCCCTTCTTTGGTATACAACACTATGCCTTTCCTGAAAATGATCTGGAGAATATCCAACGTATTAATCCTGCTGACATTCGCCTTCACGAAGGCCGTGAGACAGTGCGCATCAATGATCAAAGCTTACCACTCTTTAGTTTCGCCAATCTCATGGGACTGGCACCGTTAAAACAAACGTTGGAAGAAAAGTATGTGTTGGTACTGGGGAATACCTCGCCGATTGCCTTGGTAGTGGAGCAGGTTATCGAAGAGCAAGCCATTGTGCGTCGCCGATTTGACGAGCGCCTGGGTAAATTACCCAATATTGACGGTGTGTCGTTACTGCGCAACGGCGCTATGGCACTTATTGTGGATATGAAGGATCTTTACCAAACGTTATCGGACAGTGCTACTCGCATGGATAGTGTGCGTAGTGGTAATGAGTTGCAAGCAGAAGATCAATCACCCACGCGTATTCTGGTAGTGGAAGATTCGCAAACCGTTAGGGAAGTAGAGAAACACTTTTTAGAATCGGCGGGATTTGAGGTTAGCACGGCGGTTGATGGTGTCGACGGTTTTAATAAAATACGTACCCATAATTTTGATCTTATTATCAGTGATATTGATATGCCCCGAATGAATGGTATCGAGATGATTGAGAAAGTTCGTGGTGAAGATAAATTCGCACAATTGCCTATCATCGTTGTTTCTTACAAAGACCGCGTTGAGGATAAACAAGCAGCACTAACCGCTGGCGCTAATGAGTATGTGGTTAAATCGGAATTCGATACGGAAGAAATGATCCAGACGATATTGCGGCTGATTGATAGCGAAGACATCGACGCATTTACTGTGCCTGAACAAACGCTATGAATAATTCAGGTCAGTTACCTCCATTGACGACATCTCTTGCTGATAATATCAGAGTACTCATTGTAAATGATTCCCCCATGCTTACCGCTGTGTTGCAAGCGATTTTGGAAACAGACTCACGCTACCAGGTGATTGGATCTGTTAATGATGGTAAAAAAGCGGTCGATTTTTTTCAGCGCATGACCGCGGATATTGTATTAATGGATATCCATATGCCCAATATGGGAGGGGTGACTGCTACCCAAAAAATTATTCAACATTGGCCAAAGACACGAATATTGATTGTGACGGCAACGGTTACGATGAATATGAGCTTCATTTTTTCCGCCCTTAATGCTGGAGCGTTAGATTATGTACAGACCCCCACCTTGCCATTTAAACCTGGTAGTTCCGTATCGTCTGAACAATTAAGAGAAAGCGGGGCCCGTTTGTTGAGTAAGTTGAAGAGCCTTAGCAACTTAGAATTATCGGGACTAGAACGAAGTATATACACGCACCCTGCACGTAGTCTTCAACGTGCCCCCCCACAGCGTTCGTCAACCTCATCGCAAGTGATTGTTATCGGTTGTTCTACCGGGGGGCCCTCCACGTTAGCACTTTTATTGGGAAAACTCACTGATGTTCCGGCGTGCCCAATAGTCATATGCCAACATATTGAACCGGGTTTTTCGGGTGATTTTGCATCCTGGCTAGAAGATGAGGTCGGGGTACCAACGCAGCTGGCTAAAGATCGCTGTGAAATGCACGCAGGGCATCTTTATATTGTGCCTGCGGGACGCAACTTGGGATTAACGGTTGGTGGTCGATTCGATGTATCTACACCGCCGGGGGGGCAAATATTTACACCCAATATTGATTTTCTATTTAGCCAGTTTGCGGAGTATTTTTCAGAGCGCCTGCTTGGCATCGTACTTACGGGCATGGGAGCGGACGGTGCAAAGGGAGCCAAAGATATTATCCGTTGTGGTGGTAAGGTACTGACTCAAGATTCGAGGAGCGCTTTAATCGATTCGATGCCAAAAAATACCCGCAAAGCGATTAGCTCCCATACCGGCTATATGCCCAATCAATTAACCGTGATGATGGAACGCTGGATGCACAACATGCCAATACGGGAGGGAGGTTAATGTCAGCCCTTTACCGCTGGATTAATAGTGAAATAGGTTTTGTGGTGACTCCTGAAACTCAAGGTAATATCCAACAAGCCTTAGTTGAAACGGCTTACCATATGGGAGTGACAACTGAGGAATTAACTCAAGGCCTGTTGTCCAACCAAATCGCCCCCGCGCCTTTTATTGAACGTGTGGTTACTAATGAATCCTTTTTCTTTCGTTATCAATCACAAATGACTTGTGTGATTAATGACGTTGTCCAACCGATGATTAAAAAAGGAAAGACACCTCGCATCCTTAGCTTACCTTGTGCAGCAGGGGAAGAGGCTTTTAGTTTTGCGATGTTATCGCAAAGCAATGGCGTTAATCTTGATAATATTCGTATCTTCGGTGTTGATATATCAACACAATGCATTCAAAAAGCACAAAGCGGTATTTATACAGAATATGATTTTCGACGAACAAGCGCAGAATATCAACAGCGATACTTTACCGCGATTGGCGATAAACGGTATCAACTTAGTGATCGAATACGGCGGTCTGTTGAATTTTATGCTCATAATATTTTCAATGGTCTGGATAAAGTTAGCGCATCATTTGATGTGATTTTTTTCAATAATCTGTTGATTTATCTTGATGAAGCGCATACGAGAGATGCGTTAAATATACTAAGAAAGCACCTTTCACCGGACGGTTGGATGATTGTCGATAGTACAGAGGCACCGCGTTGCAGAGAGGTCTTCGCGTCGCAGGTATTGGGTGATTTTTTTGTATTTCGCCATAAAGAGATTGTCACTGAATCAAAGAAAAAAAACCATGGTTTGAAAGCCAAGCCATCATCTATATCAAGACAATCTATATCAAAACAATCTATATCAAAACAACCTATGCCAAGGTGGGAACCACCGCAATCGACCAACGATAAAAAGGCGGAGCTATTACGTCAAGCCAAGGCTGCTGCGGATGATAAGCATTACTCGAAAGCCATCTCGTTATACCAACGATTTCAGACTGAGTTCCCATCTGATGCGCTAAAGGCTCTTTACGCACTTGGTCAATTGTATGCCAATCAAGGGCAAGATTTACACGCGATGGAAACCGCTGAGCAAGCGTTGGTTGAAAACGATAAAAAGGCAGCAATAAATTCGCTTTCGAAAAAGGAACAAGCGGATCTGCACGCTATATTAGCATTAGGTTTACGGTCCAAAGGGCTACGCGATGCTGCGCAACAAGAACTCAGCAAAGTACTTTCCCTTTATCCACAACACCCATTGGGAAAGATCTATCATCAGGAGGATGAGCGATGACCCCCCCGAATACTGAGGTACATCGTGTTCTCGTTGTAGAAGACAGTGCCACCATGCGAGCCGTCTGTATCGACAAATTAATTCAGCGGGGTTTAGAATGCGACCCTGCGGTTAGTGCAGAAAGTGCTTGGGATTTGTTGGAGCAGAGCCTAGAGTGCAGGCCGTATTCTGCTATTTTATTGGATTGGGTTTTACCTTCAATGAGTGGCGAGAGTTTGCTACGTAAAATCAAAGCAGATCGCCGTTTCTCAAGTATCGCGATTATGATTTTCACCGAAAGGCCCGATGAAGCGGCATGGGAGCTGGTTGTTGCACGTCCTCATACGGATATTCAACTAAAAGATGAACTGAATTTACTGCCTCAACGAATGGAGAAATTTATAGCCACCGTTGAACAAAAAACGGTGGTCACAGCGCCTAAGGAAGTGGATGCGGCAGCGATAGAGGAGCGACGTAATGAATGTATTCTTCTTGTAGATGATTCCGCTACCGTACGTGTACGCTACTCCAGTTTATTGAGGGAGGCAGGATACTGTGTCGTTGAAGCGTCTGGGTACAACGATGCGCTTAAATTGGCTCATCAAGAGAGTCCTGTGTTAGCCATTATTGATTTCTATATGCCCGATGGTAACGGTGATGAATTGTGTAAAGCATTGAATAGTGATCAGAGTGTTGATTTCGCCATGGTGATGTTTTCCCAGCGAAAAGAAGTGACGGAAATAGCCTTAGAAGTGGGTGCGCTGGATTTATTATTTAAAGATGATCCTGCCCATCTTTTTTTGATGCGGATTAATGCCATCATGCAAGTGATTCGCTCTAAGCGGGTTGTTTTACAACTGGACTTGTTGGTATGGGCGACCCAGGCCTTTGGTTTTGGGATTTTACGTCGTCGTGGGAAAGAGTTGACTGCAGAGAATCCCATTATGAAATGCCTTGAAAAAGATGTGGGAACACTACAGCTGTTTGAGGCAGAAGCAAGTTTTGAATGTCCGTTGAAAATACAAGACCAGAGGGGCAATACGCGCTATTTTGTTGTTCAGCACCACCAGTATTCTGCTCAAGAGGAAATTATTGTTACCCAAGATATTACGTTAATGAAGCAGGCGGAAAAAGACATCCAACTTGCCAAAGAGGTCGCAGAAACAGCGAACCAAGCCAAGAGTGATTTTTTATCAAATATGACCCATGAGCTTCGTTCACCATTGAACTCCATCATTGTATTATCCAAAATGTTAGCGGAAAAGAAAAATGAGAATATGTCACCGCGACAAATTGAATCTGCCCAAATCATTAATCGTAGCGGTGACGATCTATTAACCTTGATTGATGATATCTTAGATTTGGCTAAGGTGGAGGCAGGTAAAATAAGCATAGAGGTTCGCCCATTCGAATTACGCAACACCCTTAAACTTTTATCCGGTCAGCTAACCCCTTTGACAGATGCTAAAGGCCTCACGTTGACGACAACAGTTGAAAATTCCATACCTGTTACGATTCAAACTGACGAAACGCGATTGGGTCAGATAATACGAAACCTTGTCTCTAACGCCGTTAAGTTTACTCAAGAAGGTAAGGTTGATATTGATGTTAAAATGTTAAATTCAGAGACCCTTAGGCTCAGTGTTTCTGATACCGGTATGGGTATAAAACCGGAGAATTTACAAATTATATTTGAAGCTTTTCAACAGGAAGATAACTCAACCAGTCGCCGTTTTGGGGGGACTGGGTTGGGGTTAAATATCTCCCGAAATATGATTCGGTTATTAGGAGGGAGAATTCATGTGGAGTCAACACTAGGTAGCGGTAGCTGCTTTGCTATCGATTTTCCTATGCATCTTAAGGTTCCATCGCCGAACTTTGCTACACCGTTGGATGCGCCGGTGGCCGATGCTCCTGTACCTTTCCCTGCGGTAGATGGTCGCGCTGTGATGCATAGTCGTCCTGCGGTACATAGTACTCAAGAACGCAGTAATAGCATTGCTAAACCTACGTTAGATACCATTAACAATAATCAACAGTTATGCAAGAAAACAATACTATTGGTTGAGGATGATGCACGCAACGTATTCACCATGATGTCTGCCTTGGAACAGTTCGATTTTGATTTTGTGATTGCTCAACACGGCCAAGAGGCGATAGACAAATTAAAGGCCAATGCTAATCCTGATATTGTTTTGATGGATATGATGATGCCTGTCATGGATGGTTTTGAGGCGATTAAACAAATTCGCGAAGATGAACTTTGGAGCGATATTCCCATTATCGCCGTCACTGCTAATGACAAGAATAATGAAGAAGAGCGATGTAAAGGGCTGGGGGCGAACGATTTTATCGCGAAACCGATTAACATCGATATTCTAATAGAAAAGATGAAAACGGTGCTTTCTAATTAGTGCTTTGGGTAAGCAATCTATTTAGTCGATTGCTTACCCATTTTATCCGAGTGATAATTACCCCCGATTATGTGGTGCTGCAAAATCTTGTTCTGGCCCTAAAGGAACAACGCCCGTGGGGTTAATGGAGAGGTGGCTGGCATAATAATGTGTTTTTATATGCTCAAGGTTCACCGTATCGGCCACTCCTGGGAATTGGTATAACTCTCGAATATAATTGCTAATATTTGGGTAATCTTTTAATGCTTGATGGTTACATTTGAAATGACCAAAATATACCGCATCAAAACGAATTAATGTCGTAAACAAGCGCCAGTCTGCTTCAGTAATCTGTTCTCCCGCTAAATATCGGTGTTGCGATAAGATGCCTTCTATCCACCCCAAAGAATCAAACAACGCATAGTAGGCTTTTTCATAGGCTACTTGTGTTGTTGCAAATCCTGCGCGGTAAACGCCGTTATTGACGGTTTCATAGATACGATCGTTTAACGATTCAATGTTACTTTGTAATGAATCTGGATAATAATCAGTAGTATTTCCGGTTAAATGATTAAATCCATCATTAAACATTCGGATGATTTCGGATGACTCATTGCTAACAATAGTTTCTGTTTTTTTGTCCCAAAGTACAGGGACGGTCACTCTACCTTCGTAATTGTTATCGGCCTTTAAATACAGTTGGTATAAAAAGTCCAAGTTATACAATGGATCCGACATTTGCCAGCCGTTTTCTAACATAACAGCGTCTACAATGGTGACATCGATGTAGTCTTCTAGCTGTTTTAGCTTTCTGAATATTAGTGTGCGATGAGCCCAGGGGCAGGCGAGGGATACGTAAAGGTGATAACGCCCTTTTTCTGCCTTGAACCCACGTTCGCCATTTGGACCTGCTTCTTCATTTGCGGTGATCCAGTGTCTGAAGCGGCTGTCTTGACGGCGGTATTCGCCTTTGTTGCTCTTGGTGTCGTACCATTGGTCAACCCATTGGCCATTTTGTAATAAACCCATAATCTTTATTCCGCTAGTGCGTTATCAATCTATTTGGAGGTTTGAGCAGTATGTAATGAATAATCAGCACTCAAACTACCCGCTCCTCGAATAACAAGGCCAATGCTCACAACCAGTAACGCCAAGCCAAACTCGTAACCGCCGTTACTCATGAACAGACCGTTACTAATGTGTACCGTCATGATGGCAACGACCATAGTGATCGCAAGTGCAAGTGCAGCAGGGCGTACCAAGAAACCCAATATGAGGAGCAGACCACCAAAAAACTCAGCGCTACCGGCTAAAAGAGCAAGTGGCAGGCCAGGTTCAAGCCCTATGGAGGCCATCCAACCTGCTGTGCCTTCTAAGCCATAACCACCAAACCAGCCAAATAGCTTTTGTGCACCGTGGGCCGTAAAGATAAAGCCGACAGCAAGTCTTACCGGTAAGGTGTCAAATCCTGGCGACGTTGCAAAAATGCCACTTTTAATGATTTTGTCGAATAGTGCTTTCATGGTGGTTTCCTCTAGTGGTGATTGGTTTTTATGATGTTTGTTGATGACTGTGTTGCGATTAAGACCATTGTAATGGCTGTGATAATTTGAATAAGGGGCAATATATGATTAGAATGATCTAATTATTAGAACAATTATTTGAGGTGTGAAATGCCCGTTAACCCCATGAATATCGAGGTGTTGGAGATACTTGATGCTATTGATCGGCGAGGTAGCTTCGCAAAAGCGGCGGAAGATCTGAATAAAGCGACATCTGCCTTGTCGTACGGTATACAGAAGCTTGAGGAGCAACTGGATATCTCTGTCTTTCAGCGTCAGGGGCGTCGATCGGTGTTAACCCCCGCTGGGCGTTTGATCTTGAATGAAGGGCGAAAAATTCTCGAATCGACGATATTGCTGGCCGATAAAGCGAAAGAACTAGCGACGGGATGGGAGCCCAAGATTCGAATCGCGGCAGAATCAACGCTGGATCATTCGGTGTTTTTTAAGGTATTGGGCGACTTCCTGGCAGAACATGAGGCAATGGAGATTGATGTTTGTGAAAGTGTGCTCAGTGGTGGTTGGGAAGCGTTAGAGCATGATCGCGTTGATCTTCTTGTTGGAGCGCCAGGCCCCGTTCCTTTACAAAAAGGTTTTCGTGCCGTATCTATTAACCCAAGTGAAATGGTGCCCGTTATCGCCTCTGATCATCCGTTAGCGAAATTGGCCAATGACCCAGAAGCATTAAAGGAGGCCATACCAATGACGCGTACGGTCGTGACTCATGATACAGCGCTGGTTGATGTGACGAGAAACGCAGGTTTTTCGATGGGGAAAAAAATCATTTACGTGCAAACAATGGATCAGAAAATTGAAGCGCAATTAGCAGGTTTAGGGTTGGGCCATATACCGAAATTTCGTATACAGCGATATTTGGATGAAGGTCGTTTAGTGGTATTGAATTTGGGAGCTCCTGCGAATGACAACTTTATTGCTTGGAAGATCAGCAATAAAGGAAAGGCATTGCAGGCATTGGCACAAAGGTTGGCGGAAGCTACATGGTGAGAGAGATGATGAGAGAGGTGATGAGAGCGTTATATTAAGCAGGTTTTACCAACGAGTGAGATTTGGATATCAGGGTTTATGAATATCAATCAAGTTAAGAAATTTTGTCTGTCATTTCCAGGCGTAACGGAGCGAGAAAGTGGGCATCCGTCAAACCTTCTATCCTTTTCTGTGGGAGACAAAAAATTCACCTATTTTAAAACGAGCGAGCCGGAAAGATGGCGTTTTAGTTTCAGAGTTACACCAGAAAGGTTTCTAGAGTTAACGGATATGCCTGGTGTTAAACCTGCTCGCTATATGGCTCGGTTTCATTGGGTTACCATTGTGAACGTTAATGCCTTCGATAGTGACTACCTAAAGGAACTTATCGATTGGTCATACAAAAAGTCACTTAGTCGTTTGCCTAAGAGGGTTCAGTCGGAAATAACGGCATAATGTTAAGGTGTATGACGTTAAAGGATAAGGGAGGACAAATAGCGTTTTTTGACGACGGTAGCAATATTATTGCCTGAGGAAAGAGTGGTAGTATCCAAGATCGGTTTTGTTGATCGCGATAAGTGTTTGAACATGATGTAGGGATGAGATGTATATGAAAAATGGAAAACTTGTTGGCTCTGTTAAAGAAGTGTGGCGATACCCTGTAAAATCAATGCAAGGAGAGCAAGTAACGCAGTGCGATGTCACTAAACAGGGAGTTGTCGGTGATCGAGGTTGGGCGATTAAGGATAACGATGCCGATGAAATTCGTGGTGTAAGAAAAATCCCTAAATTACTTCACTGTCAAGCTACCTACGTTAATGAACCGGTGAAAGGTGGGGTCCCCGAAGTAACTATTGCTACACCCAATGGCGAGATGTTAAAGGCGGGTGATGCTGAGTGTGAAGAGCAACTTTCCACGTATTTAAAGCGACCCGTTAGTGTGTGGCCATTACAGTCAACGTGGAATTTAAAACACTACCGTTTAAAAGAATTGGCGACATCAAAGGATTTGAGAAATCAATTTGGTACTGAAACAACGCCGGATATATCTTCTATATCGTTAAAGCTGATGTTGGAGCTTGCAGTGTTTGCGACACCACTGGGTCGTTATTACGATTGTTATCCATTGCATATTTTGACAACATCTTCATTGAATACCATGGCGGAACATGATGCCAATGGTGACTTTAATACGCGACGATTCCGACCCAATTTTTTAATTGAAACAGAAGATGATCAGCAAGGGTTAGCTGAGTTTAATTGGGTTGGGGGTATACTTGTTATCGGTGAGACGCGCATTAAAATTGAAACACGAACAGTACGTTGCTCTATGCCAGCACAACCTCAACCTGGTTTGGGAAAAAGTGCTCCAGTGGTGAAGGCATTGGTTAAAAATACGGAACGACATTTAGGCGTTTATGCTACGGTTATCAAAGAGGGTGTTGTGAAAAAAGGTGATAGTGTTGTGTTTTATCAGCCTGCATCAATGAAAATTTCTCAGAAAATGGAGCCGGTACGTCGTTTCTTGAAAAAGAGGGTGATGGGTGCATCGTTAACGTTGAGTGATCTTGTTTCAAATAAATTAAAGTGAGCTGACTGTGGTCTCAAAATATCATGATAGTTGGCTTGCGGAACGACCATAGATGAGTAATAACCCTCTAATGGTCCGTTATTGTGGCGAGCGTGTAATGCGCAACAACGGACCTTTAGATTTTTGGTTTATATCCAAATGTCATTTTCAGCGGTAAACGTCCCCCTTGGCCAATTTAAATTGATAGTCGTTCATCTCCGCAATCACTCGAGGGGACCAAAGCTCTGAAAATTTTGAGAGCTTGTTCTTCAAATTTATCGTTTCGTATTCCATATGCTCTTCTATTGCATCGGTTAGTTAGATCAGGTTATTCGTGATTTAGAAAAAACATTATCTCTTGTTTTGCCGGATGCTTATTTAACCATTCTCTAACTCTCTTTATTTCTTCAATTTCATTCTGCTCTACAACCTTTAGTAACCTTTGTTCTCGTACCTCTTCCAAGGCTTGCTTACGTAACTTTCGTTGCCACTCTTCAGTAAAAACCTTTGGCATATCTCTGCTTAATTCTAAGGATTTTAGAAGTTCCCACTCACCACCATCAAGCCAAACCTCATCGCAACTAGCACACAGATCTAACCGATTATTTGAATCTCCAGAAACTTTGTACTTACTCATGATTTTTTTGCATTTCGGGCAGGTTAAAGCAGAGTGCGATTCATCTACTTCTAACATCTCCGAGGGCTTAAAAGCATCTTCATCAACTATAACCGCTGAGCGTTCAAGCCAATCACGATAATAGAGAAGGGATATAACAGCACCACCGCAATTAGAACAACCCATGGCAGATAGTCCCTGCTCTAATTTGGTTGCTCTTAAATGTACGGTTTTACACTTAGGACAATCCATTTTTACCTCGACTTATTTTATCTCTGGAATGATTGTAGCAAGAGTTCTCGGTCCCTTTGCTACCTGTTGTTAATATCTTTATGGGCTAATACTAACCGATCTGTTGATTTTTATCTGTAGGACATGTCTACCACAGACAAAGGATGAGGTTGGAATAGAGCGAAATTGGCGGTAAGGTACAATGATTGGCCATCAGGAATGAATTCGCAGTAAAGATACGGCTTATCACAGGGATGTCTGGTTTCATGCCCCTATAATAAGACGCGCGTCAGACTCGTCGCGGCGGTTTAGTTCAACGGTTGTTTATACGCTATGCTCCGCTTTGTTCCACACGAAAGTTCGCGCTGCCATGCGGTTTTGGTTGTTGCACTTTCGCGAAAGCGGGCTTACTCTTTTGGGGTGACTGTGGCGCAGGTTCAATCACTCCCTTTTGGCGTAGCTGGCTTTTCCAGCTATAGATATCCTGCAAAACCAGGTTGTGTACTTCTGCATACTGTTTAAGCCTACCATCGAATTTCTCGATAGCGTCTAAATGCTGAAGCCAAGATTTCTGTTTATCTGTGAGTGTTGTCGTGTTCATAAGGGTTCTCCAATTGAAAACCCAAATCATGCAACATTGAATAACGCTTGGTTAGATGCTTTTCACCGGACGCTTACATAAAACGGACCCAATGAAATTGGTTTATAAAGAACAGTTTAGTCCACGAATGCTCAAACACCTGCAGGAAACTGTAGAAAGAGAACCCCAAATTCTTGTTAAGCCTGAAATTAAAACTGTTGGTGTATCTAGTCGGTATTCAGAGGATGACCTTGATTTGCAGGTTTTGTGGGGCAGCTTTCGAGAAGTTGTATCAAAGATTCGAAATAGGAAAGGGGAAAACGCTTTTGGAATCTACGAAGAATACATGGAGCAAGATGGCAAGGTCGGGTTTAGTTATATCTGTTCAGTAGGGGGTTCTAATTTAGAAGGTACTCCTGATGGAATGGTAACGAGAATAATTCCAGAACATTTATATGCAGTGTTTAAACATAAAGGCGATATTTCCACGTTACCAGAAACATTAAAGTATATATGGGGGAGCTGGTTACCAAAGTCTGGTTATGACTACGAGGAGACCCCTGATTAATAATTGTTAACATAAAGTAACTTGAGATCGGGGGCCAAGCCTATATGATGTGGCGTTTTGAGGGCGAGCTAAATACCCTTTGGTGGACTTAGAGAAATCACGGATGAAGGCGACAATGATTAATAGCAACTAATCCCTATTTTCGACCCAGCGTAGCGGTCGATCAACATCACTACCCAATTATCCATCTCAAATTATTGTGAGAATGCACTATGTTGTTTAATTCAACGAAAGTTAGTGCGCGCCTATTGGTTGCGCTGACATCCATTTTTAGCTTGGTATCAATGAATAGCTATGGGTCGGGGATCGCTGAAACCCCTGTAGCAACGGCTGATATTGTGGTTGTTATCGACGAATCGGGTTCCATGTCGGGTGAGCAGCGTTGGGTTGGAGAAACCATTCCGGTGTTGGATGTAGGTTTAAAAGCCAAAGGAATTGGTAGTGAATTATTGCCTAACCGATACGGGTTAGTCGGTTTCGGTAGCTGGATGTACGATACTCGCCAAATCGATGTCGGTAACGGCTTGATGGGTGGTGCCCCTGAATTTGAAACGGCCAGTGACGAATTAATTGCGTATGGATCTCAAGAAGATGGTTGGGATGGCATTAATACGGCGCTGAATACCTATAGCTTCCGTGACGCGGCGGCGTTAAATATTATTTTTATCACCGATGAAGATCGTGATATTCGCAACAACGCCTTAACTTACGAAGGATTACTGTCTGACTTTCAAGCCAAAAATGCACTGCTCAATTCTGTAGTTAATGCGATCTTTGCTTGCCCGAATGGTAAGCGCGCTCTGGGTTTAGATGCCAATGGGATTGGTTATGTTTATAATCGTCAAGGAGGTTATACCACCTGTGAAAACGCCTACACCTATCGTGCTGAGGGTAGTACCGAAAAAGATTATATAAAATTATCGTTAGCCACCGGTGGTGCTGTGTGGGATTTGGCGTATTTACGCGCCGGTGGTGGTTACGCTGCGGCTTTTACTCAAGCCATATTGGCGGTTAAAACCAAAGAAATTCTTAACCAAACACCCGTGGGTGACTTGGTTCCTGTGATAACAGCAACACCCAACCCTGCTAGCGTTAATCAAATCATCACATTGGATGCGTCCGCATCACACTTTAGCGAAGCGGATGGTAGTATCACTGATTGGCAGTGGGACTTGGATAGTGACGGTTATTATGAAACCAATGGTGCCAACGCAACCACACGTTACGCCAATGCAGGAACCTACACCGTTAAGGTGCGTATTTCTGGTGAAAACGATGCCGGTCATGTTAGTAGCGAATTAAGTTTTGAGCTCCATGTTGCTCAAGGTCCATTACCACCCACCGCTAGTACGGATGGCCCCTACATTTTTTGTGAGGGAAATGCACCGTGGACTGTGGATGGTAGCGGTAGC
Organism: uncultured Gammaproteobacteria bacterium; assembly: GCA_913063125.1. Classification (GTDB taxonomy): domain Bacteria; phylum Pseudomonadota; class Gammaproteobacteria; order Pseudomonadales; family Ketobacteraceae; genus 42-54-T18. Next base: position 14,108 of record CAJXZM010000045.1, on the reverse strand, counting down.
CAGAACCCGGATGAGGGCAATAGCGAGGATCCTAACGCCCCCGATACCCTTACCGCTTATCTGTGGGATTTAGACGGTGACGGAGAATTTGATGATGCAAACCAAGCGGTCGTTGATGTAAGCACTTTTTTCAGCGGCGACGAACTGGGTAGTTACCCCATTGCTCTACGAGTATTTGATAATACCGAATTAGCTTATCCCGGCACCGGACTGCCCAATTTACAGGATACTCAGGTTACCCAGCTAACGATTTTGGCTAATGGTGATGAACGTTGTAACCCCATTGTTCCTCCGAACCGAGCACCGAGCATTACTTCACAACCCATAACATCGGTAGATGAAAACAGTGATTACGAATATGCGGTCATTGCCATTGATGAAGATGGTGATGTACTGACTTACAGCTTAAACAGTACCATTACAGGAATGAGTATTGATGAAGTTACTGGTTTAATACAGTGGAACACAGTAGCTGACGACATCGGCACCCATACGGTAGAGATTACGGTCTCCGATCCCGATGGACTAACCGCATCGCAGAGTTTCGAGCTTGGCGTGCAAAATGTTAATGTTGCGCCGGTCATTACTTCATCTCCAGTGACGCTTTCTGCAGAAAACCAAACTTATCACTATAAGGTGATCGCCAGTGATGAAGATGTCAGCGATAGTTTAACCTTCAGCCTAACCACTGCACCACAGAGTATGACCATTGATGCAGCTACCGGTGACATTAACTGGTTTGCTGATTTTAACAGTGCAGGTCAATACGATGTGGTGATTGAGGTTTCTGATACCGCCGGAGCCTACGCTGAACAAGGCTTTAGCCTGGTGATTACCAACAGTAATCAAGCTCCAGTCATCAGCAGTAATCCCGTGACCGGCGGAACTGAAAACCAACTTTATAATTACGCCATTAGCGCCAGTGACGCTGATGGCGAAGCACTCAACTTTCTCTTAACCACATCACCTACGGGTATGGCTATTTCCAATACCGGTGTGATCACTTGGTTACCAGGGTTTAACGCCGCCGGTAGTCATCCTGTCACGGTTCAGGTGAGTGATGGTGCGCTTGACGTCAGCCAAAGTTATAACCTTACGATTGCCAATCAAAATCAGGCGCCGGTATTGGCCAGCATCGCTGACCAAAACCTGGTAGAAAATAACGAACTGACTATTACCTTAAATGCCAATGATGCCGATGGCGATGCGTTAACCTACAGCGTGACGGGTCTACCAGCGTTTGCTAGCTACACCAATAACCAAATCACTTTTGCACCCAGTTATGATGCTGCAGGAACCTATGGCCCTATTACTGTATCAGTAACAGATGACATAGATACCGATAGCTCCACGTTTGCGCTGACAATTACAAATAACAACCAGCCCCCAGAAATTACCAGCATACCAGTAACCATTGTTGCAGAAGGGCAAAGCTATCAATATAACGTTGTAGCAGTGGACAATGATGGGGACACAATAACGTATACCTTGAGTGTGGCTCCAGGTGGTATGAGTATAAACCCTTTATCAGGTGTGATTGCTTGGGAACCAAACTTTACATCTTCTGGTGCAGAACTTGTTATTGTCAATGTGACAGATGGTTTAGATAGTGTGCAGCAAAGTTTCACTCTAACGATTAATAACACCAATCAGCCCCCTGTACTAACGGCAATTACAGATCAAACCGTTGTAGAAAATAATGCGATTACCGTTTCATTAAGTGCCATAGACGCTGATAGCGATGCGTTGACTTATAGCGTTGTAGGGTTACCAAATTTTGCGAGTCTTAATGGTGCAGAAATCACCATAGCTCCTGGGTACGATGATGCAGGAAATTATGGGCTAATTACTGTTACAGTAACAGACGGTATTAATAGTGATATATCTACGTTTACCATTAACATCATTAATAATAATCAAATACCTCAAATTACCAGTCTACCGGTTATCACTATTGCGGAGGGGCAAGAATATCAGTACCCAGTAATTGCAACGGATGCCGATGGCGATTCGTTAACATATTCATTATCAGTATCCCCAGCCAATATGAATATTAGTTTGTTACCGGGTGTTATTACTTGGACGCCAAGCTTTAATGATTCTGGAGAAGAATTGGTTGTAGTTGAAGTCTCTGATGGCCAACAAAGTGTTCAGCAGAGCTTTACGTTGACGATTGAAAATACGAATCAAGTGCCAGTTATTGTTGGCGAGCCAGTGTCAGAAATTGGGGTAGGAGAAAACTATAATTACTTCATTATTGCGGCTGACCCTGATGGTGGAGACGTGAGTTATTCGCTGGCTGCTGCACCTGCATGGTTGAGCATTGATAATGAATCAGGCCAATTTAATGGTATGCCTACCGGCACAGATGTTGGAGATGATCCAGTGGAGGTACTGGTATTGGATTCATCTGGTGGCAGTTTGTTGTACAGTTATATGCTTTCCGTCATTGCTGGAAACAATGGGGTGCCAATAATTTCTGGTTCCCCTGTCACTACGGCGGAGGTTGATCATTTATATAATTACCAGATCAATGCTTTGGACCCAGAAGGCGGTGCTCTTACCTATCAATTAAATGATGGCCCCGGAACGATGACGGTTTCGGCATTGGGTGAGGTGAGTTGGGTTCCTGGTTATCAGGATCAAGGTCTTCATGATATTGAAATTGAAATCATGGATAATGTAGGCGCAGTTACAACGCATGCATTTCCTTTGGATGTGATTCGCACAGGTAGTTCTAATGTAGGGGACGACTTTTGGTTGATGTATATTGGTACTAATTCCAATCCATTTTTGCTAGAAATTTATATTACGGCAGACTCTCCGACACAAGGGGTGATGGAAATTCCACGTATAGGACTGATTCATGAATTTCAGGTGAGCCCAGGTGAGCCAGAGAAAATTTCACTGCCAGTAGAGGCATACACTGCTTTACGGGATCTTCAGAACGGTGGCAAAGGTATTCATGTCACGACGGACAAGGTGGTTACCGTATTTGCTGCGAATATAGGACGGGCCACCGGCGATGGTTTTTTGGTGTTACCCACAGAGCAATTGGGAACCCATTATTTACTGCAATCTTATTTGGATGAGTTTTCTTCAACAGGGAGTGTGGGATACTCTAATATGGGTGTAGTTGCCACTGAGGATAATACTAAATTACAGATAATTCCCAATGCTGTATCCAGCGCTGCAGGCGTCGATCCTGTAGAGGTTATACTGGATCGGGGGGAGGCTTACCATGATCATGTTTTTGCTGACTATACAGGCTTTGAAGTAACTGCCGATAAACCTATCGCCGTGTTTTCAGGTAATCCTTGCATTAGAATCAGTGAAGCATCGGCTTGTGACGCTGTGGTGGAACAGATACCTCCTACTAATTTGTGGGGGCGTAGTTTTTTAACTGCCCCTCTTGCTACCCGAGTTGGAGGAGATACCTTCAGAGTGCTTGCAGCGGTTGATGGTACAGTTGTTTCCATAAATGGCCAGCCAGTGGCAACTCTTTCAGCAGGCGAATATCACCAATCAATATTAGTCGATGGCGCAACAATCGAAACAACCGCAGCGGTACTTGTTAGCCAATTTTCTCATAGTGCTAGTTATGATACTCAGACCAGTTCTCGACCAGCAGATCAGACATACTACGCTGACCCGTTTATGATGCTTGTTACCCCGACAGAGCAATTGACCAATCATTATCGGGTATCGACTCCAGGGAATTTCTATCGCGTTAATTATATTAATGTGATTGTCCCCGCAGACGCGGTTGATACGTTAACGATGGACCATCAAGCGGTGATAGCGCCGGTTACGACCATATTGGGTAGTGATTTTGTTAGTTTGCAGATAGAAGTCATTCCTGGCGAACATGTGTTTGATGCAAAAAGACCTTTTGCTGTTTATGTTTATGGCTATGACCATTATGCAGGTTATGGGTACTCGGCGGCGTCGTATTACAAAAAACCGACGCAATGGAGTTTAAGTTCTGCACCAGATAGTGATACGAATAATTTCGTTGGTAATGAATATTGTAGGACGACACAACTATCAGCAGCGACTAATACACAGGATTCATTGTTGAGTAACCAAACTGTTCAGGTTGATATTAGCGGCGTAAACAGTCTTTCGGCGGTTGTTAATACGGATCGGACCGGCAGTGCTAAGTATTGTTATTATGGTTCTGTGAGTGGGTCTGATACCTTGGTTTTTTCCATCGAGGGTGTGGAAGAAAGTGTTAGTGTTGAGTGGTTGCAGATTGACGGAGGGCAAAGTACGCCGATAATAATCTCTACGCCGAAAACAATAACTCGAGCAGGGGATGTGTATACATATCAGGTAAAGGCTGTAGACGCAGATCAGGATGCGGTGCTCACATACAGTTATAGTACTTATCCATCCATAAGTTGGCACAGGGGTGAAATTGAGTTTGATGAACATACAGGTTTAATGAACTATACCTTGGGAACCGTATCTCCAGGTGATTTAGAGTTTACTTTTACGGTAACTGATGAGACAGGCCTAACGGATACACAAGTCCATAAGACATTGTACCGGCGTAATGTTGTGGTCCCCAATCACTTGCCGGTGGTAACGTCGATCCCTGACACCGCCTTCTTGTATGGAAAAACTTGGGAATATGATCTTGATGCTACTGACCCTGATGGTGATTCACTGGTCTATGGAGCAATGGATCCGTATTACGTTGGTAATTTTGACAGTAGTAATTGGTTTGATACCGCTCTTCTGATCGATTCTGAGACGGGTATAGTCGAATGGAAGCCAAGAACAGAAAAAGCAGCTCGGCGAGATAATTACATTTGGGTGAAAGATGGAAATGTATCGTTATTTCATTGGTATCGGTTGGATGTGACATTGCCTGAAGGTGAAAATAATGCGCCGACGATTTCTATACCTGCTCATATCTTTCAAAGTGAGTTAAATCAAGAATTAAGTTTTGATGTCACCGGCAACGATGTTGATGGTGATTCACTGGTGTATAGCGTTAACTACTCAGCGAGTGATTTAAGTTACCCCAACCTTGGGCCATTGGATAATCAATTTCGTTGGATACCAGAAAGAGAAAGTGACATTGGTTTAACGGTTATTCATTTTAGAGTGGATGATAATCGTGGTGGTGAAGCAATAGATTCTGCTCGAGTCTGGATTCAGCGTGAAGGTAATACACCTCCGGTGATTGAATCTTTATCACTAGAGCAGGCGTACGTTAATCAGCAGTATGACTTTCAGTTTCAGGCCTCTGATATAGATGGTGATGCACCAACGTATACGGTTTTAACGTTACCCGCTATGGCTACCTTGGATGAGGTTACGGGTGTTCTATCACTATTTCCGTCTCACGTAGACGTAGGTGAATACCCAATTCAATTGGAAGTAAATGATATCAATGGCGGTGTGGCACACGCTAACTTTACTCTTGTGATTAGTGCACAAAGCCCTAACCAAGCGCCAGTTATTACCAGCGTACCACCGGCACTAGTTATTGAAGCAGGCACCGACTACATTTATCAAATTGTGGCAACGGATGCAGATCCCGCTGATCACCTTAGTTATCGAAAGGTTGGAGGTAAGGGACTTTTTGATGATCCAAATGGAGTTTATTTTTGGAAACCTAGCTCTTTTTATATAGGGTCGCATGAAATCACCATTGAAGTGAGTGATGGATTATTAACGAATACCCAAAATTTTACTCTCGAAGTTATCGCTGAAATAAATCACGCACCGGTGTTTAGTAATGTCGATTGGAGTGTTTCCGCTAGAGTGAGTAATGCTGTCAGCTTTGATGTTGATGCAACGGATAGCAATGGGGATTCAATCACCTATAAGTTTGACGGTATCATACCAACAGGTATGTCTATTGATGCTCAAACGGGTGTTGTTCAATGGTTACCGGTCGCAACTCAGGTCGGTGTTCATCCTGTTACCGTGGTGGCGGAAGATAATGAAAGTGCGTCTATAAGCCAAGTAGTAACTTTTACCGTAACAGAAAATGAAATCCCGAAATTCGAATCTGCCCCGAATCATTTTGCCCTTTCGGGTATTGTTTTTAACGATGATGTTGATGTAAGTGATGCTGATGGCGATAGTATTACTTACAGCTTAGCTGCTAGTAGTCCAAGCGGTATGATCATTGACGCTGATAGTGGGTTAATTAGTTGGACACCCAGTAGCGTTGGTGATTTTGAAGCCACCGTTTATGCGACTGATGGATATGTTTCGGTCTATCGACGTTGGAATATTCATGTTCAAGATTCTTCAGAGCCTTTGTCGGTAACCATTAGTGCTAACCCGCTTCATATTAGTGCAGGAGAAAATACGTCAATTGCCACTCAAGTTATGGGTGCAAATGCTACTGCCGTCTACACCATGACGTTGGACGGTGTGGATATCCCGGTCGATTCTGTGGGGCATGCTTTCGTCTCATCAGACGAGCTTGGGGCGCACACAGTTGAGGTTAGTGTTAGTGATGGTACGGAGACTGTTGTCGCGCAAACCATATTCTACGTTATTGACCCTGCTGACACTGAGGCACCAACAGTATCATTGGACAATCCGACTGAACTACAGGTTATCACTGCACCTGAAAGTATCGTGGGTAGTGTTTATGATAGTGCGCTGGAGAGCTGGCAGTTGTATTTACAGCGAGGTCATGATGGTAACCCAGAGCTGTTGGCTGAAGGAACCACTTCGGAAACAGACGCTATACTCGCGACGATTGACCCGACCACGATGATCAACGGTTTGTATAACGTGACATTGCAAGCCACAGATCTTAGCGGCACTGTTTCGGTTGAAAAACGCAATATTGTGATTGAAGGTGATCTTAAGGTTGGTAACTTTAGCTTCAGCATGCTTGATTTTGAAATACCGGTTGAAGGAATACCCATTAGTGTAACTCGTACCTATGACAGCAGGCGAAAGCAAGAAGCCTTAGACTTTGGGTATGGCTGGAGTGTTGATTATCAAAATGTGAGCGTTGATGAGTCTAGAGTGCTTGGTGAAGGATGGGCTCGAAACGCTTATGACGAAGGTACGTTGATTAGTTTTTGTATTGAACCTTTGGGTGCTCCAGAGGTGTCAGTGACATTACCTAACGGGAAGTTAGAGCGTTTTGAGGTGTCGGCATCTCCGCACTGTAATATTGGAGTCGCGCTTCCTGATGTGAAATTTGTATTTACTCCTATCGGTGATACTCAGTCAACGCTAGAAGCAGTTGATGAATTCGAAGGGCGATACCTCAATGGGGAAATTGTTGAGGCAGGTGAGTTTATTGGTGCGCTAGATCCCCAGTATTATAAATTGACCACACAAAGTGGGTTTGAATATTTACTGGATCAAGATGTAGGTATTCAGAGTGTTAAAACTCCCAATGGACATACGTTAACGTATTCAGATGATGGGATTAGTCATTCTTCTGGGAAATCAATTGAGTTTATTCGAAATCCACAAGGCAGAATAAGCGACATAAAGAACCCTTCTGGGGATATCGTAATGACTTACGTTTACGATACTGCGGGTGATTTGGAGTCAAGTGTAGATTCACTTACTGCGAAAACTCGTTATACCTATGATGAGCATCAGTTACTTGAAATATTTGATCCTCTTGATCGTAAGATAATTAAAAATCTTTATGATGAAAATGGTCGTTTAAATGGTCAAGAAAACGGAGATGGTATTGTTAAACTCTTTGCTCACACGATTACTGATCGCACATCATTGGTGACGGACCTTGATGGGCGCAAAAAGCTGTTTGATTATGATGATAATGGCAATGTACTTAGAGAAATTGCAATTATCGAAGATGGGAGTTATGCATCGGATATTGTCACCAATTATACTTATGACACCAACAATAATCAGGAAACGAAAGAAGTTGGTGGGGAAGCATATATATGGACGGCTAAGTTTGATGATAAGAATAATCAGCTTTATGCAGATGATCCGCTAGATAATCGTGTTCGTTACGAAAAGTATAACGCTAGAGGTCAGGAAGGTGAGATCTTTGATGAGTTAAACCGTAAAACGGTTATGAACTATGATGTAGTTGGCAATCTTTATCAGATTGATATGCCATCTCTTACAGACCCAGATACAGGTGAAGTAAGTAACTTATTTGCTAAAACAGTTATCATCAATGGGAAGGTGAAACGAACGGATGATTTAAGGGGTTCAATTACGACTTATAATTATTATCCTAGTGGGCATGAGTGGGCGGGGCAAAAATGGACTGAGTCAAATAAAGATTCCGGTACAATGACCTACACCTATGACGATAATAATAACGTTAAAACTGAAGTGCGTGAACGGACAGTAAATAGTGTCGTTGTGACTGAAATGATGGGTTATGACTACGATGATCGAAATCGTTTGGTTAAAACTACTTACCCAGATACAACCTATACAGAAACGGAATACGATCTTGCCGGAAATATCGACAAAGAGCGTGATCGTTTTGGTGTTTGGACTGACTTTGATTATGACGCGTATGGCCGGTTAAGACTTACTACCTATGTTGATGAAACCACAGAGATTCGTGATTATAGCAATGAAGGGTTGTTGACGTCAGTCATAGATCGTATGGGCCGCGAAACCCAATATGAATATGACGATGCCGCTCGATTATGGAAAACAACTTTCCATAACAGCGCTTACACTAACAGCGTCTACACTGAAACAAAATACACCCTGCAGGGCTGGGTGCAGTTTGAGTGGGATGAAAAACGCAACCTAACGGAATATGAATACTTCTTAAATGGTCGTCGTAAGGCAGTGATTCGTCATATTGGTGCGGACAAAGTTCGTCATGAGTATACCTATTACGCAAATGGGGAATTGCATACGGAAACGGATCCGTTATTGCGTGTAACAACGTATAACATTAATGAATTCGATCAGCGTATTTCTACCGAATTTCATAATGGAGCAGCTGTAGGTCAACGTTATGATGCAATGGGAGCACGTACTAAACAGATTGACCAACTAGGTCGTCATACCCGTTACAGCTATGATGACCTAGGTCGTTTGGAAGCTGTCACACCAGAAGTTACTATCAATGATGTGGCTGTACCTGACACTTCATACACCTATGATGAAGTCGGTAACAAGTTGACCCAAACTGATGCGGAAGGTCGTACAACTACGTGGACGTATGATTATTACGGAAGAGTGTTAACCAGAACGCTTCCTGAACTCATGGTTGAATCGTTTGTTTATGATGATGCAGCAAGGACCGTTGCTCATACAGATTTCAATGGTGATACCAATACAACTTATATCGATAATCAAGGACGTGTAGACCATATTGATTATCATGATGGTACTTCAGAGGCGTATACCTATTGGGCTAATGGGCAGGTGCATACAGTAACTGACCAGCATGGCGTTACTGAAACAGTCTTCGATGTTAGAGACCGTTTGGACTATGAAATCAAACCTGATGGAACACGTCTCGATTACGCATACGATGATGTAGGTAACCGAGAGCAGGTTAAGGTAACTCGCGGAACAATCATCACTGTAATGGACTACACGTTTGACGCTTTGAATCGTTTGGATACCGTTACTGATGCTAGTGGTGTTACAAGTTACACGTATTACGATAATGGAAGCCTATGGACTGTAACGTTCCCTAATGGTGTTGTGAGTGAATACCAGTACAACGATGTGAATCAGCTTGAAGTCTTAACCACCAAGGATAAAGACGGAGTTGTATTAAGTAGCTACACCTACGGATTAGATGACACAGGTCGCAGAGATGACATCACCGAAGCCGATGGTCGCTTTACGGATTACACGTACGACAATTTGTATCGCTTAACCGATGAAGTGGTTACTGAAGGTGGGCTTGAAGTCTACAACGCGAACTATATCTATGACTGGGTTGGTAACCGGAAGTATGAAACGGTTACTGATGGTTCAACTGTGCAGACTGAATATGATTATGACCTGAATGACAGGTTAACGTCTCAAGGTGGAACCGTTTATGTTCATGATGACAATGGTAATACGCTGACTGAAACGTTAGATAGCGTTGTCACTGAGTACTTCTATGATGCCAAGAATAAGATGACATCCGTTGATAAGGGTGGAGTTGTAACTGGGTATGCATATGATGCGAATGGTATCAGAACGAGTAAGATTGAAGGTGGCGTAACGACACAGTTTGTGGTGGACTTGAATAGGGATTATGCGCAGGTGCTTGAAGAGGTTGTTGGTGATATTGAGACTGCTCCTGCAAGTGTTACCTACAGCTACGGCTTGGATTTACTTAGCCAAGATGACGGTAGTGACTTCAGGTTCTTCATGTACGATGGATTAGGATCAACGAGAGCACTGTCTGATGTTGACGGTATAATAACCGATACATACGACTATGAAGCCTTCGGTGAACTTGATGAGGCTAGTAGGACGGGTACTACTGATAACAGCTATTTGTATGCAGGTGAACAGCTTGATGAGGAGACTGGGAATTACTATCTAAGGGCCAGGTACCTTGATCCATCTATTGGAAGGTTTACTCAGCAGGATACTTTCTCTGGCTGGGATGATGAGCCTGCTAGCCTGCATAAGTATCTCTATGGTAATGCTGACCCAGTGTTGTATACAGATCCAACTGGTAACTTCGCGGACATGGGAAGTTTAATGGCAGGTATTGCTGGTGGGGTGACCTTGACAGCATTGGCGGTATATACGGTTAACAACGTATTTAGTCTTGATAGAACAACGGCTGATGGGTTTGATGGGGTTTTAACGAACAAGGAAAGGGGAATTATTAGCCTGCTGTCAAGGGCTGAAGGCAACTCTTTGTGGAGGCTGGCATTCAAAGATGGTGATGAATCTAATTCTGTTGCCCGTGTTGAGGACGTTCTTGACGCTCAAGTTGAAGACTTAAGAGCTAGAGACTCTTCAGTGACGATTTCAGTTCCCTTCCCCGTAAGAAAAAAACGTTGGACTACCTGTATTGCTAGAGCTCAGTCTTTAGGCAGATCAAGTGGGAATCCAACGGCATTTGGATGGGGATGGGGTATGAATCCAGGCTTTCAAGAAGCAAAGAAGGCCGCTATTCGAATGGCCAACAGGTCTGTGCAGGCAGTTGATACACATCATACCCAATGGCGATGTATTGATTCCTCAGGGAAACAGCAATACTCTGGTGGTTGATAAGCAGGCGGTTTATGATAAGAGCTTTGCAATCTTATTAAACAATTTGATATTGGTGAGATACAATGAAACACATCGCAATTGGAAAGATATTTACCAGCTTCTTTACAACTACTGAAGAAATGGATGGAGATGGTTATGATAAGAGGCTTGGTAGTTTCTACACTGAATTTAGGGCTCTTTGCAAAAAACATAATATTGATTTTGCAGACAGCTACATGTCGCTTTTGGGTATGGAGAAATATGCGATTCATTCATGTGATAGCTGCAATAAGTTAATGTTAAACCGTGATAAAAACCCAACGGGGTTTGGTGAAGAAGCACACAATTCTGAGTTAAATTGGGTCGTAATGGACGGCGGTGAACATGAAGGCAAGCTTCTATGTGAAGATTGTTTGCCGTCTACTCATCGATGGGGGCAAAGTTAGTGAGTGGTAAATGTGGCGACCTACACCAGCTCAAAGCTCCCTGAGGCATTCTACATATTAAGCGAAGACACTAGTGTAGAGGCTGCTTTAAGCCACGTATAGAGATGAAGAAAGTACAGGACATAGAATTATATGGAAAATAAAATGTACGAGGCTCCTGAAGCTAACGTGGGATCTGCCCCAGATGAAATGCGGTTACATAGGTCTAATATTAAATGGCGAGACCTGATTGTGGGTGGGTTTATTACTCAGTTAGCAATGACCTTTAATAAGTTTCTGTACGTTTTCTTTGCGTGTTTCTTTGCGTACGGGGAGTGGAGTTCTTTAATGGAAACCTATGGCGTAATGGAAATAGCATTCTTCGTGTACCTGTTCTTCTTCTACCTACTGCTTATTTTTATTTTCGTATTCGTATTTAGTGGAACAATTGCAATTGTAGGGTCTATGTCTAAGAAGGGAGTCTTAGGTGAGCATACCTTTGAATTTCTCGATGAAGACTTCGTTGAGAAAACTGACTATAACGAGTCCAAGCATAAGTATAATTCAATTACCAAAGTGATCGTGCGCATGGGTACAATGTACATAGGAATGCCAGGGATGTTATGGCACATTTTACCAGGTCGTGATTTTGCAAGCACTGATGAGCGTAACGAGTTGTTGGTCTTTCTTCGGGGCAGGTTATAAGACCTTAACTCCGATGCGCAACGCCAGTGAAAGTGTTAGCAGGTGTGGAGTGCTGTAATCTTATAGTGATACTGAAGGCCCTTGTAGCTATCCGTTACAGGGGCTTTTTACTTTTCACAAAATAGATTGAATTAGTCATTACAATAAGCTGTATAAGACGTGGATTAAGAAGGCTTCGGAAGAATTATAAAGGATAAAGTATGCAAGGAATGCATGTTACTTTCTTCAAAGAGAATGGGGAAAGTTGTACAGGGACTGTCATCTATTTCGACCCTGTTGAACGCCAAGTGGTTGTTCAAGATGAGAAGGGTGGAGAGTGGGTAGGCAAGCCTGAGCAGGTGTTTGAAAGGAAGCGTTAAGTTGTACTGCCTGTTCTACAGGTATGTAAATATTTATAAATAAGTAATAAGACAAGAATAAGGAGTGATTCTTGAATATACGACACATGGAGATTAAAGATTTACCGAAAGCATCATTGGTGCATAAAGAAGCTTTTATCCGTCAGCAGTATTCATCTGAATGGTTAGAATGCAATATCAATGCATACCCTCGTATGCTTAGCTTTATTGCAGAAGTAGATGATTCAATTGTTGGGTACATTATATGGAATCAGAAGAGTGGGTTTCGTCCAGAAGCTGTTATTGAATTGGAACAGATTGCAGTCTTGCCATCTCATCATGCTCAAGGCATTGGCGGGAGTCTCATTGAAGAGACGTTACCCTTTGTGAAGTATCAACTAACGAAGCAGGGCTCTGTACTAAAGCATATCACTGTCACTACCAGAGCTGATAACCATGCTCAGAAGTTGTACAGGAATACACTGGGTGCAGAAGTAGAAGCTACCATTAGTAACCTGTATTCTGCTGATGAGGTGTTTATGGTTGCTAGGGATGTAACGGTTTGAACCTGCATAGTAAGCCCTGGTAGCTATTCACTACAGGGGGTTTTTGCTATCTTAGGAGGTAAATAGGGCATAGGTACTCATGACATGGACATATCCGAATTCTTAGATGCTACATTAACGGTACTGAAAAACGGTGATGTTAAGCTTGCCAAGCAACTGGAAGGTATTGCTAGGGAGAAGAATGACCCCTATTACTATTCGAATCTTGGCTTTATGTATGAACCGATTGAAAATGCTTCGATTGAGTATGAAAATAAGAAAGTAACCGACTCCCAAGTACAAAGCACGGTAGCAATATGCAGTGAGTTACTCGATAACTTGGATAACCTGCAAGAGATTAAAGATGGGGTGTCTTCACAGCATTACTATTCGTTAGCATTGAAAGGGTTTAAGGTACTGGCTGAGGGAGGTGATGCTGATGCGATGTCAGCCCTGTCAGATATGTATGGATACGGAATGGGGGTTGTTGTTAATCCTGTCGAGGCGAGATATTGGCTTGATCGGTGTTATCTTACCAAGTATGGAATGACGTTTGATGAATGGGAGAAGGGTTCCTAACAAGTGATAATCTATGATTGATCTCAAGGCATTCGTTAGAAGGAACACTGATTGGAGCCCGGTTGCAGGTGGTTCTCATGTGTATGAAGTGAGATCCGAAGAAGAGGGTGTTGGTAACGTTCTCTGGGCTGTTTCTGAAAAGAAATCGTCAATAGAGCTGTGCTTCTTTAATCTTTGGTATGCCGCTCAAGGTTACGCTGAGGGTACTGATTTACTTTCTGTATCAGAACATTTTAAGACTGAGTTAGCACAATGCAACGCAGTTGATTTAACTCCCTCTGGACTTCCCAGGGTTTGCTAGACACCAAAATGAGTTAAAATCTAACTTTATTAGAGGTGTTTATGAAGAGCAAACG
>CAJXZM010000044.1 GCA_913063125.1 uncultured Gammaproteobacteria bacterium | reverse complement strand
TTGGAAACCGGTAAGCAATGTGTCATGAAAACCCCGTCAGTGTTATGTCAGGGCGATACGGGTTACGTAGAGCGCTTTGTTATGGAGGAGTGGGTTGGGTCAAGGATTTCCAGTCCACATGTTGTTGAAATTGTTAAGTCAGAACGCAAGCGAACCTTCCTTTATTATCTGATTGAAATGGTTGAAGGTGAAACCATTATGGACCGTGTTGAAAAGGGCGGAGTGATGGAGCTTTCAGAAGTTGTGACATTAACTGATCACATGATTAAAGGTTTGCGTGCATTTCATCGTAGGGAGTCGCTACATCAAGACATTAAACCTGACAATGTTGTGATTCATAACGGCAAAGCAAAAATTGTTGATTTTGGTTCTGTGTTTGTTGCTGGTGTCGATGAAATGACCCGTTCATCTGAGGATGAAATACCACTTGGAACGTTAGAGTACTCAGCCCCTGAATATAGATTGAATCGCCCTCGTACTGAACGTAGCGACCAGTTTTCATTAGCGATGGTTGTGTATGAAATGTTAACAGCACAGGTGCCGTACGGAGAAGCGTACGAGAAGTCGATGAACATTAAGCAGTTTAGTATTCTGACCTATACGCCTGCATACGTATATAATCCGTTAATTCCGGTTTGGGTGGACGGAGCGCTACGTAAAGCTTTACAAGTGAATGCAGATTTACGTTATGACAGTTTGTCAGAATTCTTAAACGATTTGAAATATCCTAATGAAGTGTTTTTGAGCCCTGACATGAAGCCGTTAATTGAGCGAAACCCGTTGTTGTTTTGGAAAGGGCTAAGTGCAGTATTGATGGCGAGCCAATTGGTGATGTTGTACTTTTTATTTGGAGTATAAATAATGCCAATTGATAGTTTGGTGGGGTCATTAGGCGCGCGGTTGCAATCACTTTTTGATTTAATTGAAGCTGCCAAGCAACAACCTTCAAACCGTTATGACCGCATCTGGGACTGTTGTTGTGATCATGGCTATTTAGGGATAAAAATTGTCGAAGCGGAGCTTTGTGACAAGCTGATATTTGTTGATCAAGTACCTCATATTATCCAGTGGTTAGAATCAAAATTAGAAATGCTTCCAAAAGAACGTTTTGGTCTAATCGCCGGGGATGCGGCTGATTTGGTTTTTGAGCAAGGACAGCGGCACCTGATTATCCTTGCCGGGGTGGGAGGCAGTACCGTTACGACTATCATGGGCGCTATTTTGAAAACCTATGTTGGTGATTCTATTGATTTCTTGTTATGCCCCGCAAATGGAGTGTTTGGTGTTCGAGAATACTTAATAGAAGAACGTGTTTCATTGAAAGATGAATGGATTGTTTCAGAGAAGGGGCGTCAATATGAGGTTTTACATGTTAGTGCTGGGATGGAAATAGATGGACATGTAAAAGTATCTTCGGTTGGCAACATGTGGGATGTAAACGACCAAGAGCATCAGGCCTATTTGAAAAAAATCATTGCGCATTATCAGCGGGCGGCGTTGGGAGGTGATGCGGAGCGTTCGAAAATGATTTTGGAGGTGTATCGAGGAATCTACGAGCACTGTGAACATGGACTGAGATCAATGGAATAACGCAGGGTAGTCAAAGGGGTGATCAAAAAAGGTAGCCGGTTTCGCTAGGTAGCCAAACGTGCTAATCCTTGTGTTATTATCGAGACCTGCAAATAACTCAAGACCATTGGAGGTAATCGGTGAAAAGGATGAAGTTAACGATGTACATAAAGACGCACTTAACGGTGCAACAACGTAAGTGGCTAACGACGAAGACATCTTTAGTCCAGGGCTTGTTAATGATATTGATGTTATTAAATAGCCAATCAAATATCGCAGCCCCTCGTTATGTTGACGCCAAGCCACTTACGGCGGTGATTACCACACCTGTTGGTGACGTTAGCCAGTCCTCTCAGCTAAGGCTGCCAATTATTACCTGGGGGGCTGAGTTTGCGATCATTCATGCCAATGGAAATGCTCTTAGCACCACCCCAAACAGCTTGTTTGGCCAGGCTGGTCTGAATTTTCAATTGGTTAGGGAAGATAGTTTTGTTAACCAGTTAAAGTCCTATATTCAAGGGGATTCTCCCTATTTGCGGTGCACGTTGGGCATGTGTGCTCAGGCATTGGCGTTATTATCAAAAGACCCCAGAACCAAGCCGATTGTGATATCTCAGCTTACTTGGTCTGCTGGTGGAGATGCTTTGGTTGTTAAGAGTGGGATCAAGAGCGCAAAAGACTTGAAAGGTAAAACGGTTGCATTGCAGGCATATGGCCCACATGTGGACTATCTAACAAAAATTCTCAGTGATTCAGGTCTACGTATGAGTGATATTACTGTTAAATGGTTGCCAGATCTAACCGGTACCGATAATACCCCGATGTCCGCATTGTATGAGTCAAATGTTGATGCTGCGTTAATGATCATTCCTGATGCGTTGGCGTTAACTTCCAACGGAACGGTGGGTACGGGGGCAGAAGATTCTATTAACGGGGCCAAGATCTTATTATCAACAAAAACTGCCAATCGGATCATTGCCGATATCTATGCCGTCAGAGCAGACTATTTTGCTAAAAACAAAGCAAAAGTGGAAAAGTTTGTACACACATTGTTGAAAGCTCAGGAGCAGGTCCAAGGCATCATGCAGGTTCAAAGCAGCGAACGTAAAACACTGGTGAAAAAAGCTGGCAAGTTTTTGTTAGATGCTGAGGCTGCGGTTGCCGACAGTGAAGGGCTGTATGCAGATGTCGAATTCACTGGTTATTCAGACAACGTGAACTTTTTCACGAATAGTCGTTACCCGAGAAATATGCAACGTTTGAGCACAGAAATACAGCATCAATTTGTATCGTTGGGGCTGTTGAATGGCGTCATAGGGTTTGAACATGCTGGTTGGGATTATGGCCGTTTGCAAGCGGGATTGTTAAATACACAAGATAGTACAGCCTCTCGTTTTGATAGTGCAAAGGTCAGTGCGGTGGTTGCTCGGAAGCAACAGCAAGGAACATTGGCTGATGGCACCTTGTTTTCTTTTGAGGTGTTTTTTAAACCCAATCAAAATACCTTCTCCACCGAGCTTTACGCAGATTCCTTTAATAAAGTCATTGACTTGGCCAGTACCTATGGAGGCGCCCTGATTACGATCGAGGGCCACAGTGATCCAATGGGTTACTTGAAAAAGAAGAAACTTGGGGAGAGTGGCGTGGTGTTAAAGCGGATAAAGCAATCGGCAAAAAACCTGAGTCTTACGCGAGCTAATGCAGTACGTAAACAACTTATTGAGTATGGAGACAGTGAGAAAATTCGACTAGACCCAGGCCAATTTGCCGTGGTGGGTCAAGGGATTCGTCAGCCAAATACCGGGATTTGTGGTGGCGATCCTTGCGCCCCGAAAACGGAACAGGAATGGCGTAGTAATATGCGAGTGGTATTTCGTATTATTCAGGTAGAAGCAGAATCCTCGGTATTTTCACCTTTGTAACTGAACCAATGGACTGGAGTGTTAGTATGAAAAACTATGTATTAATGATGCCGATGGTGGGGATGTTGGGGCTGTCTATTGTCGGGTTAAGTGGCTGCGATGACAGCGAACAAACCAACGCACAAGCACCGACCTTGACGCCACATGTTAATAGTACACCACCCGCGAAAGTGTCGACTGCGGATGATAATAGGCAATCACCAAAAACATTGGTCGAATACGCCTGGCCAAATATCGATGATACTGAACAGGTGACTGTTGCCGAGAATATACTGGCATCGAACTATTATGTGATTCTTGATGGTTCCGGTAGCATGGCAGGAAAACGCTGTTCTGGTGGAAAAACCAAGATGAGGGCTGCAAAAAATGCACTCACTGTATTTTCTGCGGCTTTAGCCAGTGATGCAAACTTGGGAATGCTTGCGTTTGATGTTAAAGGGATTTCAGAGCGATTGCCGTTAGGCGATAAGAACAGAAATATTTTTATTCAAAAGGTAAATGAGGTGTCGGCACAATCTGGTACACCGCTAAAATCGGCACTGAAACAAGCATTCAAAAAGCTGACTGAGCAGGGGAAAAAACAACTTGGCTATGGGGAATATCATTTAGTAGTGGTTACGGATGGTGATGCCTCTTCGGGTGAAAATCCGGTAGCAATTGTGAATGAGATCTATCAAGAATCGCCTGTGATTTTGCACACGATAGGTTTTTGTATTGATGAAAAGCACTCTTTGAATCAGCAGGGTAAGGCTTATTATAAAGCTGCAGACAACCCCAAGGCGCTACAAGCAGGGTTGGATAATGTTCTGGCAGAGCTGGATTCCTTTAGCGTCAGTGAATTTAGCCAATAAATCTAACCAGGGAGGGGCGTTTTTTTGAATACTCATGTGAAAATTGTTATTTCGTTGGTTGTTGTAGGTGCTATTGCACTGGTTGGATATAAAACCCTACTCACGGCGAAAAATGATCAAATACAATTGAATGCCTCGGATGCAAAAAATATCAAGGCTCATGTGCGTATCGGTGTTGATAACTGGGTTGGCTATATGCCGCTGTGCTCTGGTGAGATGAAAAGGCGCATGCGCCAGGCCGGTTATCTACTTGAATGCGTAGAGGATCAAGCTGATTATTCCAGTCGCATGAAGGCATTGAAAAAACGCAGTGTCGATTTTGCAGTGGCCACGGTGGATTCTTATCTGCTTAACGGTGCTCAATTTGACTACCCTGGTGCAATTGTTGCGGTAATAGATGAGTCTAAAGGCGGAGATGCGGTTGTTGCCTGGAAGGACAGTGTAACAACAATTGATGACTTAAAAACCAACCCAACATTACGGGTTGGTTTTACGCCAGACTCTCCTAGTGAACACTTGCTTAAGGCTATCTCCTCACATTTCGATGTGCCACATTTGCGTCAAGTGGGTGGAGATTGGCGGGTGGAGACAGAAGGTTCTACCGATGCCTTGGAGAAAATACTGAAAAAGCACACGCAAGTTGCAGTGTTGTGGGAGCCTGATGTATCAAAAGCATTAGCACAGGAAGGCATTGGAAAAATACTCGGCACTGAAGATACCCATAACTTAATTGTCGATGTGTTGATAGTAAATCACGACTATTATCGAGAGAATAAAGCTGCGGTAACGGACTTGCTCTATCACTATTTTAGAACGCTCAAACATTTTAAAGATAACCCGGGCGCACTGGTTAGCCTATTGGCCCAGCGTGATTCGATGAAGCCAGAGGTTGCAGAAACGGTACTAAAGGGGGTTCACTGGGTTTCATTGACAGAGAATGCCTTATCCTGGTTTGGCGTCGATATGGATGGTGTGAGTAGTCAGGAAGGGCTTGTTGAGTCTATTGAAGCCACCCTAGATATTTTACTGCAAGCTGGTGATTTTACTGCGTCGCCGTTACCGGGTAAAAATCCTTATCGGCTGACGCAGCGTGAAGTCGTCTCCAGTTTGTTTAGCACTGGAAATACCATTGGTTTTGGAACAAATAACAACAAGGGTAGTAATGATGGGAGTACTGACTCGTTAACACGGCCATTTTCAATCTTAAGTGAGAATGGCTGGTTGAACTTACGAGAGGTAGGAACCTTACGTAATCGCCCTCTAACGTTCCAAAGCGGAACCTCAACGCTAGACGACGAGAGTAAAAAGGAATTGGATAAAGCCGCCAAACAACTTTCTCATTATCCCAACTTTCGATTGCTTGTTGGTGGGCATACCGGATTGCGCGGTGACACGCTGGCAAACAAAATGCTGTCGCAATCTCGGGCAGAATCGGTAGCGACGTATTTTTCTCAGACTTATGGTGTAAATGTAGCGCGTTTACGTCCCGTTGGTTACGGTGCCGATCACCCGTTACCAAAAATCCCGGGAGAGAGTAATAGATCTCATAACTATCGGCTACCGAGGGTCGAGTTATCTTTGGTGGCGGAAGAATTGTAGGTTATCAATTAAATGGATGCAGAGAAAAAACGAACACAGCCTTATTCTAAAAAGGCAATACAAAAAGCGGTCACAAAAGACAGCGTGCAGCACCCGCTGGTATTGTACCCCTGTGCCGTTGGAGTTCTTGGCTGTGTCGCAGTAGGTTTGTTGGGTGTTAGTGCGCCATTGTTAGCTATTGCTAGTGTTGGTGCTACGTTGGGGCTGGGGTCGTTGGCAACCAATTATTTCTTTCGACGAGAGTATTTTAAGGGCCTCTATATTCGCCGAATTCATGCCGAAATTGTGAAGGAACGAGAGTTACGGCTCGAAAACCTCAAGCAGCGATTAGCCGAGGTGTCTTGTGAGCGAGGATTGACCCAGCTGGACCGGCTAAAAGATAAGTTTAGGCTGTTGCAGAAAGTGTTAGGCAGTAAACTTAGACAGGGAGAACTGACCTATGAGCGTTACCTCTGTATGTCAGAGCAGGTTTATTTGTCAGCATTAGATAACTTGCAGGGCATTGTTGACCGGCTCGAAAGCATAGAGGCTATCGATGCGTCGTTTGTTGAGGAGAGAATCTTGGTGCTTGAAGGGGGAGTTGCTAGTGATAACGCTGAGCTCAAGGCGTTGCGAGAACGGTTAGTGCTTTTTTACCAACAGAAGGAAGAGGCTGATTTATTGTTAGGGCACAATGAAGGTGCAATGACAAAAATTGACAGTACAACCATGGCCTTGTCCAATATTACTACCCAAAAGGGCCATGCCAGTGTTGATATGGAAACGGCGATGGTCGAATTAGAAAAAATGGCAGATAGAGCGCAGGACTATTCAATATAACGTGGTCAATTTTTACACATTAATAAAAGGAATATTAATATGGCATTACAAACGATTGAAGTAGAGGACGTGAAAAAAGAAATATTCTTGGGTGGGGAAGAAGTGCAAGTTGACCCCGCGTTATTGAAGCAAGCAGAAGATATAAGTAAAAGTCTGTTGGCGGTCAATATGAAAGACCCAGAGACACAAGCCGTCGTTCGTTCATCGGTTGAAGGAATGTGCAGTAAACTGCAGATCGAAGCCGGTAAAAAAAGTGCCATGCTGAAAGCGCCTATCATAACACTTGCAAAAAAAGGAGAAGACGGCGGCCCGGTTGCAAAATCACTGGTTGACCTGAAACTTCAGGTGGAGGAGTTGGATCCTGGAAATTTCGATTTCGAAGCCGGATGGTTTACCCGGACATTGGGTTTCTTACCCTTCATAGGGACCCCACTAAAGACCTACTTTACACAATATGAAAGTGCATCAACAGTGATTGATGCGATTGTTCGTTCATTGGATGATGGTGGGGAACAGTTAAAACGAGACAATATTACCCTGCAAAACGATCAAAATGATATGCGCTCAATGACTTTGAGATTGCAAGAAGGTATTACATTAGGGCAACTGATCGATAAGCACCTGAGTGATAAGTTAGAGACGGATCTGATGAAGGATGATCCGCTGTATAAGTTTGTTGCGGATGAGTTGTTGTTTCCATTGCGTCAGCGAATTCAAGATTTACAACAATTGCTTGCGGTGAATCAGCAAGGGGTTTTGACCATTGAGATTGTTATTCGTAATAATAAAGAATTGATACGTGGCGTTAATCGAGCAACCACTGTGACTGTTCAGGCGTTGCAAGTAGCGGTTACTCTATCAATGGCATTAGCGAATCAAAAAATTGTGCTAGAGAAAATACAGGCGGTCAATGATACCACCAATAGTTTGATAGCTGGTACGGCGGAAAAGTTGAAGACTCAGGGAGCTGAAATACACAAGCAAGCCAGCGAAACTTCATTAGATATGAACGTATTAAAGCAAGCCTTCGCGGATATTAATGCAGCAATGGACGATATTTCGAATTTCAGGCAGCAGGCGTTACCAAAAATGGCACAAAATATTTTGGAACTGGACAATCTTACCAAGGACGCAGAGAAAAAAATTATTGATATTGAAAGAACCAAGCAGGTATCTTCTGCGTTAGAAATAGAAATCTTGTAGGTTCGATATGTCTATTGCCGAATTAACAGGCCAGTCGCTTTTTCAGCCGATAAAACGCGCTCAATATGACGACGTGTTGAGCCATTGCACATTGATTTCATCATGCTATGAGCAAGGAAAGACTCAGGCTAATTCTGCTGCTTCCGAGTCTCATGCGAAGATGATTCTGTCCAACGCATCGCTTTTGTTAGGTAAGCTACCAGAATATTTGGCTTCCGAATCAGAGCGTTTTACGCGCTGTTTTGTGAAATCAATGTACCTCTGGTTACGTTTTCCCGAGTCTGCCGGGCGTGTACATTTTGATTCGATCGGCAGTAAAACATTATCGCTTTATCCTATAGACATTGAGTTAGCTCAGGGCGATTGGCCTCTTGTCGATAAAACCTTGCTCAACATCGGCTTACCTGAGTCGATGTTGAGCGATGTCAAGGCTGAGGTTGATGCACAATGTAGCAATAGTGAACTGAAACGTTTTATCGCACAGTTTTTGACAAAAGCGCTTCAATCGTCAAACGACTACCTTGCGTTTTTTCAGCAATGTTATGGCCCTGTTGATCTGCCTGAGGCAATGGTCGACGTGGTTATTACTGATGCGCAAATATTTATGTGTGTACCTTATGATGCTGAAGGGTTGATTGAACAGCATAAGTACGGTTGGAAGGAACAACACAATCAAGCGTTTATGGCGTTTCTTGATAACCTGGCCCTAGAAAGTACAACGGAACGGATCTATTTCCCTTCTGTGGGTACGTTTAATGCTGACGCCGTAAGTGTGACACTGATTGAAAACCTAACTCGCTATATTCAAGACCAGGGAGCTGAGTATAAAAGTGTTAAGTCGCAAATTGTTCTTGAAACGCTGGGTACCATGTTGCTACTTATGGCGTCACAAGAAGTTGAAAAGTTTCTGATACATGATGCCTGGGGACATTCTTGGCAAGAGACTCTGTGTGATTTTGAATGGCTGTACGTAAAGATGGGGAAATTAAGAGAGCGAATCTCCTTTGTAACTCCATCGATTTATAGCGAAACAAATCAAGATTGCCTTATTGATGCTGTCGAACGTAATGATCAGGGAAAATTGCAGGTAAATTCTAGTAAGCTAGATCGTTGGCTGCAATGTGACATACGGGGCAGAGTTACTGTCGCTTTAAACGCTTGCGTAGCAGAGCTGACGGCAGATATTCCAGAATATAAATTTTCAGAGATTGCGCAGCAGCATGGGCTGGGATTTCCTTCTTCATCGCTGTTGGATTCGCAAGTTGTTCGTTTGGATTTGACATTTAACGACGCGGCTAAACATATCAATAGCCTGACACTTCCATACGTAGAGCTTGTAAGCTCTGAGAGTGTTAGAGAAACAATAAAGATAGAGCTGGGTGAGTGTGGTTTTTCCAAGCAAGAAAGTGATTCTGCCTTGGGCATTATCGCTGAGCATATTAATATTCATTACGGGGCGTTAATGACAACACCCAGTAATGGTTTTTCATCGCTTAAGAGTCGTGAGAGTCTCAGCCTCTTTGAGCGGTTACAGCTTAACGTGTGCTCTATTTATTGCTCTTTACATGGGTACTTGTATAACAACCCACATAAGAGTATTGCTGATGATTTATTGTCGCGTTATCCCGAACGCTCAATGGACTTTGTGATGCTCGCAATGGCGTGTTTTTTTGAAGAAGATAGGCATAACAATGTGTGGCACTTAGATGAAGTTTTAAGCGGCCCGTTGGCGGAACTAATTCATGCTTTTGGAGATGAGTGGCGAAAGATACAGGGATAACTCATGCTGCGGTGGCAATCTGTATTATTCACGCACTTATTAGAGCGTAACAAATTTTTAATTCCATTTTTTAGTTATTCCAGTATTCCAACCCTGTAAGTTTTTCCGCCGCAAAAATCATATGAGATAAAGATTCTTTTAAACTGCTTCTGCCAGAGCTAAGCATTAACAGATTTGCCAGTAGTAAGCGTAGCAAGGTATCCATTACTTTTTTTGCATCTGGAATGGATTGATAATCGATGGCAGGTGCCAGCAGTGCAGGTAAAAGTTCTTCAAATTTAACCTGCATATTGCGTGTGGTGTCGTCTGCCGATAATAGGTTCTCTAGCACAGCACCTATAAGCAATGGATTGTTTTCGGCTTCTTGCAAAATGTTCTTAAAGACGTGTTTTATTTTTGCCCCATTGGTCTTTCCTTTAGGCTTTTTAGTTTGCAAACGTTTCACCAAGGATAAGCCCCAATCAAGCGTGATGTCACTGATAATATGTTCTTTGCTTGCATAGACGCGGTATAGGCTGGCTCGTGGTACCTCGGCGATCTGTGCGAGTTCTTTCATGTTTAGGCTTGCGCCACCATACTCGGAAATCACCTTCCTAGCGGCGACCAAAATTTTATGTTTGCGTTCAAGTTTTGAATCTTGTGTCAAAGTATGAGTCTCTCATGGGTTGACAGGTTTTACGTTATCCTACAGTATTGAGACGCGTGTCTCAATGGGTGTTTGACTTTTCGCCGTGTGGGCGTGCAAGGAGAAATATGAATGACTGAACGAAAACCGTTGATTATCGTTGCTGTGGTTTCCATGTTGATGACAACAATACTATATGCAGGCGGTATGTTTTATATTTCGGGTTTTTTGCCTCCGCCTTCGCCAGGACTTAGTCAGCTTGAGGTAGTGGGTTTTTACCAGCAGAATCACACGGCGATAATTGCTGGATTAACTATGGCGTTTGTGGGTACAGGTTTTATGTTGCCGTTGTGTGTGATTGGTTCGGTATTTATGGCGGAAGTGGAAGAAGGTTTCCCGTACTTTTCTGTAATGCAGGCGCTAAGTGCATTGGCTACCGTGATATTTACCGCGCTACCGAATTTTATCTGGATGACTGCGGCGTTTCGTGTAGATCGCTCACCAGAACTAATAACCATGTTGCATGATCTGGGTTGGATTATGTGGGCCACTCCATCGTGGGGGTTTGCGTTTCAACTTATCTGTGTGGCGGTTGTGGGTTTGAAAGACAAACGCCCTAAACCTTTTATTTCGCGCTGGATGAGCTATTTAGCGCTTTGGGTGGCGGTAGGGGTTGCACCAACTCCATTGGTGCCTTTCTTTATTGAGGCGGGGCCTTTTGCTTGGAACGGGTTGTTTACTTTTTGGGTGGCGTTTTTCAGTCCGATATTTTGGATAGCTCTACTGTTTGTTGTGATCGCGAATGATATTCGCGCTGGTCAACAAGAAACCGTGACGGGAAGTATATGATGAGTGCAATGGATATAGGTGCGGAAAAGGCATCAGGGGGCGAAGGCATTACATACCGCTACCCAGCGGAGCTAGGTGTTTGGTTGTTTGTTTTTGCCGATATGTGTATTTTTGCCATGTATTTTGCTGTATTTGTTTGGGAAAAGAATCTCAACCCCGCGATGTTTACCGAGGGGCAGGCATCGTTGAGTACTCAGCTCGGTGGCTTGAATACTGTTGTGTTGCTCATTAGTTCTTATTTTGCAGCTAAGGCTGTGCACTCGGCCAGGTTGTTTAACATCGAGGTGTATAAGCGTTTTATTAAGCTTACGATGTTTTGCGGTCTTATTTTTCTATGTGTGAAATTTGTTGAATATAGTGACAAGTTTTCCGCCGGTTTCGATATTGCCACTAACGCATTTTATCGCAATTATTTTGCTTTCACTGGTTTTCATATGTTGCATGTGATCTTTGGACTGTCTTTTTTGGCGTGGTTATTGTTTTCCGTAAAAACTGTTGAGCAGTTAAAAGAGAAAACTCAGGCGATTGAAGGGGCTGGTCTTTATTGGCATATGGTTGACCTGCTTTGGGTTGTGCTGTTTTCATTACTTTATTTGGTGCCCTGATGATGTCGAATGTACTCACAGATAAATTATTTTTGGT
The DNA here is from genome assembly GCA_913063125.1 of uncultured Gammaproteobacteria bacterium. Classification (GTDB taxonomy): domain Bacteria; phylum Pseudomonadota; class Gammaproteobacteria; order Pseudomonadales; family Ketobacteraceae; genus 42-54-T18. The sequence goes on along the minus strand of CAJXZM010000044.1, from coordinate 27,843 downwards.
GTTGACGGCGTTGCTCGGTATAACGTTGTTGTCTTGGTTGCTTACATCTTTTGTGAATTTCGAGAAAAAGAGCCTTGGAGCGATGATATTGTTGTTAGCCTTTTTTAAGGTGCGTTTGATTGCTATTCACTTTATGGAAATGGCGAAGACGCAACGGTTAGTACGTATTGCGTTTGAGGCATGGTTTTTTTTGGTGGGAGGGGGGATGATTTGGGGGTATTTGATTGGGTAGTAGGTGTTTATAGGCATAAAAAACGGGATCATAAGATCCCGTTTTTTATGCCTGAATTACTTAACGCTTATTTAACCTTGAACGGCTTATTTAACTTCTTTTCAACACGTTCAAGTTTTAGTCGTGCAATCTTAGGCAGCCCGTTTTCATAGGGAGGGTGTGACTCTCCCATGATTAACGGCTGTAGGTACTCATGGCATACCTTGGTGATACCAAAGCCATCTTCTGTGATATAGCTTCTTGGCATTTTCTGTTCAACGTTGGCAACATCAGAAAGCTTTGCTTCACCAACGCTCCAGCTATAGGTCTCACCCTCATTACGTACAATCGTGGGCATTACAGCATTTTTACCTGCCATGGCAAATTCAACCGCTGCCTCACCCATCGCATAGGCTTGCTCAACATCAGTTGCAGAGGCGATGTGACGCGCAGAGCGTTGTAAATAATCAGCAACAGCCCAGTGATACTTATAACCCAATTCATCTTTGACCATGTTCGCTAAAAATGGAGCAACACCACCTAATTGAGTGTGACCAAAGGCATCTTTACCACCCGCATCAGCGAGGAATGTGCCATCTTCATTTTGAGCACCTTCGGATACGACGATAACGCAGTAGCCGTGCTCTAATACACTTTGTTTAACTTTGCGAAGAAAGGCTTCTTTATCAAAGGCAATTTCTGGAAATAAGATGATGTGTGGAGGGTCACCTTCTACTTCATGAGCAAGCCCGGCAGAGGCAGCGATCCAGCCTGCGTGGCGGCCCATCACTTCCATGATAAATACTTTGGTTGATGATTCGCACATTGACGCAACATCAAGTGCAGCTTCCCGTACGGATACAGCAACATACTTAGCAACTGATCCAAAACCAGGGCAGTTATCGGTAATAGGAAGGTCGTTATCAACGGTCTTCGGCACACCGATACAGGTAATGGGGTAACCCATCTTTTCACTGATCTGCGAAACCTTATTGGCGGTATCTTGAGAATCACCACCGCCATTATAGAAAAAATAACCAATATCGTGAGCTTCAAATACCTGTATCAGGCGTTCGTATTCAGCTTTGTTCTCTTCCACACTTTTTAGCTTGTATCGGCAAGACCCAAAGGCACCGCCAGGGGTGTGCTTGAGTGCCGTAACCGTTGCTTCAGTTTCAGCCGTAGTATCGATAAGGTCTTCGGTTAACGCACCGATAATGCCGTTATGTCCGGCATAGAGCTTATTGATTTTGTCTGAATGTTTGCGAGCAGCTTCGATGACTCCACAGGCGGACGCGTTGATTACAGCTGTAACACCACCTGATTGCGCATAAAACGCATTCTTCTTGGTCATTCCTAGCTACTCCCAGCAGGTATATTGTTAAATTAATGGTTTGAATGGGTCAAAACGCCGCCATAATAATGGAAAAAGCGTTGAGTTTCATGTGTCTATTTGTGAAATATTTCTACATAAAGTAACCAGCAGGGTGATTTCGAAAATACTTGGCCTTGAGTGAGGGCTGTTTCTATCGCTAAAGAGCTGGCGATTAACCGTTAATGCTGCTATCTATAAGCGTGTTAGTCCATGAAAAATCAATGAGATAGCGAGATTAGATAGAAAGAAATGAATGCAATAATTCAACTGTTCTGGCAAATATGCCGTTTACGTACTGGCCCAGATGCGGTGCCTACTTCTTCAGTATTGTTAATATTCACAGGGTTGCTCTATAGCGGGTTAAACCTGTTTGTCTGGGTATGGGCGGGACAAGAGAGTTTATTGCAGGCGTCAGGCACTTTGGCAATGGTGACAGGCGGCTGGCTGTTGGTGCTGTGGGGGATTATGTTGTTGATGGGTAAAAAGGAGCGTTATCAGCAGACATTAACAGCACTTTTCGGTGTAAATATCATTTTGGTATTGATTAGTGTACCGCTGCGTTTTGTTGCCGATAGCTTAGGGGAGGCTTCTGCCTTACGAATGCCTTTAGCTTTTATGCTCATTGGCCTATTTGTGTGGGGTGTATTTATTGAAGGGTTTATATATCACCGAGCGCTGGATATTAGTCCTCTACAGGGCAATTTAATGGCATTGGCGATGTCCATGGGTATTATGGCGCTGCTGGGCAATTAGATTGTCGGTTTATAGATAGCAGCTTTACAGATAGCAGCTTTACAGATAGCAGCTTTACAGATAGCAGCTTTACAGATAGCAGCTTTACAGACAATTGCTTACCCACTTTTCATACCAACAGTTTTGTAAGAGAATATTATGCATTTACATATATTAGGCATTTGCGGCACATTTATGGGAAGTTTGGCGATTTTGGCCAAAGAATTGGGGCATCGAGTGAGCGGCTCTGATGCCAATGTTTACCCTCCTATGAGTACACAACTAGAGGCTCAAGGGATTGAATTGATGGAGGGTTTTTCTCCCTCTCATTTGGATCCAGAGCCAGATTTAGTCATTGTGGGCAATGCCATGTCTCGGGGAAATGATGCGGTAGAGCATGTGCTAGCGCGTGGTATTCCTTACACCTCGGGTCCGCAATGGTTACGTGACCATGTGTTACAAGGACGTTGGGTTATTGCTTTAGCGGGTACTCACGGTAAAACCACCACCTCATCCATGGTGACGTGGATATTGGAAGATGTTGGGCTTAATCCCGGTTATTTGATTGGTGGTGTGCCGAAAAATTTTGATGTATCTGCAAGGCTTGGAGGGGATCCATTTTTTGTGGTGGAGGCGGATGAATATGATTCAGCATTTTTTGATAAGCGTTCAAAATTCGTACATTACTTGCCTCGAACGTTAGTGTTGAACAACATGGAATTTGACCACGCAGATATTTTTGATGACCTTGCCGCTATTCAGCGTCAATTCCATCATGTTGTTCGTACGGTGCCGAGTAATGGTTTACTTATTCATCCAACGGATGATGAAGCTATTGATCAGGCCCTAGCGATGGGGTGTTGGACACCCACGCAACGTTTTGGCGCGCAAGGTGGTGAGGGTTGGGGCGCCAGGTTAATTAAAGATGATGGCAGTCATTTTGATGTGTTATGGCAAGGTGAAGTGTGTGGTACGGTAAGCTGGAGCCAAACGGGGATACACAGCGTTAATAACGGGTTGGCCGCTATTGCCGCTGCTCACCACGCTGGTGTGACGATAACTGATTGTATTAATGCTTTGTGCCGCTTTGAGGGTGTAAAGCGACGTATGGAATGTTTAGGGACCGTGGGTGATGTTACGGTATTTGATGACTTTGCCCATCATCCAACGGCGATAGCAACGACGTTACAAGGGTTAAGGAAGCAAGTGGGGAATAAGCGTATTATCGCCATTATAGAGCCTTGTTCTAATACTATGCGTATGGGCGTCCACCAAGATCGGCTAGCAGAATCAACAACGGATGCCTCAGAAGTGATTTGGTATCAACCGGAAGGGGTGGATTGGAAGCTGGATGTCGTCGTTGATACTGCCTCGGTGCCAACGGTATTGATACAACAGGTTGATGAAATTATCCAGCGCGTTGTGAAGAACAAGCAGCCGGGAGATCAAGTGGTGATTATGAGTAACGGTGGTTTTGGTGGGATTCATCAAAAGTTGTTAAATGCACTCGTTAGTTGATGAGTATTGAGGCTGTTTTGCGATAAAATAGGGTCACGGCGTAATATCGCTACGATAACAGTCATAAAGATTAACGAAAGGGAAGAAAGAATGAAGAAGATAGTTTTAGGGTTGATGTTAGTGGTATTGGCTGGTTGTGGAAAACTGACTTTGGAAAATTATAATCAACTGAAAGCAGGTATGGATTATGACCGTGTTGCTTTGCTATTGGGTGAACCTACAAATTGTGATGAAATTTTGGGAACCAAGAGTTGCATCTGGGGCGAGGAAGATAAAAACGTTAAGGTGAAGTTTATAGCGGATAATGTGGCTTTCTTCTCAAAAGAAGGGTTGAAGTAAAAATATTGAGTGGCGTTGAAGATTGAGTAATGGTGGGTGTGATGTCTGAAGATGATTTTGATTTTTTTAAACAAGAGATGATCGGTGTTGCCCCCATTAGCCAAAAAGCAAAAGTCACTACGCCGATTTCTACTGCTAGTCCAAGTGAATCTCAACTTGCCCGTAGAGCGTCAGCAGAAGGTAACGACGTGCTAAACCCTAATGTGTTATCTACGGACTTTGTTGAGCCGGTGGATCCGCTCGGTATTATTTGTTTTAAGCGCGATGGGGTGCAAGAGGGCGTGTATCGTAAGTTACGCTTAGGCAAGTATGAGATACACTGTGTGCTTGATTTACACCGAAAAACCTTAAAAGAAGCCCATAACGATGTCTTTGATTTTATTATGGAGGCGGTTGAGTATGGCTTGCGTACCGTGATGATCTTACATGGAAAAGGCGTGCAAAGTGATCCGCCGGCATTTCTTAAAAGTCATGTGAATAAGTGGCTGCCACAAATGGATGATGTGTTAGCGTTTCACAGTGCCCAGAAACATCAAGGTGGAGTAGGGGCTGTGTATGTGTTGCTGCGTAAAGGTGAGCAGCAGAAGCTTAAAAATAAAGAAAGACACGAGGGGCGGCGTTAGAAAAAGTGAGTTGTTTTGACGTGGCGATGAGGATTTAGTTGCTATTGTTCTTTCGGTATTCTCCAGGTGAGCATCCCATCCATCGTCGAAAGGCACGAGTAAAGCTGGCCGTATCGGTATATCCCAAATGTATTGCGAGTTCATCCAGTATCATGTTACTGCAGGTGAGTAATTGCAATGCAATTTGACGACGTTCGTCGTCAACAATCAAACGAAAACTTGTGTTTTCTTGTTCCAGTTTCCTTCGCAAGCTGCGCGGGGACAGCGCCAATGCATTAGCGACGTCATCAAGAGCAGCAACCAGCCCTAGAGAACCTAGTAGTTGCCTTCGCACTTGTTCCGCAAGCCCTGTCCTTTGTCTGCGTTCTAGTTGCATTCGGCATTGCTCATCGAGCATGCGTACAAGATTGGCGTCAAATGTGGGAAGTGGTCTGTCCACATCTTTTAATTGTATTTTCATGGCGTTACGCGTGCTGTTGTACATTGGCTTAAGCCCAGAAAGTGTTTCGATCAGATCGGCATACTCAGGAGGTTTGCCTTGGAATTCTGTTGATGTGACGCTCACGCCAGCTAAGCTAAGTTCCTTCATTAGATTTAACCCTGTCGCCATATCGCGCTCTAATAAAAATTGACGTAAATGAGGCGGGATTGATTCTGGGTCCATACCGAGGCCATAGTGGTCCGCATCTTCAAATTGATAGACTCGGCAATAGGCGGTGCTAAGAGGCAGGTATTGCAGTGCTCTCGTTGCTGCATCTCGTAGGGTGCGACTAGTACGTAATGCAAAACCCCAAATTCCAAAGGTCGCAATGTTGTATTGCTGGCCTAGTTTAAAGCCGAGTGCAGGCACGTCGGGTAGTGCGAGAATAAGGTTTTCGATTAATCGCATCTCTTGTGTTCGGGTAATTAGAGCCTCGCTATCAAGCAACACTTTTTCAGTAATATCAGTTCCTTGTAGGCAGGTGTCCTGATCGATGCCGTGGTTAGCAGCAAAATTTATCATGACTTGGGGGATGGCAACAGGGTGAAGAATAGGGGCTTTTTTGGACATAAAGGAAAGTCTAACGTAATCGAGTAAGGATGACTAGTTGGCCATATATGCAAATTGAATGGCCACGGTAGCCCTGTTTACGCTGAGAGCTGTCCGGTAACGTAGAAGCATAAACGAATGAACAATAACTGCAAAAAATAAGAGGATCGTTATGTCAGCTGACCTTGCTAAACTGAACAAACAAGCCATTGCCGCCGCTAAACAGCATATGGGCTATGTTGCTTGGCCGACCGTGGTGATGGTTGTTGTGGTGCTTATCGGTTTTTCGACCAATCTAGTGCTGTTCGCCATTGGCGTGCTGCCAGCGTGGATAGCCCTACTTTTATTGGCGGCACTGACTTACATGTCCTATACACCGTTGCATGAGGCTGCTCACGGTAATATTCACGGCAAACAAGAGAGCTTGGAATGGCTAAATAAATTGTGCGGTTTTCTTGTGGCACCATTAATCGCCGTGCCTTATGCGTCGCACCGCTTGGAGCATTTTACGCATCATCGATATACTAATCACCCGGATAAAGACCCCGACTACATGATTAGTGGTATTGGCAAAGGTGCATTTGGCGCATTGGCGACGGTGTTTAAATTTCTATGGGTACAAAACACTTTTTTTGTCAAGCATGGCTGGCGCTCTGCAAGTATAAAAGAGCGTGTGACTTTTTGTCTTGAAGTGTTCGTTTCGATTAGTTGGAGAGTGGCTTTTGTATTATTGGTGGATCAGCCAGGTGACCTTACGGTGCTTTTTGTTGGTTATTTACTGGGTGGTTTTTTTACTGCTTACTGGTTTGCTTATCGCCCACATATTCCTTATCAGGAACAGCAGCGTTATCGCACGACCAATAGTTTGATTATGCCTACATGGATGAAACCATTAGAGTGGTTTTGGTTTGGTCAGAACTTGCACTCGGTACATCACTTATTTCCCCGTGTGCCTTTTTATCGATACCATGCTGTGCATAATGAGATAGAACCGATTTTACGGGCTTACGGCACACCAATTGTTGGAGTGTTTAGTCGGCAATCTATTGAAGAGAGCGCAATAACCGCTTTAGAAAATTAATGGCTTAGCGTCATGTCGTTGGCAGAGGTAGTCTTAGGGGTTTAAGCTGCCTCTTGATGATTGATGGTTATGATTTTTTCTCGGCATTTTTAGTTGGAATCGTGCTTTGAGATTGAATAGTGTTTTTGTCATCGCTGCTTTGATTATCAAACATATGTGTTTCAAGGCAGCCGCGTAACCCTTCAATTTCGATAGGCTTAACTAGGTGACTGTTCATGCCTGAAGTAATGGCTTTGTCGAGCCGTTCTTTCATGGCATGAGCTGTGAGAGCAATAATGGGAAGAGGTTGTTTATTATGTTCTTGTTCCCAACTACGGATAGCTGTTGTTGCATCGTAACCATCCATGTTTGGCATTTCACAATCCATTAATACGGCATCGTATTTACCATGGTGTTGTTTTATATTGTCAAAGGCTTCTACCCCATCGCTGGCGATATCAAAGGATACTTTTAATTTCTTAAGCATGCCTTTGATAACCATTTGATTGACCATGTTGTCTTCTGCAATCAAAACATGCTTTTCACTAAGACGTGATAAGCGTTCTGTCTGATTACTTTGTTGTTCAGTTTTGTGTTCTTGGTCGTTGTAACCCAGTAGATTTAAAAAGGATTCACGCAAAGCCGTTGCCGATGCAGGTTTTTGCATGGCGACTTCTATCCCCGCATTCTTTAGTACCGTTTTTTCGGGGGTGGTTCGCATTGCCGTTAGGAGCAGGCGTTTAACGTTTTTAAGGTCTTTGTCTTGGCTCATTGCTTGAGCGCACTCCAGGCCGCTTAGCCCTGGCATATTCATGTCAAAGGACACTAATTCATAAGGGCGCTTTTCTTCGTATGCTGCGTGTAACATTTTTAATGCTTGTTCGCCGTAATACGCAACGGATGCCTCCATTCCCCAAGATTCTGCTTGTTCTTTTATTACCTGGATAAATTCGGGAGAATCATCGACAAGAAGAACCCGTTTACCTTTAAGGGACGAGAGAGGGATATAGTGCTCTTCTTTGAAGGTGTCGTTAGCTTCTTTGCAACGAATGGAAAACCAAAATGTTGACCCTTCACCTTCGATACTTTCAACACCTATTTCTCCACCCATTAATTGGGATAGGTTTTTGGATATACTTAAACCTAGGCCGGTACCACCAAACTGTCGGCTGGTTGATTTGTCTGCTTGAGCAAAGGCAGTGAAGAGTTTCTTTTGTTGTTCTTCGGTAATGCCGATGCCGCTATCTTTGACTTCGAACCGTAAAAGGTGACCATTGTCGGCCGAGTAAGATTCTTTAATTTCAAATGCGCGTAAACTAATACATCCACTATTAGTAAACTTGAATGCGTTGCCTAGCAGGTTAAGTAAAATTTGGCGCAGCCTTGTTGGGTCGGACTGAATCAGCATCGGGGTATTTGGTTCAATAGAGGAAACAAGCTCCAGGTGTTTTTTCTCTGCGGTAAGAGAAAAAACCGATGCACACTCTAAGCATAGTTGGTCAATATCAACATCAACGGACTCAATGTCCATTTTTCCTGATGCGATTTTTGAATAGTCAAGAATGTCATTGATGATATTAAGAAGCGCTTTTCCTGAACTGTTAATGATGTCTACATATTGACGTTGTGTCTTTTGTAATTCAGTGCCTTGAAGAAGTTCAGCCATACCTAAAACACCGTTCATGGGGGTGCGTATTTCATGGCTCATGGTAGCGAGAAAATCACTCTTTGCTTTACTTTCGGCTTCTGCAGAGAACACTTTTTTCTCTGCGACGATTTCTTCTTCTCTCGCCTCTATCTTCAGTTGCATGTAACGCTCTTGGTCTAGACGCGCTTGCTTTTCACTTTCGAGTAGCTTTTGTTGCGCTGAAAGTTTGGCCTTTCTATCCATGTTAATACGATCTGCAAGAGCGAAGGATAAAAGCATGACTTGCAATATGGTGCCAATTTGTATTGCATACTCTGTGAGGTTGGTTCTAGGCAGTAGGGAAAATTTATTCAATGCTAATATACAGGTAGAAATCAGGAATGCCGTCCATGCTGAGGCGAAGAAACGAGCAGATTTGTGGCCTCCTGATAGCATTTTTATACTAATGTACAGTGCCACAATGGCTGCTGGAGCGGCTATTGCCGCCGCTAAACGTATTACTATTTGATACGGGGCAAACAGTGAGCTGACGCAGATGATGGCGTAAATTGCAGCCCAAAGAGTAAAGAAATGATGGAAGTTTATATGGTGCCTTTTTAATCGAAGGAATGAGTTGGTAAATAAACACCCAGAGAGCACACATAAACTGAGAAAAAAGGGGATGCTCCAATTATTAACGCCCGCCATAGTTGGCCATATAAATTGGAATCCAAATCCATGTAATGAGGTTTGAAAAAGAGCAAACCCTGCAACAAAAAAAGAATAATATAGGTAAGCGATGTCTCGAATAGAAATAAATAGGAATAGATTATAAACGGCCATAATAAACATTAAACCGTAGTAAAACCCCTGGCCGGTTAGAAATCCTTGTTCGTGTGCATTAAAGTGATCGTAGTCGCGAATAAATAGGGGGATTTGAACAGAGCCAGTGGTATTTATACGCAGAAAGAAACGTTTATGCTCGCCGGGCTTGTAGGTAATAGGGACAATAAAGTTTCGGTTGTAAATCGGGCGGCTGTTAAAGGGGTGTTTGTCACCGAGGGTGTGAGATTGCGATACATCGCCACCATGAACTTCATATATTTGAATCTCATCCAGTGCTGCATACTCAATACTTAACAATACTTTTTGTTGGATTTTTTCGATATTGCTTGTATCGAGTCTAAACCAGTAGGTATCACTGCTGAAGCCAAAATTGGGGGTATCTATCTCGACGGGTTTCCAATGTTTTTGTCCCGTTTTTAATATGCTACCAATGCTGGTGGTCTCAGCGTCATCAACCCAGTAAAGAAGGGACTTTCCTAGCGCGATGCTATTCATGCCTTTGCTGACGGGGACAGCGGAAGGAGTCGTTGCTGAGTGACTAATTGCAGGTAACAGTAGACCTAGGCAACACATAACCGCTAAACACCAGGTTCGAAACAGGAATGTGGCCGCATGGACGGTTAAGAAGGCGTTCTGGAATATGGAAAGGAAGTTTGTCATTGGCTAACTGCATCATCTACTAATTACTACGGGTTCTATTAACTATAGCTAAGAAATGCAGAGTAGGGAGATGGCTGTGAAGTTGATGGTGCTTTGTTGTAACTCATTGATTTTGTAGGGTTGTTTTTGGCTATTCGATTAATGATTCAATCGAATAGCCAAAAATTTGTTGTCAACGCTATTTCATCGCGCGATTCTCAATAATGTCATCAACCACACTGGGGTCAGCCAGCGTTGACGTGTCACCTAGGCTATCAAGTTCATTGGCCGCAACTTTGCGTAGTATCCTGCGCATAATTTTACCCGAGCGGGTTTTTGGTAATCCTGGTGCCCACTGAATAATATCAGGTTTGGCAATGGGACCAATTTCAGTGGTAACCATTTTTACAAGGTCGATTTTTAGTGAGTCAGAGGCTTCAGCGCCTGCCATCAGTGTGACATAAACATAAATGCCTTGGCCTTTAATATCATGAGGGTAACCAACAACCGCGGCTTCTGCGACAGCTTTATGTAGTACCAAAGCACTTTCGATTTCTGCAGTGCCAAGTCTATGGCCAGAAACGTTGAGTACGTCGTCAACACGCCCAGTAATCCAGTAGCAGCCATCGGCATCGCGACGGGCACCGTCACCGGTAAAGTAGCTGTCTTTGTACGTGGAAAAATAGGTATCAATACAACGTTGATGATCACCGTAAACGGAACGGATTTGGCTAGGCCAGGAATGGGTGATGATAAGGTTACCTTCGGCTTCTCCTTCCAGAATATTACCCTCACCGTCAACTAATGCAGGCTGTACACCAAAGAACGGGTAGGTAGCTGAGCCTGGTTTTAGCGCGTGTGCTCCAGGTAACGGAGCGATCATCGCTGCGCCTGTTTCTGTTTGCCACCAGGTGTCAACAATAGGGCAGCGGCCTTCACCAACGATGTTGTAATACCATTCCCAGGCTTCGGGGTTAATGGGTTCACCGACAGTACCGAGTAAGCGCAAGGAGGCGCGGCTAGTTTTTGTGACGGGGTCATTACCTACGCGCATCAATGCTCTTAGTGCTGTTGGAGCCGTATAGAAAATATTAACCTTATGTTTGTCAACAACTTGCCAGCAGCGAGATGCATCCGGGTAAGTTGGGATACCTTCAAACATTAAGGTTGTGGCGCCATTAGCAAGAGGGCCATAGACAATATATGAGTGCCCAGTAATCCAGCCTACATCGGCAGTACACCAATAAATATCACCTTCACGATAATCGAGAGCATATTTGTGAGTCATGGCTGCGCATAACAGGTAACCGCCTGTGGTGTGTAAAACGCCTTTGGGTTTTCCTGTTGAGCCTGATGTGTACAGAATAAATAGAGGATCTTCTGAGTCCATAGACTCTGGCTCACACTCTTCTGACATTGGTTCTACAAGGTCGTGATACCAAACATCAACGTTATCGTTCCATTGAATGTCGCCGCCTGTACGTTCGACTACAAGGCAGGTATGAATGTCAGGGCAGGACTCAAGTGCTTTGTCTGCATTGGCTTTTAATGGAATAGTTTTGCCACCGCGTACACCTTCATCGGCGGTGATCAGTGTTTGGCAGTCAGAATTGAGGATGCGGTCTTTTAATGCTTCGGGTGAGAAGCCACCAAATACAACGGAGTGAACAGCACCGATACGAGCGCACGCTAACATTGCATAAGTAGCTTCAACAATCATTGGCATATAGATGCAAACACGGTCGCCTTTTTTAACACCGCGAGCACGTAATGCATTTGCTAGTTTGCAGACACTTTTGTGCAGATCGTTGTACGTGATGCTGGCATCGTCTTCAGGGTCGTCACCTTCCCAAATAATGGCAACCTGCTCCCCTCGCTTTTCTAAGTGGCGGTCAATACAGTTGGTGGTGATATTGAGTTTGCCACCATCGAACCACGTAGCTTCAGCTTTACTAAAATCAAACCGTTGAGTTTGTGTGAATGGTTGATCCCAATCGAGAAATTCGTTGGCGCGGTCTGCCCAGAAGGTATCGGGATCACTAATGGATTCTTGATACCAGGCATCATATTGTTCTTTGTTAATATTTGCGCCAGCAGCATAGTCGGGCTTGACGGGGTATACTTTGCTTTCACTCATGGGAAGATTCCTACGGTAGACCTGTTGTTTTACTTTATCAGGCTAGTCTACACAAAATCTTGCTTGGTTAACGTTGTTTGTCAGGCTAATTTGGTTTTCTTTTGATTCTGTCTGGTCAACAAATGATCGGCGTTGTATTGGAAAGGGACACGGTGACGAAAAGTTGAGTGCCAGGCTCAGGAATGTTTTGGGCTGGTAGTAGTGCGGTTAATAATTGTTTGTTGCTAGTTTCTAGGGAGCACAAGTAATGTCCACCACGAAAACTTTTTTTGATAAGGGTGACAGAAATATCGGTTTCGCTATTTGATACTGCTATTCTGTCTGGGCGAATTAATAACTTTGCAGAATCGTTGCTAATGGTGTGAGCTATATGCTCAGGAATAGACAGGTTCCCTACTTCAGTGTGGAGGTTGTTGATGCCGTTGTTGTCTTTTTTTATAGCACCTTCAATGAGAGCTCCTTGGCCAATGAATTCGGCAGAAAATACACTGTTAGGTTGGTCGTACAATTCGCTGGCGCTGCCCCATTGAACTAGTTTTCCATCATTTAATAGCGCAATTTTATCAGACGTTGCAAAGGCTTCTTGTTGGTCATGGGTAACCAGGATGGCGGTAACTTTTTCTGTTTTAATCAGCTGTCTTACATCGTGGGCAAGGTGTTCGCGCAGCTCGACATCTAGGTTTGAGAAGGGTTCGTCTAACAATAATATGTCAGGTTCTGGTGCTAACGCCCTTGCTAACGCGATGCGTTGTTGTTGGCCGCCGGATAGCTGGTGCGGATAACGTTTTTTTGTATGGGGCAGGTTAATCAATGAGAGTAACGCATCAACGCGTTGTTGCTGTTCGGCTTTGCTTTGTTTGTTGAGGCCAAATGCAATATTTTGTTCAATGGTGAGGTGGGGGAATAGGGCATAATCCTGAAACACCATGCCGACCCTGCGTTTTTCTGGTGGCACGCGTTCTGAGGGGCTTGCCACCTCGTTTCCTCGTAATGTAATAGTGCCGTGGGCGGGGTGTTCAAAACCTGCAATAGTACGAAGCAGTGTGGTTTTACCACATCCAGAGGGCCCTAATAAACAACCAATTTCGCCTTCATTTAATGCAAAACTTATATCTTCTACAATAGTTTTGGTGGCGTAGCGAATAGCAATATCTTGTAAGACAAGGTGCGCGCTCATTGGTGGTTATCCAAGGTTGATTTGTTAATGGAACGGTTTAATAAAATTACAGGAATCAAGCCCGTGAGCACGATAGTGATTGCCGCGGGTGCTGCACTGGCGAGCTGTTCGTCACTTGCAAGTTCGTAGGCTCGAACCGCTAGGGTGTTAAAGTTAAAGGGGCGTAAAATTAATGTTGCGGGTAATTCTTTTAGCACATCAACAAACACCAATAATAATGCAGTAAATAAACTGGGCCGAATAATGGGTAGATGTACTTTTCTCAACACTTGAAAGGGTTTGAAACCTAAGGAACGAGCAGAGTCATCCATTGATGGCTTGATAGCTTGTAGACCTGACTCTACGCTCCCTAATGCGACCGCTAAAAAACGCACTAAATAAGCAAAGAGTAAAATAAACAATGAACCCGAAAATAGTAGGCCGGTCCCGACATCAAAGGTTTTTATTGCCCAAGCATCAATGGTGTTATCAATCCAGGCTAGTGGAATAATAATGCCCACAGCGATAACGGTACCAGGAACGGCGTAACCTAATGTGGCAATTCGAACGCCAGCTTTAACGCTATTGGTGGGGAATATTCGTTGGCCATACCCTAAAACAATCGCCAAGGTTAGAGCTAAGAGTGATGCGGAGAATGCAAGGGTAAGGCTGTTCCAGGCGAGTACCAAAAATTCAGCGTCGATGGTTTCGCCTAACGCCCATTGCGCTAACAGAATAAAGGGAATTAAAAAACCTAATACTATGGGCATAACACTGAGAAAGCTGGCAACTAGCCCTTTTATACCCACAATGGTTTCGCGTTTGTGAATGCTGTAGCGAGAACTTTGTTGATGATACTGTGCCTGTTTGCGTGAATAACGTTCCAGTAAAATGAGCATCAAGACAAACCCTAGTAACATCGCAGCAAGTTGTGCTGCTGCTCCTTGGTCCCCTAAACCAAACCAGGTTCTGAATATGCCGGTGGTAAAGGTGGATACTCCAAAGTATTGCACCGTGCCATAATCTGCCAAGGTTTCCATTAACGCTAAGGATGTTCCTGCAACAATGGCAGGGCGAGCCATCGGTAATGCAACACGGAAGAACCGTTTCCACGGGCCTGCACCAAGGGTTCTAGCGGCTTCCATGGTGACAACGGATTGTCCTAAAAATGAGGCGCGTGCGAGTAAATAAATATAGGGATATAACACCAATGACAGCATGCAAATAGCGCCAAACAGCGAGCGAATTTCAGGGAACCAGTAATCACCGTATTGCCATCCGAATAAATCACGCAAATAGGTTTGTACCGGGCCGGCAAAGTCCAATAACCCTGTGTAGGTATAGGCAATAATGTAAGCGGGCATTGCAAGGGGTAACAAAAGAGCCCACTCAATAGCTCGACGGCCTGGGAAGTCGTACATGGAGGTCAGCCACGCGGTAGTAATGCCCATGGATAGCGTGCCAACAGCAACACCCAGTAGTAATAACAAGCTATTGGTGAGGTAGTCACTTAGAACAGTGTCAACGAGGTGATTCCATACGTCACCGGCAGGTTCAAAAATAAAGCTAAATACAGTGAGTACGGGTAGTGCTAATAGTGCAATAGTGCTGAAGAGAAAGATAATAAACAGATTGGATGATGCGAATTTGGAGCGAACACGGCCTAAAATGTTAGGTGTTTTGGATGCAGTAAGGTGGGTGGTGTTTGAGCTGGGTGACGCCATAGGGGGTTTGGATTAGTTGTCGATGTAGGCTATGCACCTGTTGGGCGCTGCGAAGGCAAAATCAGCAGACATTATGCCCTAATGAGACCTACCTTGCATTGCCTTTCCTGTGAGAGCTGAGGCAATGTAAGGTAGACCTTTACATAGACGGGTTATTTCCAGCCAGCGCGATCCATTAACATAACCGCCTTGCTATTCAGATCGCCTAGTTGTGATAAATTTAGGTTGTCGGCTTTAAACGAGCCCCATTCAGCAAGTACTTTACTCGGCTTTACTCCTTCACGAACAGGGTACTCGTAGTTAACCTGAGCATACCAAGCTTGGGCCTCTTCACTGGCTAAAAATTCAATCAATTTAACCGCGTTGTCTTTGTGTTTTGCATGGGTGGTAACGCCCGCGCCACTGATATTGACGTGTGTGCCTCGTCCATCTTGATTTGGCCAAAATATAGCAAGCTTTTCTGCGGCAGCCTTTTGTGACGCATCGCCGCCGGCAAGCATTTTTCCAAAATAATAAGTATTAGCGACAGCGATGTCGCATTGGCCTGCAGCGGCAGCTTTTATTTGGTCACGGTCTCCGCCTTTAGGGGGGCGAGCCATATTGCCAACAAGGCCTTTTGCCCAGGTTTCTGTTTTTACTTCACCGTCAACGGAAATCATTGATGCGACGAGGGATTGGTTGTAGATATTGTTCGATGATCGAATGCAAATTTTACCTTTAAGCGCTGGTGCTGCTAAGGCTTCGTAGGTTGATAGTGTTTTAGGATCGACCTTGCCTTTTACGTACATAATTGGGCGAGCACGTAAAGATAAACCAAACCAGTAACCTTCAGGGTCTCGGTAGCTGGCAGGAATTGAACTATTAAGAGATTCTGATTGAATCGGCTGTAGTACTTTGGCTTCTTCAGCGCGGTGTAATCGGCCAGCGTCAGTGGTCAGGAATACGTCTGCGGGTGTGTTTCTGCCTTCGCTTTTTAAGCGAGTGAGTAACGCATCGGCTTTGCCTGTTACTAAGTTAACGGTGATACCGGTTTTCTCCGTGAACTGGTCTAGTAGAGGCTTAATAAGTGCTTCTTTGCGAGCAGAGTATAGGTTGACTTCAGGGGCCGCCAATAATGAGGTGGAGCTCAATAATAAGGTCGATATAACGGCTTTTGTGAAAAATTTAGCTAGGTTCATAAAAAAATCCAGGTACATCAATAAATGAGGGCTAAATGATAATTATTATCACTAACGAGTGCAACCTATTATAGGAATGTAGCGCGGAAAAAGGTCGCTGTAAGGGGCTAGATCAATAGATTAAACAACTAAGGAGTCTGACCGTTTGGCTAACTGGTTTAGTGGGAGGGTGTCAGTTACCTTCGGTTCGACGTGTTGCTGCCAAATGACATTATTTTATCGGGTAAGCTCTACGGTAACGCTCAGTAAGGATTCTTTGCTTTTGCAATAGTATTACTTTGGTATAACTCATTAATTAGCGCTGCGACAAAGTCAGGGTCTTCCATTGGAAAGAAATGGGATCGTTCCGTGCAATGGATTTCTTTGGCATTCGGCAGTTGTGCCGTTAGCTTATCCCATGTAGGGGATGGCTGAAAATCCATAGGAGAGTCCTGTGGGGTTCTATCTTTAGCACGAATAATAAACGTGGGTGTTTGAATGTCGCTAAGCTTGGCGTAAGTCTCATCACCGCCGATAATGCCATAAATGGCAGCTTCACAGGAGGGCGGGCAGGCGAGACTGTATCCGCCATTTGTTTTCGTTAAGCCAAACTCACAATAATCGTTGAGAACATCTTTGTCCCAGTTATTAAAGGGGGGTTTACTGCCAAGCTTTTCACCTAATTCCTGCGGCGATGACCACTGATTGCGGCGTTTTGCCACAGGGTTGTTTGTTTGTGTAGCGGATTGCCACAACTTTATATGATCGGGATTTCCGATGACGGGGTCTAATAGTAATAACTGTTTGAAGCGCTCAGGCTTGCTGGCGGCAAGAAGTGTTGCAACATGCCCACCAAATGAGTGACCAACAGCAGTAATGTTGGTAATGCCCAGCTCGGTAATAACATCTTCCGTGTACTCCGCAAAACGGTGCCAATGGTAAGGCGGATCAATACTGTCACTTTTGCCGTGACACAGCGCGTCGATGGCAAAAATAGGGGCGTTATTGGGGAGCTTTTGAATGATCTTGTCCCAGCAGCGAGCGTGAAACCCTGTCGCGTGTAATAACACAATAGGGTCACCTATTGTGTTGCCATTTTTAGAATCATTTAGGGCCGGCCATACATAGACATTGATGTGTTTGTCGCGAATGAATACGGAGCGAGAAATAGGGGTGCGCATAGAATCGAGGGCCGCCATAGTAATACTCATGTAGATGACTGTTGTTTGGGTTGCTGATGTGTAATCTACTTATGGTGGTTGATACGCCCCTGCCTTGTCTAGGGTGAAAATTGACTTTCGAGAGATAATAATTCGACAATGGGGGGTGTTGGCAAATCTGGCTGTCCCGTTTGTACTGCGTCGGTTACCCATTGCGGATAGATACGATATAACAAGCGTGTTTTTACCGTTAGGGGGTAAGTAGTGTTGTTTGGTAAGGGGAATTGCTCCTCCCTAAAACCATCTGCCGGTATGCGGGTATCGCTTAGCAATTGTGCGTAGCGCCAAAAGAGTAAACCCACAGGTTTGCCTTCAGTATCACCAAACACTTTCATAAATAAGCGGGCATTGGTTTCGATGTTACCTTTATCATCGGTATAACCTGATGACAAAACAATGTTGTTGTCGGCGTCGGTGGCCGTGACTTCTATCCAAAACTGCCTGAAGTCTGCAACACCTGTTGGTAAATCGTGACCAGCACCGACATTGTTAATTTTTACAATAAGTGTCTGGTTTTGGTTAGATGCTTGGCCTGGTTGTTGAATGATTTGTTGCGAAGGTTCAAGTCGCCCTTCTAGTCGCTGTTCCACGGTGGCGGAGGAGCGTAACAATTGTAAACTCATGTCTTCTAATTTTTTATTTCGTAAACCTACCAGGTGATGGTTTGCCCCAGTGAACTGGTGGGTGACGACATTTTTCTTAGGGGTTCCTCGATCAGTGGATAAACCTGGAATGTCTTCACCGATACGTTCAATGTCTCCATGCATGTGGCAATCAATGCAGGTACGGTGTTTACTTGGGTCTTCAGGGTTGTTGAAGGAAGAGTTCTCCCATTCGCCATAGGTGTTAACAATTAACGCACCGGTGCCGGGTGCAAATTCGTTATGACAGGTTTTACACAGTTTAGGATCTGTGTAAAACGGTTTCATGTAGGAGTCTTTGTGACGTTTGGGTTTGCTATTAATTTGTCGGCTAGACAGCCATTGCATCACCGCAGAATCGGTATGCGTTTCACCAACATAATGCTCTCGATCAATAAGATTAACGGTAAAGGAGGCGTTACCCCCTGCATCTTCTATGTCGGTAATACGATGACAGAAAAGACAGCTGGTACCTTCATCAATATCCCCTTGATTGTTTTCTAGAGCGCGTTTCAGCGAGGCACCATTTTTTTCAAACATATGGCCTTCTGTTTTTAATGGCAGATTGCTCATAACGTTACTCGGCATATGGCAACCTAAGCACCAGTCTTTAAAATCTTCACCTTCAGTTTGTCCTGCAGCATTAAGAACTGCCATAAAGTAAGGGTTGGACTCTCCCATTAAGCGGTGGTTTGAATCGGCCCATTGATCAAACATGTCTTGGTGACATTCAGCGCACTGTGCTGAGTTAGTCCATGCTTTAGGGTGTGTTCGTTGTTCGCCATCAAGTTTTAACCAGGTTGCAAGAAATGGAAGGTTGTGAGGCAGTGTCACAAATTGATGTAAGTTCATCATGTCACCCATGATGGTTCCCATTGCTTCTGATGCTTTTAATGGCAGTGCGCCATCTCTGTCATCTTCACCCATTCCGCCTTGGGTTTTTTGAATGATGTTGACATAATCGGTAACAAAGTCGCCACTCACCATGTTGCTTAGCCCTGGGTGGCCAACACGGGAATCTTGGTGTTTATCCTGGCCATAGGCTTCCATTAGGTAAAGGTTGGTGAAATTAAAACCGTCTTGATGGCAGCTATTACAACTCATCCAGAAATCGCCCGCTATGGGGTGTTCTGGGTTTAGGTCGGTATTGGCAGAATGAAAAAATGCACGGCCTTTGTTGATGTTTTCTGATGATGTGATTGTCGCCAATTGAGCCCAGGACGGCTCCAGCAAACTGACGCGATCAAACGCATTGTCTCCGCCTCGGTCAAACAATGCCAACGTTTGTGGAATGCTTTGTTGGACCCAAAGGTGAGAGCCCTTTAGTAATAAGCCGCGAGGGTTTTGGCCAGGTGTATGGCGATATATCTGTGTCGCTTTTACACCGCCACGGTGTTTTTTTCTGCGATGACGTTTTTTATTACTTTTACCAACGCGAGATCGATCAAATATAACAATGTCATCGGAACCCGCGAGAGTGATGTACAGTTTTTTTCCCGAATCAGAAAATTCCGCATCATGTGGGTTAGATACAATGCGGGTACGGTTCTTGTTGTCGACGATATTAATGGTTTTGAACAGTTCTTTACGATGATCAACACGTTCTGTTTCGGTTATAAGGTCAATCACTGAGACAGCAGGAAATATCGTGGATTGAAATTGAAACTCATGATCAAAATTCCATAATACGTGCGGTAGCCAGGCTTCTTTTTCATCAGGGCTGATAGCAATATCGTCTAGCTCTCTTGGTAAACCTTGAGAGGTAAATTCATCCTTGTTCTGGTTGACGTTTAGGGTGATGGTTTTGCTAGCTTCGGTAGGAATATTATCTACAGAATAAATGGAAAGTTGTCCTTTCATGCTGTGTGTTACTAGTAATCGGTTATCTGAGGTGAGAGCTAACCCGCGAGGTGTTTCCGCGGTATCAATCGTTGCAATAATTTCGCCTTCTTGAATGGCGATGATTTGATGATTTTCAAATAAACTCACCCAGTAACGATTATGGCTGGCTTGATAGACGACACCAAAAGGGCGTTTGCCGGTGGTAATACGTTGTTTGATGGTCCAGTTTTTTGTATCAACGAGGATCACCTCATTGCCCAGGTAATCGGTTGCCAATAATTCAGATTGGTGAGAGTTAATGGCGATACGGCGAATGTCTTGGCCAAGAATCAGTTCGTTTGGTTGTGCATGTGCTGGATTGGTAATGTCTGCGGGAAGTTTGCTGATGCTGCCTTGCCATAAATTAGCGGAATAGATCCATTGTTTATCGTCAGACCACTGAAGGCTGCCACTGCTCACAGGGGTGGCAGTAGGAGGTGAGGCTTGGCTTGGTATGGAAAGTGAAACAAGCGTTAAAAACAGGATTGATAGGGTAATAAGATGACGAGATGTGTTCATAATCGAAGTGGTTTCTTTGGTGGTGACTTCATTTGTAGCAATGGGTTTTTTATGGCAGGTGTTACCCTTCTAGCGCCTGTTTGGGAATCGGATCTACGTGTGCGCTACTTCTTAAAGCGGAGCACCGAATAGCGCCATGCGTGAACCAGCATCAACGGCCCTAAAATCAATCCGCTTAGCCAGTGTGCGTCAGCGGTTAGGTTAGAGGGTAGGTTACCAGTTTCCCCTAAAAATGTTAGTACTAGGCCGCTAACAAAGCAGGTGCCGATGATAGCATCAAGAAAGGCACCTGTTTTTCGTAAAACCCCTTTGTCGCTGGTCAGCATTAGGCGCCGATGAGCAACCCAGAATAAGCCGGTGGTGAGAGGGAAAACAATCAGTCCTGCCAATAGGTGAAATATCAGTGACCAGCGGGCAATAGCCCAATCGACAGGAATGGCATCCCACAGCAGTAATCCGCTGAAGAACAATACAATGACAACCCATTCAGCGGTTTTATTTTCATATGCGAGCCGGGTCATGTAGCTACTTATCCAGGCCTGATAGCGTTGCTTTAGCGCCATTGGGGCAGGTAACGTGTCAGAAGCCGGGACTGTTGATTGTCGTGTGCTCATGTTACGCCTGAATGCGGTATACCCTCGGAGCGGTAAGTATATCGTGAAAAGTAGTAATAATGAGATTGATTCTGGTTACGAATTGTAGATAAAGAAGGGAAGGTCGTCCATGACCTAGGTCAACGCTGTATTAATGCTGTATTTAGAGGAAGGTTACTGCACACTCACTTTGTTCGCCATTGTTGGGGCGTAACCTGCGCCGATAATGGATAACACGCCATCGTTATCGGAATCATTGTTGTTGTTCTTAGCAAGGCGGTGTTCGCCAGTCTCTGCGTCCCATTCCGCTAATTGTGCTCCACCGTTAATGACGGTTTTAAACCAAGAGACATAACGTGATGTGAGGTGTTTAAGGCTTAGTGCGGGTTCTTTGTCCTTTTCTTGATTGGCTAGGTGAAGTATTACTTCACGCAATCCACCCGAAATAGCTGCCGCCGTGAATGGCGTGTGGGTGGTGGCCTTGCCGGGTTCATCAGCCCAGGTGCCAATGTTACTGTCAAATTGTTGCTTCTCAACGGCTAAAAATAGCGCTTTTGCATCCGTGAAATATTGATCGTTTTTTGTGGCTAAGGCAGCAGCAATCAAGCCTCGTATCGTCGCGAATTGTGTGGCGAGAGAGGTTTTTCCATTTGCAGCTTTGCCAATAGAGACATTGTCTGCGATAAGGCCGTTACTTGTTTTAGCCTGTTTTGACAAAAAAGACGCTTGTTGATTGATAAGCTCTAATGCGCGTTTACCCTGAGGGGTGTTTAAATTCACGTTACCGCCGTCAGCTGATGCGTAACCGACGGGTAATGCGTCTTGAGCGCGTTGGTAAATTGATAACGCGACAATGGAATATGCGGCATCAAAGGTTGTGATGGTATTGGATTGTTTGCCATCAATTACGGAGTCTACAAAGGTGCCTGCTTTTGTGTTGAAGTGTAGAACATCCAGGTTTTTAAATAATGCATTGGATAGGTTGGAGGCAAGAGAGAAGGCGTCGTTGGCGCTGACATCATTCGATGTATTGGTATCCGTGTTAATTGAGGGTGCTGCGGTAAATGGTGCGTTATCAAAGATGGATAAAAACGCGGGGTTTTGCGCAGTGTTTTGTGTACGTTGATCGGTGAATGCGTAGTATTCACTGGTGGGCCATAGCAACATCCACGTATCCTGCAACGTTGAGCTGCTATTGTTGATGGTTAATTTACCCAGTGCATTAACCCCATTCTTTTGTGTTTCTTCAACACGAATACTGTGAGGGAACCAGATAGGGTGTTTTGTTGCGTCATATTGTGGAGTGAGTTTTGCTCCTAAGGTTTTACCGTCGTATGCTAATTTATTTTGAAGCAATTGCATTTTATCGATGGAGATTTCAGTGAGCAATAACCCTTGGAAGCCGTCGGCTGCGGATACGCCTAAGCTATAGGGGCCACTATCTTGGGTGGATGATTCTGCTTCAACTTCTTCATCGGATTCTGTTTCATGCATTCCGCCTAAGAAGTCTTGTGACCACATGACTTCTTTTAGTAAGATGCCGCCAATGGATGCAGGGTTTAGGGTTTTGTTAAACGATGTTTTATCCCATGCTACTAAAGAATAATCGTTAACGTAGGCGGGAATAACGGTCGTTTGTTTGCTGCTCTTTCCCATGGCATCAATAACGTCAACGGATTCGCCGGGAATTGTTTTTATGTTGTTATCAATATTAAGTTTGGATGTACCAGATGTATAAGGAAGAGAGATAGGGTATAGATTGGCGTGAATTTCTGACTCTGGAAAAGCAACGGCCGCTGCAAATGTACTGATACGTTTATTCAGTGCTGCAAAGTCACCGCCGCGTGTTGCATTACTTGGACCATTAACGAGATGAGGGCCCATTTGTGATTGATAATTTAATGCATACATCGCTTCTTCTGAATACTCATAGGCTTCAACGCCTGCAGTGTAATCAAATTCAGTGGGTTTGTTGAGCGCAGCAACATCGAGAATGTCCAAGTCTAGGCCTAATGCCTCTGCCAGGGGTTCTCCAGAGAGTTCAAATTCAGTGTACGCAAGGAAGTTGCTGGCCGGATTGTGGCTGGCGTCGATAACGTTAACGGCGGTTTCAGCGCTAGCAAGTCCGGTTGTCGCCAAACCAATGGTTAAGGCAGAATAAAGAAAAGGTCGCATACAAACTCCAGGCATATCAATTTATTAAATATGATTTTATTTAGGCATGAATAAGAATTGCCTACATATTAATGCAATTGAGAATTGTTTACAATTGGGGTTGGTAGGGTACTTGATGAGTTGGGTGCCAATTCCGTTGATGGGGGTCAATGGAGGCGTGTTGTTATGTTAGGATGATGCCTCTATTCAATTAGATTACCCAGGGTGCAGTATCGCAATGCTAAAAAGAGCTTCGCTAAACATTTTTTGTATTTGCATGATTTTACCGTTGTTCTTGGGGGCGGAAATAGCGCTAGCTAAAAATTACTGTTTTGTTAAGGCGGAAACCTATTATGAACAGGTTTTTTGTGAGGTTTCGTCAAAGGGCAATGGGCGACATCTGCCTGATTTTTACGATTTTCGAAAAAATGATCCCTTGATACAGGCCTTACTGTTAAAGAAGCCTGCAGCTCAATCCGGTATAGCACTGGCAATGCCTCGCAATAAAACGAAAACTGCTCAAAAAACTATTGTGAAAAATACTGCTGTGATAAATAGTGTGCAGACTAATGTGAAAGGTAGCGCACAAAAAAGCGGGGGGATTGAAAAGCTCACATGGCAACGAGACTGTCAGTTTGATAAAAATGCCATTGTGTGTACAAAAAGACGTTATGTACTTGTAGGAAATAAAAACAACGATACATTGAAAGAAGGTGCATTAAGTAAAAGCAATCAGATGGGGCTTGCCCCCTATCGTCAGCGTTTAGATAATAAGGCTGACGTGAATGACTACTTAGTTGTATCGTATCAGCGTTATATTGAAAAAATGTTGGCAATTGGTTTGGGAGGGGTGACCATGTCATCAGGCAAGTTTGCCTTTCTATTTCATGACCTAACCAATCGTGGTGTGAGCTTTAATGAGCGTTTTGAAACTATGTATCGTTATCTTATTAAAGACAAGAAGACGGTCCGTGTT
The DNA here is from genome assembly GCA_913063125.1 of uncultured Gammaproteobacteria bacterium. Taxonomy (GTDB): domain Bacteria; phylum Pseudomonadota; class Gammaproteobacteria; order Pseudomonadales; family Ketobacteraceae; genus 42-54-T18. The sequence continues at coordinate 3,685 of CAJXZM010000044.1, read as the reverse complement.
AATGAAAGGGCCTCAATCGACCGGTCTTTATCAATAGAAAGTTGTTTATATTTGAGTGATAGTATTATTACCTGCGCCGCTACACAGAAGAATTTTTTGTTTGTGAAAGTGTAACTAATCAAAAAATAAAAAATACATGTTGAATTGCCTATGACGATTTGTTCTCAAGACATTAACCCCCAGGATGTTATTCAATTCTGGTTTGACGAGATAACACCAAAGCAATGGTGGATTAAGGACCAAGATTTTGATCAATTACTGGTGGATCGTTATCAGCGATTGCTTGAATCTGCTGTAAAAGGAGAGTTGTTTTCCTGGCGTGAAACGCTCTTGGGTAGGTTGGCGGAAATTATTGTATTGGATCAGTTTTCTCGTAATATCTATCGTGACGATGCACGAGCGTTTGCCGCTGACCCTGTAGCGTTGGTGTTATCTCAAGAAGTGGTGAGGAAGCAGCGTTATGATGGCCTTTCATCGAATCAAATACAGTTCTTATTGATGCCCTATATGCACAGTGAATCACTGTTAATACATGAAGAGGCGGTTAAATTATTTGATAAGCCGGGGTTGGAAGGAAATCTGGATTTTGAGTACAAACATAAAGTAATCATAGAGCGTTTTGGACGTTATCCTCATCGAAATGATATTTTGGGACGAGACTCTACGGTTGAAGAGCGCGCTTTTCTGCTGGAGCCGGGGTCGTCGTTTTAATTACTTAGGAATGCTAGGTCATGGAGCAACAGAAATATAATATAGGTATTGTAGGGGCAGGAATCGCCGGCCTTTCTGCTGCCCTTGCGCTTCTAAAAGCGGGTCATCAGGTTAGTGTGTTCGAGAAGGCAGCTGAATTGGGTGAAGTCGGAGCAGGGTTGCAACTTAGCGGGAATGCAACTCGAGTATTGTCATCTTTAGGGGTGTTGGACGAAGTTCAGCGAGCAGGTTTTTTGCCTCAAGGGCTAAAAATGCTGCACTGGAAAACGGGGCGAACCATTGCACGTTTTTCCCAAAATTCAAATGTTAACGTTGGTGATAATCCTTATATCCATATACATCGTGTTGATTTGCATGCGATTTTATTAGCCGCGGTAATCGAAATTTCACCTGATTGTATCTTTACGGATGCAGAAGTCGTAAGTGTAAAAAATAATGAGAAAACGGCTTCTATTCAATTCAACAATAAAGCAGAGAAAAGTTTTGATTGGATTGTTGGGGCTGATGGTATTCATTCAGTTGTTAGACCTACTGCTATATCCATAACCGATGCATCTCGTTTTACCGGTAACGTTGCTTGGCGGGGTTTGATTCCTATTTCTTCGTTAAAAGAAAGGCCAGAGCCTCTTACCCACTTGGTGATGGGGCCAGGTGGTCACGTGGTTTTTTATTATGTGAATGGGGGAGACACGCTTAATTATGTGGCAGTGGTTGAGCGCTCTGATTGGGAGAAGGAATCCTGGACAGAAAAGGGCTCTGTTACCGAAATGCTGCGTGATTTTGATGGCTGGACGGTTGATGTACGGAGACTGTTAGAAAAAAGCAACCCTGCTCAAAGTTACCGTTGGGCGTTGCATGATAGAGATCCGTTGTCGACATGGAGTGATGGACGTTGTGTTATTTTGGGGGATGCCGCGCATCCAATGCTGCCGTTTTTGGCGCAAGGGGCTGCTATGGGAATTGAGGATGCGCAGGCTCTTGTTTACTGCCTTGATACGTTTTCTGCTAGTGACGTAGGCGAAGAATTTTTTAAACTTAGAGGAGAAAGAACGGCAAGGGTGCAGCTTACTGCTAGAAAAAATATGAAGGTATTTCATGAAAGGAGTAGTCTTGTACGTTTTGTGAGAGACAAAGTATTGTCTGTGGCAAGTGTGATTTACCCGGAGTTTATGAACAAAAAACTCCGGTGGTTGTATGATTATCGATTGCGCGACTAGATTTTTTGTAAGAAGGGTTGTGGGGTTATTGACGATATTTTTTATATAATCGGCTTATAATAGCGTTGACGGTTTTTCCGGTAATTCCTTTAGAACTCCTGATTCTATATGCCTCTATCGGTGCTTTTTCAAGCCGTGATGGGTGAATGTAATTGTTAGTGGTATAAAATTTTCTAAAACTCATTATCAGAGGGTGCCATTTGTCAGGGTCAACATATTGTTTTTTGTCTCCCATCAATAAGGATTCTTCAATGTGTGAGTGACGGATTTTGAGTTCAAATGCAAACATTGGAATGGGGGCATCTGAAAAGGCGTGTATTTTGTCAACAGAGGCTTCAAGTTGAATTTGGCACTCTGTAATCCTTGGAGAGTTTACTTTTAGCGAGGATTGAGTTGTAAGCTGCGCTTCTTCAGCTTTGTTTGGTACATATCGATAACCCAACGTTTTTTTGTGAAGTGGCGGTGATTTAGAACCTGTTGTGTTGGCAATTCGATCAACAAATTCCACCATATCTGCCGAGGCCAAGTTTAATACACATTCACGAGTTCTTTTTAGGTTTTCTGTTGTTTTTGAACTTCCATCAAGGCCAATCATGCAGCTTTTTCCTAGCCACCAAATGGATGAGGAGGGCGCAATATTCGTTGAACCATCTTCATTGAGCGTACTAATTAAAATTACAGGTGTTCCAAAATATAAAATGGGTAGATTAATAGATTTGTGCATGGATATTCCCCTTCCTTAAGTCATTAATTGACGGAGAGTATTGTCTGAGTGGCAAGGTATAGCGACCCGATACTTGCTGTTTTAGTGGGTTATAAGTGTTTCGCAGTAGATGGTTTGGCTGAAACTATTTGAATCTTGTTGATTATTAGCGTAAATATGGAAGCAACGTATAGGTATACATGGAAGGGGGGGGATGACGATGTTTCGGTTGATGGCGACAGTTGTGTTGTCTATGGTCGTTTTTTTAGCCTCAAACTTAGCTATTGGTAGCTCTTCAGTTTTGGATTCTGGAAAAACGTCAGCAGAAATTGCGGAAGAAATACTTCGAGGTGCGAGAAAACGTTATGTTTCGGATCAACAAAAAAATCTGAAAGCGTTAAATGATGTGGTTATGTATTCTACGAGTTGGTGTGGTTACTGCCGACAGGCGAGGCGTTACTTTAAGTCAAAAGACATTAAATTTGTTGAACGTGACATTGAGCGTAGTCGGTTGGCAAAAGTAGCCTATGACCGTTTAGGTGGAAATGGCGTTCCTCTTATTGTTGTGGGGAAGAATAAAATGAGTGGTTTTTCAGTGCGTCAGTTTGATAGGTTGTATCGGTTGCTGGAGTAATCTGGGTTTGTTCTTCAGCTAACAACAATTCATCAGTTGCTAACCCGTTATTCTTCTATATGAACCCGTTATTTTCGAGACGGGTTTTAGATCCGGATCAACTCGATAGACTTCACCTTCTCATACCCTCCAGCTCAAACTCTGAAGAAATCACGTATAGATATCCATATAACATCGCTTAGGCTGATGAGATGGAACTCAATTGGCAGGAGTGTTATAAAGCGGCCTATTGGCTCGTTCACTTCATTTTTAGTTATTATCGCAAAAGCGGAAATTGAGTTTTAATCGAGGAGGGAGAGTTAGAAACAACGGCGGTTCTGCATAGTTGGGGACAGAATCTGGGTCAACATGTTCACTTGCATGTATTGGTTCCAGCGGGCGCTTGGTCCAAAGAAAACCATGAATGGCACGCGGCCACCT
>CAJXZM010000043.1 GCA_913063125.1 uncultured Gammaproteobacteria bacterium | reverse complement strand
TATTGTGCAACCAGGCCCTAAATCGATACCACAACCAGTCAAACCAACCACCATCGCTGCAACTACTGCAAATTTAATATAAGTCATTATTATCACCTTTTTATTATATACAAGAAAAAGGTACCGCTACAACCAGCACCCTTGCCCGTCGAGACACTCCTTGTACCAACGTCCCCAAATACTAACAATTCCCCAGGAAGAGACAACCCATACGTTACAAAAACCTACATAAGTCAATATAGTGTTTATGCACAGCCCCACCAACACAATGTATACCTATAACCAGTCAACATCCACATCCATAGAATCAAAGCCGGCTCGTATAGTTTCATCCAGCCCTGAAATCCTTGGAAAAACTCGATCAAAGTAAAATTGCATTGTGTCTAATTTAGATTGATAAAAACCGTCATCGTTAGTAATTTTATGCTCTGCTACATCTGCCATTTTAAGCCACATGTAACCATACAAAACATATCCAAAATAATGCAAATACTCCATCGCGGCGGCACCCAACTCATTGGGGTTTTTATCAATTCGAGCGACAAGAATATCTGTCAACGACAATAAATTGCTGACGCCTGTCATTAGCACCTGACAAAAGGGGGACAATCTGTGGCTTTTAATACCTGCTACAAAGGCCTCAATCTCTTGCGCAACCAACCTAACATTTTCACCTCGATTGAACACCACCTTACGACCTAACAAATCATGGGCCTGTATGCCATTAGTACCCTCATAGATTTGTGCAATTCGAACATCGCGGACCAATTGCTCTTGCCCCCACTCTCGAATATAACCATGCCCACCAAACACCTGTTGGCCCAATACTGTGGTATCTAGCCCCATGTCCGTTAGAAACGCTTTTGCAATAGGCGTTAATAACGCCACCATTTCCACTGCACGCCCCCTCTCCTCTAACTGTTCAGCATATTTCGACGTATCTAACTGTATAGCCACATAAGTAGATAGAGCCCGACCTGCTTCCGTCAGCGATTTCATCGTCAACAACATTCGCCGTACATCCGCATGGACAAGTAGCGTATCCGCATAAGCTTCAGGCTCTGCCGCCCCCGTTAGCGCTCGGCCTTGTCGGCGTTCTCTCGCATAAGCAACAGCGCGTTGTAAGGACATTTCTCCACAACCTAAGCCTTGTACGCCAATAGATAGGCGTTCATAGTTCATCATGGTGAACATATAAACCAAGCCCTTATTGGGTTCGCCAACAATATACCCAGTGGCTTCATCGAAATTCATTACACAGGTGGCAGAACCCTTAATTCCCATTTTATGTTCAATGGAACCACAGCTCACAGCGTTTGGCTCAAGTAATTCCCCCTGCCCATCAACATTGATCTTTGGAACAACAAACAGAGAAATACCTTTCGCCCCCTTCGGTGCTCCAGGTAACCTAGCCAACACTAAGTGAACAATATTGCTCGCAAGATCATGCTCCCCACCGGTAATGAATATCTTGGTACCCGTTACCGCATACAAGCCACCTTCCAGTGGCTCAGCTTTTGAGCGGATCGTTCCCAAATCGCTGCCCGCATGGGGCTCCGTCAAGCACATGCTACCAGTCCATTCTCCAGAATACATTTTTGGTAAATAAACCGCCTTGATAACTTCGCTAGCATGCGCATCTATCGCCAAACTCGCACCAGCACTTAGGTTTGGATAAAGCGCAAACGCGCTGTTAGAGGCATAAAGCATTTCATCAATTTGCACTCCTAAGGCTTTCGGCATACCAAACCCGCCAAATTCGGAATTACCCGTAATACCGGGCCAACCGCCTTCACAATACGTGTTATACGCCTCCTTGAAACCTGTAGGTGCTGTCACCCTTCCGTCTTCCCACAAAACACCTTCTTCGTCACCTGAGCGGTTAATTGGAGCAATAACTTGCTCTGTCACTTTTGCTGCCTCTTCTAGCATCGCGTCAGCTGTTTGCCTGTCAGCAACCTCTGACAATGCGGTATTTTTTGCCCACATCTTATCAGCATGAAACACATCAAATAGGGTAAATCGAATATTGCGAAGTGGGGCTTGAAAATCAGACATGACAGCAACCTATATAGTTATCTATGTAACAGACTAAATAATGCTACCCATTATTTGCATTCCTATACAATCTGCAACAACACCTTGATATATACGTGCTGGCGTGCAAATATCTTTACAAGAATAATTGCAATGTTGCAAATATTGCGAAGATACTGGCATTCTAAAAGTATACATTCACTGACGAACACGCCCTATAATCGACCATTTATCAAGTAACACCGCTGGATGCCCATGAGTGACTCAGACAACAACAAAAAAGCAACTGCACGTAACCGAAAAACCTTTCTAGGTGGTAAATTACGCCGCTTTAGAGAAGGCCAAGCGCTCACTCAAGCAGCCATGGCTACAAACCTGGGTATATCGCCCAGCTACCTAAACCAAATTGAAAATGATCAACGCCCCCTTACAGTGCAGGTACTGCTAAAACTCAGTGCCACCTACAACATCGACTTACAATCCTTCTCAGAAGGAGCGGATGAACGCTTAGCCTCAGAAGTCCTAAACTGTTTAGATGACCCCCTGTTTCATATAAGCAAAAGTTCAAACAACAACAAAATTGGAGGAGAAAGCGTTAATATCCGCGATTTACGTGAAGCAGTTGCCTCTTCACCCGTATTTGCTAAGCATTTCCTAACACTCTATCGGGCCTATTCGCAAACTAAACACAACTATGCAGATCTTGCTCACGAGATTGCCGGTGATGAGGCAGTAAGAGCCGTTGAGGGCCCGCAATTTCCCTACGAGGAGGTTCGTGATTTTTTCTATTATAAAAACAACTATTTTGATGATCTCGATAAGGCAGCAGAGTCGTTATTCAATAACGAGGGTTTATCACTAGGTGAAGGCGAAGCCCAGCTTGTACATTACTTGGAGCGAAGTCATAACATCCGCGTAGACCTTGTTGGTGAAAATGATGGGCTAAGAACGTTTAATACATCGCGCAAAGTATTAACTCTATCGAAACTCTTATCTCACAAACAACGAGTATTTCAACTAGCTCATCAAATTTGCTTGTTAGAACAAGGTAGTTTGCTCGACAGTATTATTGCTGAAGGCAACCTAAGTAATCCTCAATCCGCAGCGGTATGCCGAGTAGGTCTTGCAAACTACTATGCAGGGGCTCTACTGATGCCTTACGAGCAGTTCCTCGATCGAGCGCAAGCAGATAAGTACGACATCGAACGCTTGCAAATACATTTTAACGTCAGTTTTGAACAGGTATGCCATCGAGTCAGCACACTACAACGCCCACACCACAAAGGCATTCCATTTTACTTCGTTCGCGTTGATATGGCAGGTAACATCTCCAAACGTCAAAGTGCATCAGACTTTCATTTTGCTCAGGTAGGTGGTGCCTGCCCCCTTTGGAACGTACATGAAGCATTCGCTACGCCCGGAAAGATATTAAGACAGATAGCCGAAATGCCTGACGGCAAACGTTATTTCTGCCTTGCCAGGACAGTCACCAGAACAGAAGGTGGTTATTTAATGCCACAAAAAACATTTTCTGTTGGCCTTGGATGTGAGATACATCATGCTCCAAATTTAGTTTATTCGGTTGGCTGTGATTTAGAAGACAAAAATGCAGCCATCCCTATCGGTGTTAGTTGCCGTGTATGTGAACGAACAAATTGCCCGCAAAGAGCATTCCCTCCCATAGGCAAAGCTATTCGTATTAACGAACATGAAAGGGATTTCTTACCCTACCAATTCCTCCCAGAAACTGATTAGTGTCAATTCGATGAGTACTAAATATACACTTGAACATAACAACGGGGCGTAATACGCCCCGCTTTGAACTACAGCATAACCACATACAACATTACTGCGACACAACTAAAACATTGCTACGGCAATGAATCGGAGCATTAGAAAACAACCGCAAGCTGAATTGTTGCCATATTTGACCTTTCACTTGTACCTGTAGAGATAGGACCTTCACCTGCCCCAGCGTCAGATTGCCCGTAGTCATAATCACGCGCTAATTCCAGACCAAGGCTCGTATTTTCAGCGATCAATGTTGACGCTGCTACAGCAAGACGCTTTTCAGGAAGCCCTAGCGCTAACGCTTCTTTTGTTCCTTGGTAAGAGGCAGCCAACTGGGTTTCAAAACCCACTAAATTAACTAGATACCCAACCTCAACATTAAACGCCGCAGGTTTTGCACCTCTTGCATTGAATGACAATTCAGCAACCTCAAATTCATCGTTTGCTGCTGTATATTCAAGGTTCACATTTGCAGCACCTAGTACAAAGGAAACATCAATGGAAACGCCGGAAACATAATCATCGACGGTACCTCCAGCAATTCCATCTTGAAGTGTATCAGTGTCAGCAATGGAACTTATATAATCAAGTCCAAACTCATAAGAGAAGTCATCGTCACCATCGGCCAAAGCAAACGATACCCCGTACATTTCGGCCTTACTTCTTTCAGTTGCACCATTGTCATCAATATCACCGTTAAACACATAGATTGATGCAGCAACAGAACCGGTGCTTACACCCAGTTCAATCACAGTTTCCCGGGTTTCACCAAGATCAAGCGTCAGAGGGTCAGACACTAAATTTGAAGCAAAGCCTCCAAAAGGTACGTAAACCTGACCCGCACTAGCAAACATTACACCGCGCTCAAATGATATATGCGCCTCATCAACTTCAAGGTCGGTATCATCTTCTTCATGCAAAAGTGTAACGTGAACATTAACACCTTCAGCAACGTCAGCCTCAAATGCTAACTGTGCTGTAGCAACCGCAATATCGCTGGAAGTTTTACCCTCATATCCATCGTTTCTTACATAACCGGCTTCTATTTCAACAGCGCCACTAATGCTAAGCTGAATACCTTTGCTGCTATTTTCTGCTGGTGCATTCGATGAATGCTCCAGCTGCTCAATACGCTTTTTAAGCTTTTCAATTTCGGAATTGGTATCGGCAGCGACAGCACCACTAAAAAACACAGCTGAAACAGCAATGGATAAAGTTGTTTTTTTGAAGGTGGATTTCATATATTCCTCTTAACAGCTCACTAAATTGCGAGCAGTATAAGGTTTTTTTTTCTAATGTATATGGGAAACGTTATCATTAACACTCATGATAATTACTTTAATCTCTTTTAGAAAAGCCTTTTCACCACCTTTTCCCCAACGCTTAGCCATGCTTTCTATCGACTGTTGACGAACAAATAAATCCATCATCACGGATATGTCATCGCTATGGATGATAATACTATCCATAAATAGCAAACCCAAAAACCAGCGTTGCAAATACGGGAAAACGACATCGAAAGGCCACTGACAGTACAAAAAACCATCGACGTTACGTTGAATTTCCATTGTTTCAATTACGGAAATACTCGCCATACTTTCTTCTCTCTCTCGAACAAGAAAGCACAGAAGTAATCCAGTAGACATATTTTGATAATAATTCTTTAGAGCAAGCAGGAAATGTCCATGAAAGCGCCTTCGTAACAGCACAAAATCAGACTCCACATCCTCACAAAGTGGCGCCACCACTAAAGTAGAATAGCTACCACTTGCCCCATCCTGTGAAATGCCAACTCTCACTGATTTTAATCCGCAAGCACGCCAAAAATCAATCAAAGGTTCCGTTGCACCAAAGCTTGAACCCAACCATTCGCACCCTTGCTGTTTGGCATAAGACCTCGCCTCCTCAACCAGACACTTACCAAGCCCCTGCTGTTGGATGCTAGGGTTCACAGCAATACGGATAATACGCGCTGACCGGTGCTTCAGCCCATCCTCGTAACCACACTGCACAGCTAATGTTTGAGGCATAAGATGACCTCTCGGTCGCCGCTGCCCCTTCCAAATCAAAGAGGCTAGTTCGTCATCAAACGCCCCTTCCTTGGCTAATAACAAGCCCCCAACGACACTTTCAGCTTTCCCATCATGATACGTCGCAACAAATACCTCCAAGTTCGGACCATCCAATAAATTACGTAAATCCCCTGGTGTTGTCTTATAATGGGCCGTAACCAACAACCCAAACAACCCTGTTAACACTGATGCTTCCTTTGCAAATTCCGCTCGATCCCAGCGCCGTATACGTATTACTTGGCCATTCCCAACATCACTCAGCTCGGCTCCAGCAGTACTTTGTGCTATTCGATCTATATCATAACCCTCAATATTATCTGCATCTGCATTCAATAAAAAAGCTGAATTGACAAAAGATTCAACGGCATCGCCTTCATTCCAACGAATAGGTTTAGTTAATGTAAGACATTTATGTTGTGGCATAACTTCTGTTAGTGTTTGTTTAAATCGAAGTAAAAAGCCTTGGCCTGAACCTTCGTATCCATGAACAGTCGAGGAAAATACCATACGAGAAAAGATGTCTAACCACCGTGTTAGCATAGGAGTGCCTATAGCAGCCGCTTCATCAACCACAAGCATGCTCACCCCTGATTGCACCTCTACATTCTCTGGCAAACAATACCGAACAGTGGAGCCTTGGCAACACAACTCCCCTCGCACCTCCACCTCCACCCCCAACGCTCCGGCACAATGGGCGAATAACAAATCCACCGCCGCTAAATTTGGAGCTGTCACCACAAAGTAATAGGGGCCCGACGTTTGAATAAGGTTCGCTAACGCCATGCCGATAGCAGCAGATTTACCTCTGCCTCTGTCAGCAGTAAGCACCAAAGGGCGCTTTCTGTGCCCAGTACATACCCGATTAACTGCCTTTACAACTACTTGCTGACTGTCTGTGCATATACCTTGAACTAAACCTTGAGTTACTAATTGAGCGTTTAAACGAGGAGAAAAGCTATTGACAACCTCTTCTAGGACTTCATCACCAATATTAACATCCAGTTTAATAAAATCATTATTATCACAATACTGATCAACCACCCCGCTAAAATGCTGTAGAAACAAGCCTGGGATATCTGCAGATAAGGACGGATAGACCACTATCCTTTGATATTCTGGATCACAGAAAGATACCCAATCATTTGATAAAGGGGCCAAGATAATCATTACCCCTCCCCTTACGATAGTCCCAGCAAGCGCAGCCACTGAGTCAGGATTTAATCCGCTGTAAGCATCCACAACAACAAGATCTGACTCACTTCCCAGCAAAGAAACCACCTGACCCCGTTTAACCAAACGCCCACTACTCTTTGCATAATCAGGTAAGCAAGATAAGGTATCCGCAAGCCACAGCGTATTCTCCGGCTGTAACATCCCGTATAATTGAGCCAACTTAGCCCTGCCCCAAGCCTTACTGCCAGTAATAACGACGCCGAGCCGGTGTTCCTCTATATCCATTTTTTGCAACACCGAGTTATCTTTTTATGCACCAGTTTCCCCAAAATTGTTACTCAATATCATAAATTTTGCTCAAATGGAGCTTCGCTGCCATGAAACATGTCAAAAATCGACCAAAATAGTCATTTCACTACCCTATCGTTTGCGTCAAAATAGGATTCATAATAACAATTCCTGATCAATTCATCGTCAAACCGAAAAAAATGATCTATAGGTTGTGTGACCTAGTATTAAGTACGCAAATCTAACTGCGTTACAGTGAACTATGACATTTATACATGAACCGCTACATAAAGGAATGCCAAGAAGACGACAGGGATAAGCATTTGCCAAATTCGGCATGGCATATGCAGGCAAACAGTAAGATCATACATAACATAACAACGAGGCTAGACTCCCTGTCTAAACGATTATGGCGACATTTCAACGAAAAATTGCAATAGGAGACCTTACGTTGGGCATGTATGTGTCCAAGCTAGACTGTCCTTGGCATATGACGCCATTCCCCATTCAAGGTTTCTACATTGACTCAGAAGAAGACGTAACGTCTCTTGCTGGGTTCTGTCAATTTGTTTTTATCGACACCCTGCGCTCCAAATCACCTCAAAGCTATAAACCCAAAGACGTACAATCGAAGAATTCTCGTTCAAACACCAATAACAATGTAAATACTGCCCCTGCTAATGAGCCCATACGGATCCAAAAGATTCTTGTAAGGCACCCAGTAAAGTACGAGATCAAAGTTTCTTTCAAAAAGGAACTTAAAAAAGCCCAAACAATTTATCGTGATTTGGATCGCAGCGTTACCGCTATGGCAACCCAATTACAAAACCGTACTGAAGTTGATATTGCATCAGCTGTAGATAGCACAAAACTAGCCGTAGCAAGTATTGTACGTAACCCGGATGCGATGATTTGGGTAACCAAAATGAAGCATGAAGGTACCCCTCTCTACCAGCATGCCATTAATTGTTCCATTTGGGCTGCAATTTTAGGTCGAGAGATTGGCTTATCTGAACAAAAACTTGAAATTCTCACTGTAGGTGTTGTGTTATGCAAGGTTGGGCTTTTCATGCTGCCCTCATCATCCAGTGCAACAATCCAATTTTCCGACATCCGTGAAAACCCACTTTATAAAAAACACGTAACTCTTGCGCTCAAACTACTAAGCCAGTCCAAGTCACTATCAAAAGACATTATCAATACCGTTGCCACCCATGAAGAGCGATTTAACGGCTCCGGATTTCCTCAGCGATTAAAAAATACTGAAATCCCTTTATTTGGACAAATTGCCGGCTTGGTAGATTACTACGAAACGTCCATTAACTCGCAACTTAACGCGACTCCACTATCTCCTTCTGACGCTCTTAGTGCCATGTACCAAGAACGAGACCACCTATTTCAATCAAAACTCATTGAGTCTTTTATACAAGCATTAGGATTATTCCCTCCAGGCACCATCGTAAAACTAAACAATCAACATGTCGGTGTTGTAACAAGCAATCAAAAAAGCAAGCGATTACAACCTGAGCTCATTATGGTGTTAGACGAAAACAAAAATACCATTAAGCACCGATTATTGGACCTCTACGCATACAACCAAAGCCCTTCCGACGAGCCTTTAGAAATTGAGTGCTGCTTACCCGCAGGCAGCTATGACATCGATATATCAACACTTTACCGTAAAACCCCATCATTTCTTTCTAACCTGTTTTCTTAATCATACCTTACTACTTACCCACACAAAAAAGGCCTGCTAATGCAGGCCTTTTTTGTGTGGGTAAGTAGTATTCACTTTACATCAAGAAATGCACTATTTACGCTTATTTCCCATCCTAATACCAATTTCTGCGAGGAAATCAAAAAAACCGTCTTTATCATCAATAAATTCTTGATAAAACTTTGAGTGATAAAGCGCAACCGCTCCGTGTGCCAATGCCCATGCAGCAAACACATGAAAATATGCAGGGACATCCTGCAATTTACCTTCCGTAATACGCGATTCCACAACAGAAATCAACTTATCCATATTAGATGCGCGGGTTTCATGAAGTTTTTCTACAAGTTCTGGGCAAGATGTAGTACTTGTTAATTTATGTTCTAGACGATCAAACAGCGCGTACCGCTTTGGGTCGTTCATTCGAAAGCTAAAATACTCTTTTGCTAAACGGGCTCGATCTTTATCCTCCCCATCGTCCAGCTTATTAAAAACTTCCGTCAGTTCCGTTTCATAACGAATCATCAACCGCAAATAGATTTCATCTTTTGTTTCGAAATGCTTGTAGATAGTTCCCTTACCAATCCCCACCGCATCGGCAATCATTTCTACGGTTACCTTCTCCTCTCCATGGGAAATAAAAAGCTCTTGTGCACGTTCCAGGATGTCTTCTTCCCGTCGGCGAAACTCTTGAGCTTTTTGACTCGCTTTCTGCAGGTCACTCATTACTATACTCCAACCAAATCATCCCAATATTTTGGGCAACATTATGCTAAATTTTATGTAACTTTCCTATGCCTAATTCATGTAATATTGATCAATGTAAACAAATCCCTATAATTTACCGAGTGTTATCTACATATTGTAGATGATTCTCACCAATACACACGCACATCAAAAACATCAACCTATTAGTCACATAAAATGCAATGAGTGCAGACCAATGCCTAACTTTCAAAACGAATTCCCCCTAGACCATAAGTTATGTTACCTGAATCATGCAGCTGTTGCCCCTTGGCCATCGCGTACTTCTCAGGCAATCTCTTCATTTGCTCTAGAAAATAACACGCATGGTGCCACAAATTACCTACAGTGGCTTAAGGTTGAAACTACATTACGTCAACAGCTTAAATCCTTACTCAACGCCGTGTCGACCGATGAAATCGCCCTTCAGAAGAGCACCTCGGAGGGGTTATCTGCTATTGCCTATGGCATTGATTGGAAACAAGGCGATAGCATTGTTATTACCGATCAAGAATTCCCAAGCAATCGAATCGTTTGGGAGTCCCTTGCCAATAAAGGTGTCCGCGTTATAACTGCAGCCTTGGATTGCAATCACCCAGAAGCATCCATTATAAACGCTTGTGACACATCTACCCGCCTGGTTTCCATAAGCTCCGTCCAATACGGTACCGGTGTTCGAGTAGACCTAAAAGAAATAGGCACTCATTGTAACCAACAAGGAATACTCTTCTGCATCGACGCTATACAAAGTCTTGGTGCCATTCCAATGGATGTGCAAGACATAGGGTGTGACTTTGTTGTAGCTGATGCACACAAGTGGATGCTTGGTCCTGAAGGTATTGCTGTATTTTATATCAAATCCAGCGCTCTCAATCAGCTATCGCTCAATCAGTTTGGTTGGCACATGATTGAAAATCCAGGCAACTACGACACATTACACTGGGAAGTTGCATCTAATGCTAAACGTTTTGAGTGTGGCAGCCCTAATATGATCGGTATTCACGGCTTCTCAGCCAGCTTATCCCTTCTATTAGAAATTGGGCTTAACAATATCGAACAAATGCTCAGTTCAAAAATTGATTTATTGTTGACGTTACTCCAAAACAAACCCGGCATAACAATACTATCTCCTACCAAGCCAGCCCGAAGAGCTGGAATAGTCACTTTCCGCACAGACAAACTAGAATCTCAAGCTCTTTACCAGCAGCTAATGAAGCAAAATGTCATTTGCGCGTACAGAGGTGGCGGCGTAAGATTATCTCCACACTTCTATACTCCCGATGACGTTTTAACCAATGCAGTCAAGCTAATACCCTAACTCCTTGACTTTATAACTACTCGACTTTATTACACATTGTAAAACCAACGGACCACTCCATGGCCATACTACATAAGCTCATCAGTATTTTGATTGATTGGCTCTCAAAATCAACAGAACCCAAAGATGCACTGCTTTGTGATTTTGACCGTATACGGGCAGAACTCATTCCCTGTGATGTGTTACTCGTAGAGGGACGCAGTAAAGCTGACAGCACATTAAAAACGGTATCTGAAAGTGAATGGTCACACGCCGCATTGTATATTGGCCGTTTAATTGACCTCGAAGACAAGGAGCTCAGAACACGAATCACCAATCACTTTGAATGTGAGCCAGATATTCCGCTAATCATTGAAAATCGCCTAGGTCAAGGCACTGTAGTCAGTCCATTAAATACGTTAGAACGAGAACATATCCGAATATGCCGCCCCAAAGGCCTAGCAAACAAAGATGCTCATCAAGTTATTCGTTACGCCATAAGCCGGCTAGGAAGCCATAAGAACATATTGCAACCATTTGATTTGGCACGCTTTTTCATGCTCTGGTCGTTTACCCCTCGCAGCTGGAGGCTGGGCTTATTTCGCTACGCAGCGGGAAAACACACAAAAAACGCAAGCGCATCACTTATTGCCGAGGGCTTTGACTTCATCCAGTTCCCTATCCTACCACTCGTTAAAAAAGCCGGTAATAACGGTGTTCAGCTATTTAGACGTCGTCCAAAGCTTTGCTTACCGGTAGATTTCGATCGGTCGCCTTATTTTGACATCGTTAAATATCCATTTATCGATTTTGCTAGCCACACCAAAGTGGACTTACTTCCGTGGAAAGGCAATGGTGTTGTCTCTGGGGAAGCAACAGAATATTTAACCGATACAAGAACCGCCAATCTTTCACCTATAGACGATAAGAATACCCTTTCATCTGTTAGCTCAATTGAACAACACAAGTTTGTGTGACAATAGCCCATAATAAACGGGAGCTATTTCACTGCATTTCCAATAAATGCTTACGTTTCAATTGGCTATACAATGCCCTTGCTTTTATATACCCATACCGGTTAGATTCAAGCACTTTTAAGTACAAATCTATTTAATAAATATCATAAATAAACTGGATGTTTCTCAAAAATTGATAATACTTACTCTTACTAATGTTGCTCACTTCCCCCCAAACGTGAGAACAATCATTAGTTGGGTTACGTAAGTGGTCCAGGTGGGCGAGGATCGTGCACCACATTTTATTCCTATTGGTCTTAACCCGAAGCCTCCCCCAAGGCTTTCGGGTTTTTTTTTGTGAATATTACCATTTTTTTTGCTAACTATTACCTTACTGTTGCGGTTAAAATAACCACAATAAAGTAGGCGTTATTCACTGGGTAACGTATACCCATAATACAACATGTAATGATATTAATGGCACCAACGACCTTTAATCAAAGAGAAACCAAAAGCATAACCCGACAAACAGACCTGCAATGCAATTATCGCCCTGGCTCATTGCTTCTTGATATATTTGGGCACCCTGCCACACGTCATATCAGCACCTTTTTAACCATACTGCTTTCTAGCATAGTTTTTTTTATTATCTATCCTAACGTTGACTCGACAAGTGGGTTTAGCGTGCTTCAGCTCCAGCTTTCTTTCGATATAGAGCGTGCAAGGTACATTGTTACTACATGGGGGGATCAAGGTCTCTATTATTACGTGAAATGGCTATTTATGGGCTACCTATTGGCTATCGCTTACTGGGTGATGCTAACCGGCTTACTCATACGCATTCGACGCATCAAGAACCCGCTAACCCAACAACAAAACTCATTCCTTACGTCATTTCCTTGGATTTTATTGCTACCAACATTGGCGGGAACCTTAGATATTATTGAAAACACGCTACATTTATACTTTTTATCTAACCAGTTAACATCTGAATTAGGCTTCCAGGTACTTTGCTTCACTTCAGCCGCAAAGTGGACCACCTTAGCCGCTATACTTGTTTATCTCGCCTCTTCTAATTCATCCAACACACTCTCCGACTGAAGCGCTAGAGTTTTTTTGGTTTTCGCCCCTAACTGTTCCAACTGAACAATACGATTAACTAAGCTTCCCTTGCCACTAGAAAGACGCTTATGGGCCGTTTCATACGAATCCGACGCTTTACCTAACTTATCGCCAACATCTTCCAAAGCATCCGCAAATAGCACAAATTGATCATGCAGGGCTCCAGCACGCTGAGCTATCTCTAAGGCATTGCGGTTTTGACGATCATGCTGCCACCCAGAGCGAATGGCCTTTAATGTCGCTAGTAACGTTGAAGGGCATACCAGCATAATGTTTCGATCGTTAGCTAACTGATATAATTCAGGTTCCTCGTCCAACGCTTTGATAAAAGCAGCTTCAATAGGTATAAACATCAGCACAAAATCCAGCGACTCTATACCGGGGAGGGTATCGTATTGCTTAGACGACAAATTTTTAACATGCCCTTTTAACGAATCCACATGCTTTTTCATCGCCTCCTTCTCTTGCTCACCATCCTGCGCTGCAACCGCCTGCTCCCAATGTTTAAGGGACACTTTACTATCAACAATAACCGACTTTCCTTCCGGTAGTTGAACCACCGCATCGGGGCGCAGAATTGCTCCACTTTCCTGTTTAAAGCTAGGCTGCAGGACATACTCTCTATCACGCTGAAGCCCTGACATCTCCAACACGCGCTCCAACACCATCTCCCCCCAGTTCCCCTGCAACTTATTATCACCTTTCAGTGCGCGGGTTAGGTTAAGTGCATCATCACTCATTTTTGCATTAATAGTTTTAAGCTCTGACAATTCTTTTAACAACGAAATACGGTCACGAAGGTCTTTATCGTAACCATCAGATACCTGTTTGCTGAAGCGGGTCAGCTGCTCTTTTAAAGGTAAAAGCAATTGTGACAACGAAGATTGATTTAACGCGGCGAATTTTTCACTTTTCTCTTCTAACAGTGCCTGAGCCACTGATTGAAATTCAGTTTTTAATTGCTCCTTAGCTCCCAATGCAAACGATATTTTTTGCTTATGATCCTCTTCCATAGCATTAATACGAACATTCAATCCTGCCAATAAAATATCTTTATCCCGGGTATCGTCCTGCGTTTGCTCTAATCGATCATTTGTCTGTTCAAGCTCATTATTTTGACGCTGCAACTCAGTTTCTTTATGAGCCAACCGTTCCTCTAACACTTTTAACTGAGCAACCAACGCATTCCCCCCAAACACCTTTCCAGTAAAAAAAGCCAACACTACAGCAATACCGCTACCTAACATCCACAACAGGTTTACAGTTACATCTGGGCTAATGCTATCCATTGGTGTTCCTCTATTGATGGATTATTGACTGTTTTTTGCCTTTGAAAATAACGTAAAGAAGTTATTGGTTGTCACTTGTGCAACAGCTTCAATTGAAATGCCTTTAATCTCCGCTATTTTTTTTGCGACATCAACGACATATTTAGGCTCATTAGGTTTTCCACGATTAGGCACTGGAGTTAACCAAGGCGCATCTGTTTCAATTAACAATTTTTCAAGTGGGATCTTATCCACTACATTCCGCAACTCGTCGGCACTATTAAACGTTACGATACCTGAGATTGAAATATAGAAACCTAATTCTATTGCCTGTTCAGCCATATCAAGGTCTTCAGTAAAACAATGCAGGACCCCCTTCACCTTGCCCTGCCCGTGCTCCATTAACAGACTTAAGGTGTCCAATTTAGCTGCCCGGGTATGAACAACCAATGGCAGTCCTGTTTGCACCGCAGCTTGAATATGCGTCACAAAACGATCTCTCTGCCATTGCAAATCACCTTTGCAATAAAAATAGTCCAACCCCGATTCACCAATACCAATCACCTTGGAATGCTCCGCCAGTAACAACAGGTCATTTAAGCTTGGACTTCTATTTTCTTGATAGAGAGGGTGCGCTCCTACTGTTGCAAATACATTCGGATATGATTCTGCAATATGGAGAACATCCTGAATATTCTCCATATCAATACCAATACATAACACATGCGAAACATGCTGATCTTTTGCTCGTTGCAACGCAGCCTTAATACCGCCTTTTTGTGAGGCAACATCTAATTTGTCTAAGTGACAATGGGAATCTATAAACATGAAAAAACCGTAAAAGTATGTAACAAGGGGTTTAGTAGTAAGGGAGGTTACTCTCAGAACGCAAAAAGAGTAATAAATATTTGAGAACTATAACGAAGATATCCTATGTGCTCGCGGATTGCATTTAGACCCAACCCGCTCGATAGTCATATATTACATCGTGTGTGTCGGCCTATCTGACTGCAAAGCACCCGCTAGGTAGGTCTCGATTTTGTTACGGGCGCTATCATCCTGATCATTAAATTGCACACCAATACCTGCGGCACGGTTTCCTTGTGCCCCTCTCGGTGTTACCCACACAATTTTTCCAGCAACAGGTATCTTCTCTGTCTCTTCCATTAAGTTTAGAAGGAGAAATACCTCCTCTCCAAGCTTGTATTGTTTATTGGTGGGAATAAACAATCCGCCATTTTTAATGAATGGCATGTAAGCAGCATACAATACTGCTTTATCTTTGATTGTCAGGGATAAAATCCCAGATCGAGAACCACCAATACCCATAAATTCCTCTCCATTGTTATTTTAATTCTAGCAGTGTGCGAAACAAACGCCTAATTCAACAACACTTTCTACGCCTACCGGTTCTCAGACCAACGAATTAGTAGCTGTTCTAACAATAGCTGTGGATTTGGGTTTGTCGAACTACTCGCCATACTCCCCAATTCCAACAAATACTGATAAAAATCAAACACCTTATTATGAGAACAAACGGCTGCCATCTCTCTAAATTGGGGCAACAAATCCTGATTTAACACCGCAAACTCTACCCCAGAAACCACCTTCCCTAGGTCGACTTGCCAAGCCTGAAGCCACATCAACAATTCAGGCAAAGGATATTTCACCCACCGCTCCGCAACAACAACGGGACCATCTTGCCCCTTCAACACGCCGACCCATGCTCGAATAATACTTTGCCTATCAGAAAGCAACTCCTTTTGCTCCATTTCTAACGCCCTTAACGGCGCTCCACCCGCTACATTCAGCAACAGCTGAGCACGTACCGGATCAGTTACCACCGAGCTCAACCAATTAACTGCCTGTTCGCTACTGGGCAGTGGGAAATCCAACGACTGACAGCGACTTTTTATTGTAGCAAGCACACCAGACACTTGGTGCGACACCAATAGCATGATCGTTTTTGGCCCCGGCTCTTCCAACGACTTAAGTAACGCGTTAGACGCATTTACGTTCATATTCTCCGCGGGAGATATGACCACCACACGATAACCACCAAATTGTGCACTCTTGCTTCCAAAATCAACAACTGACCGAATTTGATCTATCTTTATCGCCTTTCCTGTATCTTCAGGTTCAACAATTTTCAAATCAGGGTGACTACCTGCTTGCATCAATAAACAGCTTTTACACTTCCCGCAGGCAACACCACCTACTGGACTCAAGCACAACAGGCATTGGCCAAACGCTAACGCAAATTGGCCTTTCCCCGTCCCCTGAACACCTCGCAGCAATATTGCGTGAGGCAACCCCCCACCCTTCAATCGTTCATGCAGTTGTTGCCAGAATTCAGATTGCCAAGGCAGCGGTACAACAGTATGTAAAATATCTGATAACATTTCAATTTCTCACTATAGCGCTTTGCTGCCGTTGTTAAACCTGTTCCGCCAAGATTCTCTGCAGTGTCTCTGATATTTGCACCTGGACCTGCTCTAGGGGCGGCTCAGCGTCCACTAACCAATATCGAGAGGGTTTCTCTTTCGCTCGGTTCAAATATGCATCTCGAACACGGTGAAAAAAACCTTCTGCCTCTCGCTCAAAACGATCTAATGTTCCACGCTTAGCCGCCCTTGCCAACCCTACAGCAACCGGCAAATCCAGTAAAATCACGGCATCAGGACGAAAGTCACCTTGTACAAAGTTCTCTAGCTGTTCAATTTTCTCGAACCCCATATTTCTTCCACCACCTTGATATGCGTAGGTAGCATCCGTAAATCGATCACATAACACCCAAACACCTTTGGCCAAGGCTGGCTTAATCACCTGCTCAATATGCTGAGCTCTGGCAGCAAACATCAGTAACAATTCTGCCGTCGCATCCACTTGCTCATCCCTTGGAGACAACAGCAACGAGCGTAATTCTTCTGCTAGCGGCGTCCCTCCTGGCTCACGAGTATGAATATAAGGAATCCCCCGCCCCTCTAGCCACTCACTGATAAAGATAATGTTCGTTGTTTTACCAACTCCCTCAACGCCTTCAACAGTAAGGAAGCGTGCATTATTCAGGTTACTTGATTTTTTTTTTTGCATACAAACACTACTTTTAATAATGAGTTACTATAATGACGAAGCTGGCGCAGACCGATAATTGGCTTTGCGCTTCCACTGGTATTGTCGCACAGCTTGTTGATGTTCTTTTAAGGTCTTAGAGAATTTATGGCTACCATCACCTTTCGCAACAAAGTATAACGCTGTTGACGTTGTAGGATATAACGCTGCATGGATTGCAGGCCGCCCAACACTCGCTATAGGAGTGGGAGGTAATCCATTGATGCGATAGGTATTATACGGTGTTTTTTCACGTAGATGACGCTTAGTGATATTACCTTTGTAACGCTCCCCGAGACCATAAATAACGGTGGGGTCCGTTTGTAAACGCATTTTTTTCTTCAGTCGCTGAACAAACACAGCGGCGATTTCTGCCCGCTCACTTGGCTGCCCAGTTTCCTTCTCGATGATGGATGCCATAATCAGCACATCGTAAGGGGTTTTGTACGGCAGCTTTTCTAAACCAGTATTCTGCTCTTCTTTTACACGGCGACGCCACTCTTCCTCCAAGACACCCTGTAAACGAAGATAAGCCCTCTGCAAAATATCAAAATCACTATCGTGCTTCTGAAAGAAATAGGTATCGGGGTAAAACTGCCCTTCCGGATGAATCCCTGTCGCCCCAAGTTTTTCCATAACTTCTTCATTACTCAACTCAGCTATATTATGCTCAAGGTTTTGAGTATCGAGTAGCTGCAGGCGAAACGCTCGAAAGGTTTGACCTTCTAGCAACGTTAACTGATGGTATACAACAGCACCCGATTTAAGTATATCCAACACATCAAGCATCGAACTACCACTAGCAATCGAATACTCACCCGCTTTGAGGCTTCTAGAATACCCAAAATATTTACCATAAAACGTCAACAGACGAGGATATGGAAACAGGCCATCACGTTCAAACTGACGCGTCACTCCGCCAAAACTAGAGCCAGGCAATACGTCCAACGCGTACGTCCCTCCAGAAAATGCTAACGGTTTAGAAAATAGCGATTGGACATGAGTATAACCAAACCAAAGCACACCACACCCCAGAAAAGCCAACAACAATAATAACCTAAGCAAAATAGCTCCTTGGTTTTTTATGGGTATCAAAAATATAGTTGTCAAAAAAGTAAATCCTGTACAAGTGTTTGGCATAACATTGTTATTACACCCGGAGACCACGACACACCATTGTATTGTTTCACAGGCCAAATGCCAAAAACGCTATTAGACAAGAAAACCTCATCCATAGACAACAAATCACTTGAAGGTAACGTTACTTCCTTTACTTTCACCCCATGTTTAGGCAGCACCTCCAACAGCCACTCTCGCATGACTCCAGCAACGCCTGACATATCTAACCGAGGAGTCATTAAGCATCCCTTATGAACAACCCAAAGATTACTAAATACAGCTTCAATAGCGTTACCCTGCAAATCACACACTATGCCTTCTTGGTAGTTTTCTTGACCCCATTCATTTCGTGCCAGTACTTGCTCTAATCGATTTAAATGCTTAATTCCTGCCAGTGAAGGGTTCTGACCAAGAACAGTTTTACATGCATACACCGACACTCCTTTGGAGAAGTATGTTGATGGATATTCAGGTAGAGGATGCCAGCTTAATATTCGATTCGGCTCAGGACTAGATAAAGATGCATAGCCACGTCCTCCTACACCTCGGGTAACAATAATCTTTAAAATACCATGCTTTCGATGCTGCAAATAACGAGATATTTCATTTTTAAGAATATTACAATTGAAAGGTATACCCAATACAGCTAAACCACGCGTTAAGCGGGATAGGTGCTGTAGAAATAGCACAGGGGTTTCATTCACTCGAATGGTTTCAAACACCCCGTCACCATAAGCCAATCCACGATCACCGATAGGAACAGCGGAAGCCGGACTACCATTAATCCAGCTTTCACAAAAATGTTCATTTATAGGCTTAGACAAACTAGTACTCTAAAAATGCTACGTTAATTAACTACATTTCTTGAACACTAAAGTACCATTCGTACCGCCAAAACCAAAGGAATTTGACACAACAATATCAATCACTTTTTCTTTTGCCTGGTTCGCCACAAAATCCAGATCACAACCCTCGTCAGGATTTTCCAAATTAATTGTTGGAGGTGCAATATTATTATTGATCGCAAGCAGGCTGATTACCGACTCAACCGCACCTGCAGCACCTAACAAATGCCCTGTCATTGATTTCGTTGAACTGACCATCACATCGTACACAGAGCTTCCAAACACTGATTTCAGCGCTGCCGTTTCCGCTAAATCACCTGCAGGTGTCGAGGTTCCGTGAGCATTAATATAATCGACATCTTCAGGATTCACACCGGCATCATTAAGCGCATTTTTCATCGACAATGCTGCGCCAGCACCGTCCGATGGAGGTGAGGTAATATGAAAAGCATCACTGCTAGCACCAAAACCTACTAACTCTCCATATATTTTCGCACCACGAGCTTTCGCGTGCTCGTACTCTTCTAATACCAAAGACCCTGCACCGTCCGACAACACAAAGCCGTCTCGATCTTTGTCCCACGGTCGACTTGCTGCTTGAGGGGCATCATTACGCTTTGACAGTGCCCGTGCAGAAGAGAAACCCGCCATACCTAAAGGTGAAGAACCTCTTTCAGAGCCGCCAGTCACCATCACATCGGCATCACCATAAGCAATAGTTCTCGCTGAGTAACCAATTGAATGGGTTGCACTCGTACAGGCTGTCGCTATACAGAAATTAGGGCCTCTAAAACCCTTCATCATTGAAAGGTGACCAGAAATCATATTTACAATCGTCCCAGGGATCAAAAATGGACTTACCTTTCGAGCACCCCCTTTGATATAAGCATCATGATTGGTTTCAATTGTTTGAATACCTCCGATACCAGCACCCATAGCAACACCAATACGCGCAGCATTTTCCTCTGTTGCTTCAACACCGGAATCAGCAATAGCCTGTAATCCAGCAACTATGCCATACTGAATAAAGGCGTCCATTTTCCGTGCCGTTTTCTTTTCAAGATATGGCTCAAGGTCAAGGTCTTTAATTAATCCAGCAAATTTGGTTCCATGGGCGGAAACATCATAATGCTCAATCATTCCAATACCACTACGTCCATTCACAAGACCTTCCCATGTGGATGCCATCGTGTTTCCTAGGGGAGTCACCATCCCCATCCCTGTAACCACTACTCGCCTTTTTGACACGTCTACTTTCTCCTACCATTCTAATAAATCTAGAAAATCACCGAACTAATAAGCCATTGTACTGATATTTTTTACGGAATTTACCACAAAGTTGTTACAAAACAAAAAGGCCGCTGCGATTACGCATACGGCCTTTCTGGATCACTTCATTGTAACAAGCAAATTACTGATTAGAGTTAACGTAATCAATAGCTTCTTGTACTTTAGTAATCTTTTCTGCTTGCTCATCAGGGATTTCAGTTTCAAACTCTTCTTCAAGAGCCATAACTAATTCAACTGTATCCAATGAATCCGCACCTAAGTCTTCAACAAATGATGAATCGTTAGTGATTTCTTCTAGTTTAACACCTAGTTGCTCAGCAACAATTTTTTTAACTCGATCTTCTATGTTACTCATACGACCCATATCTCCAGTTTAAGTCACCCTCTTTGTGAGGGCTTAGCGGATCTCTAAAAACCACCTTTCTCTCTTGTATGAATACTTGTGAGAAATTCGATTTCAGCGATACCCGTAGTTTATATAAAGCTTTACCCCTGTATCAAGCAATCGTACCTATTAACTGTAAGCAACTTTTTCAAAATGCAAAAAAGAAGGTTTCTACATAACCTTTACTGATACAACCAGATACAACGCTCTAAACAGGTAGTGAAATTTGTTTGCCGAAGCATATCACATATACATTCCGCCGTTCACCGGGATTGTTGCTCCAGTGACATACGCGGCACTATCACCGGTCAAAAAAGCAACAACAGCTGCAATTTCATCAGGCTGGCCAAGGCGCCCTAGCGGAATTTGGCCCAACATAGCTTCTTTTTGCGCTTCCGGCAATTCCTTTGTCATATCTGTGTCAATAAAACCTGGTGCAACGGTATTGACCGTGATATTGCGCGACCCGAACTCCCTTGCCAATGAGCGCCCAAAGCCTTCCATTCCGGCCTTCGCAGCAGCATAATTAGCCTGCCCGCCATTACCCATAGCTCCGACCACAGAACCTACGTTAATAACACGACCCCAACGAGCTTTTGTCATACCACGAACGCAAGCTTTGGTGGTCCGGTAGATAGATGTCAGGTTAGTATCTATTACGCTATCCCACTCATCCTCTTTCATTCTCAACATCAAGTTATCACGAGTGATACCTGCGTTATTGACCAATATCAACGGTGCACCAAATTCGCTGGTGATCGCCTTAATGACAGTTACTACCGACTCTGAATCGCAAACATTTAAGGTATAACCCCTACCTTCAATTCCCGCACCAGACATATAAGTAGTGATAGCTTCTGAGCCGTTATCCGTTGTAGCTGTTCCAATAACAATCGCGCCGGCGTCAGCCAACGCTAGTGCAATCGCTTTACCGATGCCTCGACTTGCCCCTGTAACTAAAGCAACTTTACCTTCTAAAGACATTACCTTCTCCTATTAAAGATTCCTTGCTATGAACCCGCAACCAAGCCCAGAGCTTTATCAAACAAAACAGGATCCTGCAAACTTACAACACCCAATTTGCGATGGATACGCTTATTCATTCCCGATAGCACCTTGCCAGGCCCACATTCAATCGCAAGCTCAATTCCACTATCAACCATCAGGTTCACGCTATCCACCCATAAAACGGGGCTGTATAGCTGCGAAATCAATTTTTCTCGAATACTGTCAGGATTTAACTCGACTTTTGCGTCAACATTATTAATAACAGGCACTTTCGGTTGACTAAAATTAGTTGCCCTCAGGGCATCTGCTAGTGATTCGCTCGCGGGTTTCATCAATGCGCTATGACAAGGTACACTTATCGAAAGTGGCATCGCTTTTTTCGCACCCGCCGCTTTTGCAAATTCAATAGCTCGATCAATTGCAGCCGAATGACCTGCGATGACCACCTGCCCCGGTGCATTAAAGTTAACAGCCTGAACCACTTCACCCTGCTCTGCTTCTTGGCATGCCGTAATGATGGCTTGATCATCTAAGCCTATGATGGCGGCCATTTTTCCGGTGCCAGCAGGGCATGCATCTCGCATCAATTCACCGCGAGCTTTCACTAAAGACACACCTGCGGCCAAGCTAATCGCCTCAGAACATACATATGCGGTGTATTCACCTAAACTATGCCCCGCCATGAGCGCAGGGCGAACATCCGAGGCTTTCTGCCACGCTCTCCATGCCGCAACACCGGCAATCAACATAATAGGTTGTGTGATTTCCGTTTTACTAAGATCGCCCTCTGGACCTTCGCAAGCCAGTTTCCACATATCTCGACCGAAAACCTCAGAGGCCTCGTCAAATGTTTCTTTTACGATAGTGTGTTGCTTGGATATCTCACTCAACATACCAACCGACTGAGAACCCTGACCTGGAAATACGAATGCTAGATTTTCTTTCATCTACTTGCCTATTAATTTGATACTGACAATGGCGACTAATTAATGGATCCAGATAATACTCCGCTGACATCGGGAGTCCAATTTAGAAAAGTAACGTATTATTTCACCTTAATAACAACCCCCTAGCCTGAGTACATTACAAGGTTTTTTCAATCAATGAAGGTATATCTTTTTGAACTTCCGATACAGCAAGCTCTATGGCACTAACAAACTCATCCGCGCTCGCATTACCATGACTTTTAACTACAACACCCCTAAGGCCAACCAGGCTAGCCCCATTATGCGCTGCTGGGTCCAACCGCTGAAACAGACGTCTCAATATAGGCTCAACCAACTTACCAACAAGCTTTGTATACCAGTTACGCTTAAAAGCATCAGAGAACATGCGCACAATTAGAGTAGCCACACCCTCTATTGACTTCAGTGCGACATTACCCACAAATCCATCGCAGACAATAACATCTGCTTTTCCACTTAAAATATCACTACCTTCGACATATCCTACATAATTTAATGAAGGATCGGATTGCAACAATTCATTGGCTTGCTTTACCTGGTCATTACCCTTTATCTCTTCTTCACCAACATTAAGTAATGCTATTCGCGGCCTCTCAACCCCAGTTAACTCCCTTACCAACACATCCCCCATCAGGGCAAACTGATACAATTGCTCAGAATGGCAGTCAACATTAGCCCCCAAATCAAGCATATAAGCCTGCCCTTTTGCTGTGGGCAATGCAGAGATAATGGCTGGCCGATCAATTGTCTCACAGGTTTTAAGTACAAACCGAGAGATGGCCATTAATGCCCCTGTATTTCCTGCACTCACACAACCATCAGCCTGTGCATTCTTAACTAATTGGATAGCAACCCTCAAAGACGAGTCTTTTTTTGTACGCAACGCAATCGACGGGGACTCATCCATGCCAATCACTTCGCTGGCATGTTGAATCTCTAAGCGATTGCTTTGCTGATAGGCGAAAATATCTGATGGCGAATCAGATAAAGATTGTAGTTTATCTTCAATTTTGTTTCTATCACCCACGACAATTACCCGCAATGATGGTGACGTTTTTAATAACGTTACCACTGCGGGTATTGTTGCGTGAAGACCTAGGTCCCCACCCATCGCATCAACTGCAATGGTTATTTGGTCTTTCAAGACGTTTTAATCGTCCTGCTTAGTCGCTCTGTTTAGTCACAATCACCTGACGACCACGATAAAAACCGTCAGCAGTCACGTTGTGACGACGGTGGACCTCACCCGTTGTTTGATCTTCAGACAGAGTCGCTGAACCTAATGCATCATGAGAACGACGCATGCCACGACGTGAACGAGATTTTTTACTTTTCTGAACTGCCATTGTTGATTACTCCAATTTCTATCTATCAATCTGAAAATACAAGAACTCTATTAAAAGCAACATGCCTTTAAAAAAATCTATTTATCGCGTTTAAGCTGCTTCAATACATCGAAAGGGTTTTCGGGCTTTAAATCACCCTCTTCCTCTACTTTTAATTCTTCAACAGTACGATACTGATACGCTTCACAACTGTCATGGTAAGCCATGATAGGAAGCATTAGAATTAATTCATCTTCAAGCAGCTCAACTAAAGATACTTCTTCGCTGTCTAACAGAATGGCCTCATAAATACTTGGCACCTGCTCTAAGCGAGATTCTTTTGTTACAAACGCCAGGTTCAACTCAATCTCAAGCGATACACCTGTGGCCTGCAAACATCGCTGACATTGCAACTGCACGCAGGTTTCAACCCTGCCTTCCAGTAGGGCATAGCCTTCACCATCCCTTCTAAATGCAGCGTCCACCTCAACTACACCATCGCTCGCAAATGCGTCTGCCGTAAGGCGTTTCATTTGTTCCAAAGGAATAATACCCTTTAGAATAAGCCCTTGCCTTGCAAGTTTTATTGGCTTTATGAGTCCTGGGAGAGTGCTAGTCAGCATAAGCGCGTAATCATAGGGAGATCCGAGTCATCTGTCAAAATGTTTCGTAAATTAACCATCTGTTTTTAAAGATAATTAGCTAAAGATGATTGGCACAGTAATGCTGAGTTCGGTAAAATCCTCACCTCGCTCGTGAAAAACAGGAGAAATTTAATGCGCCACCTTGTATTAGGGTCAAGCTCCCCCTTTAGAAGCGCAATACTCGAAAAGCTCACTTTACCCTTTGACACCTGCTCTCCGGATATTGATGAGACCCCGCTAACTGACGAAACACCCCAAGAGCTAGTAAAACGATTGGCCCTTAAAAAAGCCGAGGCTGTTGCCCTAGCTCACCCAACATCCCTCATTATTTCCAGCGACCAGGTATCAGTGCTTAATGGAAAAATAAACGGCAAACCTGGCAATCGTGAAAATGCAATTCTGCAACTCAGTGAGAGCAGTGGAAACACTGTCACGTTCTATACAAGCCTCTGCCTATATGACGCACAAGAAAAAACTTACCAACTCATTGTTGAACCTTATTTTGTTCATTTTCGCCACCTTTCCTCGCAAACCATTGAAAATTATATAGATAAAGAATCCCCACTAAATTGTGCAGGTAGCTTTAAATCTGAAGGGCTCGGCATTGCGTTATTTAACCGCCTAGAAGGCGATGATCCCAACACATTGATTGGATTACCATTAATTCGCTTAATTGAAATGTTGAATAAAAAGCACATAGATATACCGTAAAAAACTAACAATTTGCTCACTAAATCGCCGACCCCGTCTACACTTAGTTTATTAGGTTTGATTAACGGTGCCCATGCACTCAATCAAACGCCACTTACACTTGTTTTCGGGGCAGCATTCATGTCTGATGAACCTTCTATAGCTCAACCTACGCCACAGCCGCAACCGCAGCCAAAACGCAGGAATACAAAAGAACGTATCATTGACGAAGCAGAAAAGCTTGCAGCCATCCACGGCATTGAGCATTTAAAGCTTCAGGATGTTGCCGACAGGATCGGCATCAAACTTCCATCCGTATACGCCCACTTTAGCGGTAGAGAAGACATTCTGACCGCAATGGCTGCTCGCATCAACAGAACATATAGCCAGCTGTATCACGGAAAAACAGGGGAAACAGCCAAAGAAACACTTCACAGAGGTGCTCTGGAGCTATTGGAGATACTTGCCAGCAAACCCGCCTACTTCCGCTTGATTTTGCGAGATTTATCTGTACCTATTGGTTATGACCCTCAAAATCGGCGATATAGCCCAAACAATAGCCACTCAATCTCTCAAGAATTACGAGACCTTAGCCGCCGCACAGACCAACTGCTTGCTCGTATGAACAACGAAACAACAAGAAAAGCCGTCAGCGGTGAAGATTTCATTGTTATTGTGCATGGCATGTTGCTTACCGAGCTTAGCTGGGCAGACACTCAGCCGCCCAACGAAGAAAACACTAAAACCATCAATCTAGACAAAAGCAAAACACGTTTGATTGATTTATTGGCCCGATTACTCAATTAACCAGCCAAGAGACCTTTTTTACAATCAGCGTAATTATAAAAGATATAACAGCAGACATAAAAAAGGGGGATGATATTCTTAATAATAACATCCCCCTTTTTTATGTCTGCCAATACAATAGAGTATTCTGTTTATTTCAAAACAAGGTGTGAACCAAAGCTTTCTGCAATAGTTGCCCCGACCTTAACACCTAACCGGTCAACTAAAGATTGCAATGCATTCGGTCGCTTACTGTAATCAACAATTTCTTCTTCTTTGATAATATCTCTCGCCACAGTCCCCGGGCTACCGATACCATCTATCAAACCGAGAGGTAAAGCCTGCTCCCCAGACCACATCAACCCACTGAATATAGTGTCAATTTCTTTCAACCTATCACCCCGACCCCGTTTAACTGCCGCAATAAATTGTTCATGGACATTATTAAGTAAACTTCCAAAGTGGGCGCTCTGCGCATCGTTTAATGGGGAAAATGGATCCAGCATCGCTTTGTTTTCGCCGGATGAATAAACACGACGCTCAACACCTACTTTTTCCATCACCTCAGTAAAGCCAAAACCATCACTAATAACACCGATAGAACCAACGATACTTGCTGGGTCCGCATAAATTTCATCAGCTGCTGCAGCGATAAAATAAGCCCCCGATGCACCTACATCAGTAATAACCGCATAAACCTTCTTATCAGGATATTTCTCTTTTAAGCGCATAATTTCGTTATACACCATATTAGATTGCACAGGACTACCGCCAGGACTGTTAACTCGTAACATCACTGCTTTTGAATGCTTAGCCTCAAACGCATCGCGCAACCCACCAACAATGGTATCAGCAGAAGCCTCTCGCCCCGCCATAATGACCCCACTAACATCCACTATTGCAGTATGTGACTTTGATGACGACGCGCTATCACCCGCTGTAGATGGATTCAGGGCAATAAAAATAAACACTACGTATGCAAACATGGCTAATTTAAAGAACACACTCCAGCGACGTGCCTTTTTTTGCTCCTCTAGCGACTGCAATGCCAACTGTTCAACTAACTTCCACTCTTTACTAGGCCCATTACGACGAGGATTCCCTCGATTACCACCACGACCGCCACTACGGTTATTACCACCTCCACGGTGATCTCGACCTTTCTTATCACGAGAGCCACCATTAGAATCATGAGTGGATACCTCTTGCGATTGAGAGTCATTATTTTCGTTATCTTCCATTACTTACCCTTATTATTCTTAGCATTCTAATGTACGTGTATTTTACTTGATGAAACAACCAACTACCCAACCAAATCACTTAACTCAATTCACCTGACTGCATTGCCTAACAAAATATCAGCCAATTCAGCCGAAGTATTTACACACCCAGTCAAGTCATATGAATGCAAACGACCTGCATCATGTGCACCCCAAGAAACACCCACCCGATCAACACCTGCCCTTCTTGCCATTTCCATGTCGTATTCTGTATCTCCTACGACAACTGCCTTATCAGGCCCAATGCCATGTAAAGCAAGCAATTCATTTACCATTGCCGGGTGTGGCTTAGAATCCGTTTCATCCGCACACCGGGTTCCGTCAAACATACCATGCAGATCCACCGCACTTAATACACGGTCCAAACCCTTACGACTTTTACCTGTAGCAATACTTAGTGTCTTATCTGTAGCAGCCAACTGATGCAACATAGCTTCAATCCCCGGATAAAACAAACTTGGCTGCTGATCCAGTTCAACATAATGATGTGAATAGCGCTTTTTAACAAACTCTAGATCTTTATTAGCAATCTCTGGATATAACTGCGAGATAGCGATCCCCAGCTCCAGCCCTATAATTTCATGCACAGCTGTAGCATCCAATATAGGAAGCCCTGCATCTCCACCTGCTTTTTGCATACTGCTAACAATTTTTGCGAGGGAATCCATCAACGTACCATCCCAGTCAAAAATAATTAACTCATATTCTTTCGCTCTATTTTTTAACATAGCTTTACCATATTTCTTTATCTGTACTAGCTTGTGCGGCGCAGTTTCACCAAAAGTGATACTAAATCATCATCAAGAGGCGCCTCAATTACCATCGACTTTTCGCCATCAACACCGGGAATCTCAATTTTAGCGGCATGCAAAAACAGCCGCTTCAAACCCAAGACTTTAAAAGGCTCACTTTGCTCTCTTGATGTATATTTCTCATCACCCGCTATAGGGTGACCAGAGAATTGAGCATGAACACGTATTTGATGTGTTCTACCAGTAACAGGCTTGGCCTCAACAAAAGTAGCGCCTTGCAAATGCTCAAGCAACCTAAAGTTAGTCAATGAAGCTTTACCTTCTCGAGATACTTTGACCACCCGCTCGCCAGAAGCCAAATGAAACTTTTGTAATGGGGAGTCCACCCTGTGCTGTTTGCCCTTCCATCGACCAACAACTAACGCCTGATACGTTTTATCCATTCCACCATCACGCAAGTATGCATGTAAGCGCTTTAACACAGAACGCTTCTTGGCAATCATTAGGCAGCCTGACGTCTCTCTATCAAGCCGATGAACCAACTCAAGAAAAGTTGATTCTGGTCGCATTTGGCGCATCGCTTCGATAACACCAAAACTTAACCCGCTCCCACCATGGACAGCAATACCACTAGGTTTGTTCAGTACAATAAGACCATCATCTTCAAAAAGTATTCTATCGTTTATTAAATTCTGAATCCGGCTACCGACAAGGGGTTCAGCCTCACCCTTCTCCGCCATACGAACAGGAGGAATCCTAACAATATCATCCGTTTGCACTCGTGTATCAGGTTTAGCGCGTTTCTTATTGATACGCACCTCCCCCTTACGAATGATCCGGTATAACATGGATTTCGGCACACCCTTTAGGCGTGTCTTAAGAAAATTATCAAGGCGCTGACCATCTTGATCGTCAGTCACCGTGACTAGTTGTACTTTTTTTGCTACTAATTCAGTCATTATAGAATAATAACGTGTTCTATCTATTTGATGTACTTATATTTTCCTGCTATATTTCTTTTGCCTTGATTAAATAGATATGATAAGTCAACGATTGAATGGTTCGAAGGACATCGCGCACGCAAAATCGACAAGTACCTGAAGTATTATTAACTAACGAACCATTGACCACTCTATCACTGATGAAACGCAAGGCATGCGACATATGATGAATGAAAAAGGCCAATGTGATTAAAGGCCTACTGGGTAAACACAAGCCTCATATGTTACGCACACAAACAATACTCTATTAACACGCAACTTCGTGTGTTAATTAATAAACAGAACAATAGATACCATACAAATTGATAACAACTATTGTTAGCGTCACAAAACGTTCAACAAGTACACTTAAGTAATATTGCAGCGGTTTATACCTATGCGTATTTTACATTGCACCTACACTGACGTGCAAAAGCCATACTTGCTGATAACCTTCTGACCAACAAGGTTGGGATTCTCTTACTAAGCGGACAAAGATTCAGTACGGCAAAACCAAGAACGCAAAGCAATTGCAGATAATTGCCCTTATGGTTCCCGTAACTGAGTAAAGCCTGCTTTAAGAGAAACCTAAAAGAGCACGAGATTTACTGACACTCCTCACGCATACCTGCAAACGACGGATTGCCAGAAGTAACACTCAAACAAGGCAAGGTAACACTCGCCGTCTACTATTTGATAGCTGAGGCCCACCAAAAAGGGCTGTTGACGCATAAAACTAGACGCCCCTGCCCCAACGCTCCCTCAGTTAACTCTTTGTATCCGTGGTTCTATTGCGCTAAAACCATTGGAAATATTAATGAAAAGAATGCTAATCAACGCAACTCACGAAGAAGAGTTGCGAGTTGCCCTTGTTGACGGACAACAACTTTACGATCTAGATATCGAACACCGAACACGTATTCAAAAGAAGGCAAACATCTACAAAGGGAAAATCACCCGTGTAGAACCAAGCCTCGAAGCTGCTTTTGTAGACTTTGGCGCTGATCGACATGGTTTTTTACCTCTCAAAGAAATCTCCCGCGAATACTTCAGCAAGAACCCTAAAGACATTCAAGGCCGATTTAACATCAAAGATGTGATCAGAGAAGGCCAAGAAATTGTTGTTCAAGTAGAAAAAGAAGAACGGGGCAACAAAGGAGCTGCCCTTTCTTCATTTATCAGCTTAGCTGGACGCTATCTTGTCCTTATGCCTAACAACCCTCGAGCTGGTGGTATTTCTCGTCGAATAGAAGGCGATGAGCGGGCCGAACTTCGCGATGTTATGGCGCAGCTTGAAACACCTAAAAATATGGGGGTTATTGTTAGAACGGCAGGCATAGGCCGTAAGCTGGAAGAGCTCCAATGGGATCTTAACTATCTGTTGGATTTATGGACCTCCATTACTGCTGCATCAGGAAAAAATTCAGCCCCCTTACTTATATACCAAGAAAGCAATGTCATAATCCGTACTATTCGAGATTACTTACGCCACGACATTGGTGAAGTCTGCATCGACAGCAAAGAAGTATACGAAGAAGCGCTTAACTTTGTGCGTCAGGTAATGCCTCAATTTGAGCCTAAAATCAAATTTTACGACGACCCAGTCCCATTGTTTACGCGT
This sequence comes from uncultured Gammaproteobacteria bacterium, assembly GCA_913063125.1. Classification (GTDB taxonomy): domain Bacteria; phylum Pseudomonadota; class Gammaproteobacteria; order Pseudomonadales; family Ketobacteraceae; genus 42-54-T18. Next base: position 9,339 of record CAJXZM010000043.1, on the reverse strand, counting down.
TATCAAATTGAAAGCCAAATTGAAATGGCATTCGAAAGAGAGGTGAAACTACCCTCTGGCGGATCAATAGTTATCGATCCAACAGAAGCTCTGGTATCAATCGACATCAACTCTGCGCGAGCAACAAAAGGTGCAGATATTGAAGAAACCGCTCTTAACACAAATTTAGAAGCTGCAGACGAAATTGCCAGACAGCTACGCTTACGTGACATGGGCGGATTGGTTGTAATTGATTACATTGACATGTCAGCTAACAAGAACCAACGTGATGTTGAAAACCGCATGCGTGACGCCCTAGAAATTGATAGGGCACGTATACAGGTTGGTCGAATCTCTCGATTTGGTTTACTTGAACTATCACGTCAACGGCTACGACCATCACTTGGTGAAACCAGCGGACACATCTGCCCTCGCTGCGTTGGCACTGGTTACGTAAGAGACCTTCATTCGTTAACGCTCTCCATTATGCGTCTCATCGAAGAAGAGGCCATGAAAGAAAACACCTCAGAAATTCACGCTCAGGTGCCTGTTTCAGTTGCTACCTATTTATTAAATGAGAAGCGTGACAACGTTGTTTCCGTTGAAGCCAGAAACAACGTGCGCGTACTTGTCATTCCGAACCCGAATTTGGAAACACCACACTACGAGGTCACTCGCCTCAGGAAAGATCAAACACAAGACGACAGCACTTCTAGTTATGAAATGGTTCAAAAAACAGAAACTGTTGACCGTACCCCCGTAGCTAATGCTGAAAGCTCAATTGTCAAACGCCAAGAAGCTGTTGTAAAAATGGTTCAACCATCAACTCCAGCTCCCAACCTACAAGAGCAAGCAGTTGTCACAGAAACTAAAGAAACCAAGGAAGCTGGCTTTTTTGCTCGCCTACTAACGTGGTTCGTTCAGATGTTCACTGGCACCCCCGTTGAAGAAGAAAAACCAGAACCACCAAAGCCCGCTCAACGCAACCCCAGAAATAATCGCGACAACCAGCGCAACCGAAACCAACAGCGCGGCGGACGCAACCAGAACCATCGCAACAATCGCAGCCAAAACCAGCGTAATCAAGGTGAAGCAGAGTCTAGCAACACTGATTCCAAAGAAGCGAAGCCTAGTAGCCGCCAGCAAGATGAAAACTCTCAAGATAAAAAAGAGAGCAATCAAAGTCGTACCCCAAATCCAAATCGCAATCGCAACAGAAACCGCAACCGCGACAGAAACAAAGAGCAAACACAGGAAAGCAAAGACACCACTCCTGCCACGGATCAGAAAGAAGACTCACAAGATGGCCCTCGCCGTGGCAAACGCCGCAACCCAAATGACAGCCGTCGTCGCCGCCAAGAGCACTCTTCACCGAGGAATGCTCCAGAAGTAAACGCAACCACTGAACCTCAAGCCCAGGCAGCAGGTAGCGAACAAACCAAGGGAAGCAGCGATCTGGACCAAGCGCCTAAACGAGAAAAGGCACCTGTTGCCCGAGCAGAAAAGCAGAACCCGCAAAAACAAGGTAACGCAAAACCTCAAGAGGAAAAAACTGTAACGCAAGAAACAAAAGCTGAACAGACCAAACCCACACAACAGAACAAGCCTGCGCCACAAAAAGCACAACCTGCCAAAGCGCAAGGCGAGAAAACCAAGGAAAACGCCAGCAAGCCTTCTCCAGATCATCCAAGTGCACAACCAAAAACGAAAGCGACTGAGGCACCTGTTAACAAAGCCCCTGAAAAGGTAGCAGCGCCAAAAGAAAACAAATCTAAGGCTGAAGTACAGAAGCAACCAACCCAGCCTAAGAGTGCGCCAAAAACACCAGCACCCCCAAAGGTTACCGCACCTAAGGCCACTGAAAGTCCTACGCCTCAAAAACCGGCACAAAAAGAAAAACCTGCAGGTCGTGCATCTAATGACCCTAGAGAGGTGAAAAAACGTCAACAAGCCGAAGCTAAGGCTCGTGAGCTAGAGAAAAAACTTGCAGACCAACAAGCAAAAAAACAACCGACCGAAAGCAAACCAACGCCTAAAGTCGAAACACCCAAGTCTGTCGAAAAAGTTGAAACACCCAAGCCTGCCGAAAACGAATAATATTTAGTTATTCAAGCGGTAATAAAAAAGCCCTTACCATATATTGGTAAGGGCTTTTTTATTTAAGCAAATATCAAAGGTTCCGGCTCTAAGAAAACACCATATGCATCCATAACATCGCCCTGAATTCTTTTTGATAAATCAACAACAGCTTTACCACCCCCACCAACATTCGTTAACACCAACGCTTGCTGATCATGGACCTTAGCGCCCCCTACCTCTTTTCCTTTCCAATTCAATTGATCAATCAACCAACCAGCAGCCAACTTACACTTACCCCCTTCTAACGGGTAATACACCAGAGATGGAAACTTATTTTTTATCCGGTCACATTCATCTACCGAAACAATCGGATTTTTAAAAAAACTCCCTGCATTAGGTAAGACATTTGGGTCTGGCAATTTTCGTTGACGAATACAAATAATGACATCACTCATTAACTCCGGAGTTAACCGAGTAATACTTCTACGAGATAGCTCCGCTTCTATCTCCCCATATTCTGTTTTAAATTCAAATCTATTACCATCTCTGGAAGATCTGAGTCTTAACGTCACAGAAACAACGACCCATCGACCTGCATAAGCTGGTGTTTTAAAAATGCTATGCCGATAAGCAAAGTCACATTGCTGTTTGTTAAGGCTGATGCGTTGACCTGTTTCAATTTCAATCGCCTCAAGCGACTCAAACAAATCGCACAGCTCAACACCATAGGCTCCAATATTTTGTATCGGGGCCGCTCCTACCGTACCCGGTATTAACGATAAATTCTCTAAACCTGAATACCCCCTCTCGATACTCCATAAAACAAGAGAGTGCCAGAGAACACCTCCCGCCACTTGTATCCAAACAACCCCTTCAGCTCGATCCACCACATCAATACCTTGGATCACATTATGCAATACCAGAGCATTCACATCCGATGCAAACACCACATTACTACCGCTACCCAGCACAAAGCAGCCAACCCCAGAAGGTCTGACTGCCAACGCTTGGTGCAGCTGCTCCTCTGATGAAAACGCATAAAAATACGCAGCCAATGCATCGCTCGCTATTGTATTATTGTTCACCAAACAATATTGTTTTTGAAACATTACAAACGAGCCTTTATCACTTCAACCAAACCCTCTGATGCATCTTCAACCAAATCCAATACGTGAGAAAAACCTTGCTGCCCACCATAATACGGATCAGGAACTTCTGTTTCTTGATAGCTACCCGCGTAGGTCAAAAACAATCCCAACTTCGTAATATATTGCTTGGGGCAACGTTGCTTTAACTCCAACAAATTCGATTCATCCATCGCCAAGATGAAATCAAAACACTCGAAATCGTCATTTTGAATCTGTCGCCCTCGCAAAGCACTCATATCATAACCGCGACCTTTTGCAGCAGCCTGCGAGCGCGAATCAGGTGATTCCCCAATATGGTAACCGGCCGTACCACAAGACACGATATCAACACTGTTACTCAAGCCAGCTTTATCAATTTTCGATCGAAACACGGTTTCAGCCGTCGGTGAACGACAAATATTACCCAAACACACCAACAGTACGCGTATCACGAAGCCCCCAATAACTGTCTAACTGCAACCAAGTCTGCTTTCGTATCTATCCCTGGCGCAGGAGGTTCAATGGCTTGCTCCACATGAATTTTTTTTCCATGCCACATAGCACGTAACTGCTCTAAAGATTCAGTCTGCTCAAGCGCGCAAGGCCCCCATTGAACAAATTGATGTAAAAAACCCACTCGATACCCATAAATCCCAATATGCCTCTGTAACGCCTGCTTCTGGGGCAAAGCCCCTCCGGTTGCAGAGAATCCGTCTCGATTCCAAGGGATTGGTGCACGACTAAAGTACAAAGCAATACCATTTTTATCACAAACAACCTTTACCGCATTCGGATCAAAGGCAACGTCTTCTGAGGTGATTTTCTCACTGAGTGTCGACATCGACGCACCTGATACCTGTAGGTTTCGGGCCACTTGATTAATGACTGAAGGGGGTATCAAGGGCTCATCACCCTGCACATTTACTACGCAATCATCGTCGCTTAGCGCCAGCTTTTCTGCCACTTCAGCCAATCTATCTGTTCCTGACTCATGATCAGGCGACGTCATGCAAACCTCCCCCCCAAACGCTTGCACACAAGCCTTGATACGCTCATCGTCAGTCGCCACGACCACCCGAGCAGCATCGCTTTGAGTGGCCTGTTCATAAACCCTCTGAATCATAGATTTTCCCGCCAAATCCAACAACGGCTTCCCCGGAAGACGAGTGGAACTATAACGGGCAGGGATAATAACGGTAAAAGAGACCATGCAAACACCTATGCAAAAAGGAGAGAAAAAGAAAGTACAACACCAAAACAGTCCAGCGTACAGACCTAGCGATTACACGTTCCTGAGCTGAATTTTTCAGGGTACAATTTGTGCAGTATATCACCAATTAGGAGCGGACTTATATTCGCTGAAACCTTTAAATACCAGCTATTTGTGAGGTTTGGTAGCGGCTCAAGCGAATGTACTTTAACAGCGTCCTTTTCAGTCATAACGATAGGTTTACAAGACATTGATTCAAAGTCGCTTTGCTTATACTGATAATGGTCAGGGAATGGCACTTCAGCAACCCGATATCCAAATGCACTTAACGTAGAAAAAAAACGTGCTGGATTACCTATACCTGCCACTCCATAGACTTCAGCGCTTCGAGGTGGCTCGGGAAGAAGCGATCTATCCTTAGATCGAAACACAGGTTCCAAGCCTTGCGCCTCAATCTGCATACTGTAACTGGCATCAACATCCCCAAATGCAGCGCGCACATCAAAAGGCAACACCCCGATATTACCGCTATTTACAATCAAATAATCAACAGAAGCCAACCGTGTTACAGGCTCTCGTAATGGGCCACTTGGTAAGCAACGGCCATTACCAATACCTCTTGTGGCATCCATCACCACAATTTCTACAGACCGATTTAATGCGTAATGCTGCAACCCGTCATCACTTATAACGATATCTACATTAAAATTTTGCTCTAAATACTTCGCAGCAGCAACACGATCAGGATCAACGACAACAGGAACACCTGAACGCAGATGAACCATTAAAGGCTCATCACCCACTTCGTGAGCAGTGGAGTTTTTGTCAACAGCAACGGGATATTGCTTAGCGCCACTGCCATAACCGCGCGAAATAACACCAACCTTTAACCCTTTCTCTTTAAACCCTTCAATAAGAAATAACGTCAGCGGAGTTTTCCCTGTACCACCTACCGTAATATTACCAACAATGATAACAGGGGATTTGGGGGAATATGAAGCATTGGTATTTTGTAAAAAACGGACCCGCTTTTTATTCACGACTCGACAATAAAGCTTCTCTAGAGGCCTAAGCAGGTAAAGCGGCTTTCGCCCCTCATACCATACCTGCTGAAAGTACTGTTCAATTTTATGCATCATAACCGGCATTCAGCATCCACTATCCCAAAGTAGGGATCAGGAATCATCATCACTGACTAGACTGTGCTTTTATCGGTAGACTCTGCTTTGAAAAACCTAGCTGACCAGCAACATCCATTGCAGAAATAACAGACTGGTATGCTGTATCTTTATCGGCACTAATAATAAGTGGTAAATCTGTATTACCATCAGACACCTCGATCAATGCTTTTCGCAGCGTTGTAAGGTTTCGATTAACCAAACGTTGACCATTTACCGAGTACTCACCATCGGCACTGATGATGATTTCAATCTGTAAGGGGTCTTCCATTGCGGCTTCTCCAACAGCCTCAGGTAAATCAATCACTAATTGACGCTCTTTCGTAAAAGTCGTAGATACCATAAAGAAAATCAACAACAAAAATACCACATCAATAAGTGGTGTTAGATTAACCGTTGTTTCCTCTACAGGTTGACGAATAAACTTCACTTGTTATCTCCATCCTGTGAATCTCGTTCTCGGTCACCGTGAAGAATATCCACCAACTTAATCGCCTCCTGTTCCATCATCACAGCAATTTCATCGATTCGTCGTGTAAAAAAACGGTGAAAGAACAACGCTGGGATTGCAACCGTCAAACCTGCAGCTGTTGTATAGAGTGCTTCTGATATCCCGCCCGCTAAAACCGCTGCATTTCCAGCGCCTTGCATAACAATGGCATTAAACACCTTAATCATACCAATAACAGTACCTAACAACCCAAGTAAGGGGGTAATGGCTGCAATGGAGCCCAGCAAGTTAAGGAAGCGCCCCATTTCATGTATTTCCTGCGTTGCACTATCAACAATTGACTCCTTCATGATGCCTCGACCATGATTGGAATTAAGTAACCCAGCTGCCAGTATCTTACCCAACGGAGAAGAATCACGAAGCTCTTTGACCCTAACCCCATCCAGTTGATTGTTTTTCATCCACCCCCAAACCTTAGTTAATAGATTTGCTGGAGTAATACGGCTAACCCTAAGGCTCCAGAGACGCTCTGCAATAATAGCAATAGCAAGAATAGAACACAGGATAATGGGAAACATCACCAATCCGCCCGCTTTAACAAACTCAATCACGTTTTAATATCTCCAAGTATATGAATGCTATCCAATTTATCACACTCGCCGATTAACATTAACCCGGCATTTCACAATTTCAATAACATCCCATGAGAATCAGGAGTTTTTATCTTAATCTCACGCGCTATTAAACGGCCTAGTGACTCTTCATCAAACTTACCTTTAGATGCACCTGTTGGCAAACCTCCCCCTAAAAATACCACCATTTCTGGATTTACCGTATTTAGCAGCGCCCCACTTAGCAATGGTTTAGCGAGCTGAAGGTCAGATCGACTTGATGCCCCCCGTTTCGATTTAACAGCAACTAACAGCCCCATAATATCTCGATTTAATAAGGATGGCTTATGCCGCTCCAAAAATATCAATTGTTGCTGTATATTTTTAGGTCTAACAACTAAATAACGCCCTCTATCTCCAGATAACAAAAATTGACATCTCCCGCCACCTATCAATGACTCAATAGATACCGATTTAACCTTAATAACCCTATCTGTACACACAGGTAAACTATCAACACCAACTGCAGCCCACTGCATAAAAGGTCGAGACTGCAATCGAATATTCAACACAAAATATTCTTCTGATACCCACTGACGATAAATACTAAACACTGGTTCGTTAAGTTCATTTTTAACCCCCTTACGCTGTAGATAACGGGAGAATTGATATTGTATTTTATAGGCAGGTATATCGCTTGACCCTATCAATACCAATGCCCCCCCCTGATCTATCACCATCAATGCGGAACTGCTAGGCAGCACATCAATAAAAATTTCGCTTTCTAAACCCCCTCTACCATCCAATGTAAGCAAAGGAGAAAATAGAGGCAAAAACATCAAAAACGCGACCTTTTTTCCTGGTACGGCTCTCGGTAAACACAATACAGCAGCCCCCAATATCGATACCCATACAACGGCAATTGATGTTTGAGGAAACAACAATGTGCCCCCCCAAGACTGAACCTCTTCCAGAAACAACATCAAAACCGCCACTACCCTATCGAGTAGTTCAATGACGCCACTGGTCATAGTTTCAAAATAGGTCCCACAACAAATTAACGCCACGTAAAAAAATGCCAAAGGTACCACTAACCAGCCAACGACAGGCACAGCGACAAGATTTGCGAAAATGCTGACCAACGAAACCTTTCCAAAGTACCCCACCGACAGCGGAAACAGGCCGACAAACAACGCTAATTGCACACGAGTCCACGAAGACAAAACAGGCAATCGACCAACCCGCCCCTGCAACACAAAAAAAATAAAAGCCACCGCTGCAAACGTCAGCCAAAAACTTGCATTCAATATGGCGATAGGGTCAAACAACAACACTACCGAAGCACTGACCAATACCGCTAACCAAGGATTAATGATGGGATACACAAGGCGCAGCATTACAACAACAGTTACCGTTAGGCACGCTCGCTGTGTCGGAACTGAATAACCAGCCAACGCTCCATACACCCATGCAGCAAACAACGCCACCAGGTGAGCGATATGAAACCCCGAAATTAGCGTTGACCCAACGTTGCCCACCCGAAGTAAACGAATAGTATACAGAGTCAACAAATAGGCAAAACTGGCCACCAACCCAATATGCAATCCAGAAATAGCAATTAGATGCGTCGTCCCCGTATCACTTAATAGTTGCCAATCTTTAGGGGTTAATAAACTTCGGTCCCCCAATAACAACGCAAGAAGCAACGCTTTCAACCGAGTAGACTGGAACAGAACCTCTGGCCCCGGCTTAGAAAAATCATGTTTGCTAACGAACAATAACAGCCGTTGTTTCAACTGAAACCTTATGCTGTGGTACGTTGGCTCTACCCCTAGTTGCTCTGGTTCCCCTTCGCCCTTTCTTACATAGGCAATGCCAGAAACATTAAGAGAGTCACTTGGCTTTAGTCGTAAAGGAAAGCTCCATACCTGCCCTGGTTCTAACGCCTTATTCGGATGTCGCCAAGTAACGCGCAATAGCGCCTTACGAATATCTTCAGTGGTATTTTCTGCATTTCTGGTACGAAACAGAAAGGTTACCTTCTCCTCATTTAATTCAGGCAACCCAACAATCATACCCTGCATTTCAAGGGTTCGAGCTGTCTGTACTCGACCCTGAATGAATTGATTGTGGGCTGAGTTAGCCCAAACCAAACCAATAATCAACGACAACACAACACTAATCAACAAGCGTTTTGAACTGGGCTCCAGCCTTCGACGCAAGAGGGTAAACACACCCAAAACAAGCACCCCAAGACCACAAACCACAGCTATTCCGAAAGGGGTTAGCCATTCTGCAGTAACTGGCACTTTCGTCAAGGCTATTGAAAAACCGAGTGTAGCCCAACAGAAATATCCTGCAACAGAGCAACAAAAAGCCGTTAATACTGCAACTAACACTGAATCAACCTAGAGTTCATTAGCGTATTTATGCATAATGGCATGCACCAAATTATCGGAACGATTCTCAACTGACAGCATAAAGCGTAGAAAAATACACCATTGAAAAAGTTTTTCAAAAAACATATGCCGGATCCACACATAGTCATGCAAAACAAATGGCTGAAGGTGTTAGGGCCATTAGTTAATGATCCAAATTTATTGCATTTTAACCGGCGTTCGGTATCTGCAGGTATGTTTGTGGGTGTCTTTGCGGCATTCATTCCTTTGCCAATTCAAATGTTCCTTGCGATAAGCCTTTCATT
>CAJXZM010000042.1 GCA_913063125.1 uncultured Gammaproteobacteria bacterium | reverse complement strand
TCGTAGGTATAACCAGAGTTTATAATCGCCAAATCAAATCGGTCTTCTTGAAAATAGAAATCTGGCAACACCTGATCAGCTGGCTGTGGAACAATATCAGCCCATTCATCAAGCCCGTCATTATTAAGAAGATCCAACACAGGTTGATCTTTATCACCAACAACCAAGGTAAATTGTGGCTCTTCCAAGCTGCCCAAAGCATCGATCAATGCTTTACTATTCTCATAACACCCGGCACCTATTTGCAATACTGATTGGGGGGCTGCTGCTTTTGTGGTGTTACAAACAAGTTCTAAAGCGGATTCAGACATTTGATTTGCCATAGGGCTTCCTTTTCGAGTGACGATGAAATGAGTTCCACTAAGGGGACTTCTACAAAAGCGGAGAGTGTATCCTTGCTATTGATTAGCTTCCATGTGTTTTCAAGAAATTTAGGTAAATTTCGGCTAATTGGTCAGGTTTTTCAGTCAAACTACGCTGCCCACAATGTTCCAATGTCACAAGTGTACTATTAGGTATCGCTACCTCCAATGCACGAACCCACTCGCAACTACTCCAAACATCATGATCCGCTGCTACTAATAAGGTTTCCTGGCCCAGCTCTCTTAACTGAGCCATGAACAATGGTAATGACACCATCGCCTTCTCAATTGCAGATATTACCTCTCCATTATCTACAGCATCCATTACCTTTTTCATATAGAAACGCTTAACGATTTCCGGCAACTGAGGAGGGGCATAAAAAAGACTGTCAAGGTGAGCTTCCGCTTGCGCCATAGTATCAAAACCTGCTTTAACTCTCGCCCATGCAACATGCTCACCTTTTCTGACCGCATCCATGTCTGGCGGGTTAAACCATGCCAATGTTCTCACCCTATCGCCCAAAGCATGAGCCAAATAAGATGCCGCCCCCCCACCTGACCCGTGGCCAACGATATGAAATGCCTCTTTCCCTTCTGCAACGGTGTTCATAAAGCCAACAATCCAATTGGCTACGTTACGTTTATTATGTTCAGTATCTGGAATATCCAACCGAAGAGAAAAAACTGGCACATCTGGGCTGATAACACGGTAGTGTTTCGAGAGAGCTGCCATAAACGTCCGCCATTGCACCTTCGAACTACCAAAACCATGCAAACACAGAACAACCTCTCCAGAACCAGCATCAAGATACTTCCACTCCTGCCCCTGAAACGAACAGGCCTTCTCCTTAACACCACCTAGGTATGCTGATACATGCTTAGACAGCAATTCAAATGATTTTTTATTCCACCCCATATTTTCAGCAGCACCTCGAAGAATAATCAACTAGCAATACGTGAACACCTTTACAGAATAGCTCTATATCCATAGTAAAAGTGTCATTTTACATGCTTATAAAATAACCTGCCACGTTTTCAGTCAATGACAAAACACACCCAATTGTCCCACCACCCTTTACAACCCCTCCTAGCCTTATAACAATACGTGACCACTCTCAAATGCAATTCAATTGCGAGACATATGTGTTTTTGTGATAAAATCGTGCGCCAATAGCTTAGCGACCATAAAAATCGCATCAAGTACAATAATTTCAATGACTTAACGTTAAATTCCATTAAGCAAGGTTCTTACCTGATGTCTGAATTTCTGATTATTCTCGTCAGTACGATTTTGGTAAATAACTTCGTACTAGTACAGTTTTTAGGGCTTTGCCCCTTTATGGGGGTTTCCAACAAGTTGGAAACGGCCATGGGTATGTCATTAGCGACCACATTTGTGCTTACCCTATCCTCAGCGCTCAGCTATTTGACCTTTGCCTATGTTCTAGAACCTCTTGGTGTTGAATACCTTCGAACCATCTCCTTTATCCTCGTTATTGCTGTGACGGTGCAATTTACGGAGATGGTAGTCAAAAAATCTAGCCCCCTGCTATATCGATTACTCGGTGTATTTCTACCGTTAATCACCAGTAATTGCGCTGTGCTGGGGGTTGCGTTATTGGCAGTTAAGAAAGGCACTGACAGCTTTATAGAGGCTTTGCTGTATGGCTTCGGCGCAGCAGTTGGCTTTTCATTAGTACTCATATTATTCGCAGCCATGCGTGAACGCATTGCAGTAGCCGATGTACCCGAACCATTTAAAGGCCCTTCCATCGGTATGATTACAGCTGGTTTGATGTCCTTAGCTTTTATGGGCTTTTCCGGCCTTATTAAATTGTAGTTATGATTATGTCTGAAGATTTAAGCGCTATTTTTTCACTCGTCAGTATGGCGATTCTATTTGGCTCACTGTTAGGTTATGCAGCGATTAAGTTCGCGACAGAGGATGACCCTGTAGCCGAACAAATCGATGCTTTACTACCACAAACCCAGTGTGGTCAATGTGGTCATCCTGGTTGTCGCCCATACGCTGAAGCCGTGGCAAATGACGAAGATGAAATCAATAAATGTATCCCTGGTGGTGAAGATACCATTCACGCAATGGCTGACCTGCTAGGGAAAGAGTTTATTCCCTTAGATGCTGACGAAAGCGATGTTATCGACACACCCGTTGTTGCCTATATACGCGAAGATGAATGTATCGGTTGTACCAAATGCATCCAAGCATGCCCTATGGATGCGATTTTAGGTGCAGCAAAACAAATGCACACCGTCATTGTTGATGAATGTACGGGTTGCGACCTATGTGTCGAACCCTGCCCTGTTGACTGTATTGATATTATCCCTGAGAAACAAACACAACAAACCTGGGTATGGACCCAACCCAATGGCCCTGGTGTTAGTCCTGGTGAAATGATCCCCGTGAGGAATATTGCATGAGCCGTCGTATTTGGGATATTCCAGGGGGTATTCACCCAGCCGAGAATAAACAACAGTCTCTTCAGTCAGGCATTATCGCTGCTAATATCCCAACTGAACTTATCATTCCTATACAGCAGCATATAGGCGCACCAGGAAAGCCTTGCGTCGAAGTGGGTGACAATGTACTCAAAGGCCAGGTCATTGCCGGAGCCAATGGATTTGTAAGCGTACCCACACATGCGCCAACGTCTGGAGAAGTTACTGCAATTGAATCACGCCCCGTGCAACATCCCTCTCAAATTGATGGGTTATGTATTGTCATTAAAACAGACGGTGATGATCAATGGGTCAACCATAGTGCTATTAACGATTACCAATCCCAAGAACGCAGCTATATTATCGATGCTATTCGCCAAGCGGGAATCGCCGGTATGGGCGGTGCAGGCTTTCCGAGCGCTATCAAACTCGGCATTCGCCCAGACACAAAGATTGAACAGCTACTTCTAAACTCTGCAGAGTGTGAGCCTTACATCACTGCAGATGATAGTCTCATTCAAGAGCGGGCGGATGAAGTCATTGCAGGTTTAAAAATCATGCAATGGTTGGTACAACCTCAAGAAACACTTATCGGTATTGAAGATAATAAACCCAATGCGATTGCAGCACTAAAACAAGCAACCGCTGACAGCAATATTGAGGTAGTCGTAGTACCAACCAAATATCCTTCCGGCGGCGAAAAACAACTTATCTATTTGTTAACCGGCAAGGAAGTTGCCAGCGGTGGGTTACCCTCTGATGTCGGAGTTATTTGTCAAAACACAGGGACTGCGTACGCCATTAATCGTGCAATACACTATGGTGAACCCCTCATATCACGTATCACTACTGTGACTGGCGACGCTATAACAAACAAAGGCAATTACGAGGTTTTACTAGGTACGCCGGTCAGCACATTACTTTCACAAGCTGACGCTAAATTCGACAAGACAAGCCGGCTCATCATGGGCGGTCCAATGATGGGGTTTTCAATTCATAACGCAGCAGTGCCTATTGTAAAAGTCACCAACTGCTTGTTAGCACCGACCAAAAAAGAAATCCCAGAGCCTGACGCAGAACAGGCATGCATTCGGTGCGGTAGCTGCACCCAGGTTTGCCCTGCAGGTTTATTACCCCAACAGCTTTATTGGTTTTCTAAATCCAATGAATTAGAAAAGGCCCAACACTTTAACCTTGCAGACTGTATCGAATGTGGCGCCTGCTCCTTTGTTTGCCCAAGTAACATCCCCCTCGTGCAATACTATCGCTTTAGTAAAGGCCAAATACGCAAGCAAGAAGCCGAAACGAAAAAAGCAGATCAAGCACGTGAGCGCTTTGAATTTCGTCAAGCTCGTTTAGAAAAGGAAGATCGTGAAAAAGAAGAAAAGCGTAAAGCTAGAGCTGAAGCGGCAGCTAAAAAACAAGCCGCAAAGAAAGCGGCAACAGCTGAAAATACAGCAGCGAGCGAGAGCGGCTCGACTGTATCGGCTGGAACCGAGTCAACCGGAAACACCGCAACAACCAAATTAAAGTCTACATGGGCCTCAGCGACTAAGCGGTGGAAGGATGCAGAAAAAGCATTAAAGGTTGCAGAGAAAAATGGTAACGATCACATTGATGCGCTTCAGAAAAAAGTCGGTCAGTTAAAAGCTAAGGCGGATAACGCAAAGTCACTTTATGATGAAGCCAAATTGGCAAATGCCGAAAATGCAGATAGCTCCAGTAGCACTAGTAATTTGACCACTCCCATTACGCCTGAGCAACCCATTACACCTCAACAACCCGCTACGCCACCAACAAATGATCCGATGCAAGTATTAAAGCAGGCATCTGCAGACGATTTTAATACGTGGAAAGCAGCCCAACAAAAAGTCCAAGAAGCTGAGGCAACCCCATCAGATGGCGTCGACATAGAACTTTTGCGAAAAGTGGAAGCGGAAGCAAAAGAAAAATCCGTTGCATCAAAAACGGCTATGAAAGAAGCACGAGCAAAAGAAAAAGAAGCCATGCAAGCGAAGAAAGCTGTTGAAGATCCGACCAAACAATTAAAACTGGATGCTGCTATCACACGAACCAAAGCCAAAAAAGCACTAAAAGCGCTCGAAAGCCTTGGGGAAGATCACGCAAGCTATGGCGCATTAAAAACAGCTTACGAAAAAGCCCATACCGCTGCAGAAAATGCAGAATTGGCATTAAAAGCGGCAGAAGAGGCCTAATCATGTCCGTATTACACGTAACTTCACCCCACGTACACCGCCCATTCACGATGAATGCGTTAATGCGTCACGTTATTTACGCAACCATTCCAGGTTTGATTGTATTAACCGTATTATTTGGCTGGGGCACGTTGATTAATGTTATTTTTGCATCGATTGTGGCAATAGCGGCTGAAGCCATCGTATTAAAACTTCGCAACCGCCCCACCTCATTCTCAATTAAAGATGGTAGCGCCATACTTACAGCGGTGCTGCTAGCATTAGCTATTCCACCAACGGCACCTTGGTGGTTAACCATTATCGGCATTGTCTTTGCTATTGTTATTGCAAAACAACTTTACGGTGGATTGGGCTCTAACCCCTTCAACCCGGCGATGATAGGCTACGTATTACTACTGATCTCTTTCCCATTAGAAATGACAACCTGGGTTCCAGCCTACACAACCGAGGGCATAACATCAGTTCCAACATTCGCGCAATCATTTGCGATGATATTTGGCTCTGTTGATCGCGATATTATTGACGGAATCACGATGGCAACACCATTAGATACGTTCAAAACCTACGCTGGAAATGATTTAACCAAACTACAATCAGCCTCAGTACTCCAAGGAAACATTGCAGGGGTTGGCTGGGAGTGGGTTAACGTTGCATTTCTTATAGGCGGCATCTATTTAATTGCTCGAAAGATAATTACCTGGCACATTCCAGTAGCCGTACTTTCTGGCGTATTTTTATTCGCAGGTATTTTCCATACGCTAGACCCAGATAGCTACGCCTCTCCTATCTTCCACTTATTAAGTGGAGGCACTATGTTAGGTGCCTTTTTTATTGCGACAGATCCCGTAACAGCAGCCACCAGCAACAAAGGTAAATTAATTTACGGCGCGTTAATTGGTGTGTTGATTTATGTTATTCGGGCTTGGGGGGGGTACCCTGACGCCGTTGCTTTTGCCGTGCTTTTATTAAACCTATGCGCACCAACCATTGAATACTATACGCAACCCCGAGCGTACGGACACAAAAAAGCTAATAGCGGTATTGCCAAGTAGAGAACTGATTATGATTATGGGTCAATCCATTCGAAAGAACAGCATCATTATGGGGCTGTTTGCCATTGCAACCACCGGGCTTATCGTACTGACGCAAGTCGGTACTGCAGATCAAATCGAGTTAGCTAAACGTCAAGCATTAGAAAAAGCATTAGAAGAGATCGTACCTGCCGCATTGTTCGACAATAAATTATTGGAAAACTCCGTCGAGGTTGGCGCAAGCAAACAACTTGGCAGTAAAGAAACACGTACAGCCTACATTGCCACTAAAAACGATACCCCGGTTGCGGTCATCTTACAATCCACCGCCCCTGAAGGTTATGGTGGGTCTATACATTTCCTTGTGGGAATTCGAGCAGACGGTACTGTTACTGGTGTTCGTGTTGTTCCCCCTCACTTTGAAACACCTGGCTTAGGTGACAAAATAGATTTAGCAAAATCTGATTGGATCTTGGGTTTTAATGGCAAAAGCCTGGAAAACACAAAACCTACACAATGGAAAGTAACAAAGGACGGCGGGCAGTTTGATGCGTTTACGGGAGCAACCATTACCCCAAGGGCCGTTGTTGATGGTGTCCACAAAAGCCTGCTGTACTTCGACAAGCACAAGCTGTCTTTATATGGAACCCAGACAACCTCTAATGCTTCTACGACAACCACCCCAAACACAGGTACAAGCCTATGAGCGCTGTTGATAGCAAAAAAATCATAAAAGATGGTTTGTGGAACAACAATCCCGTTCTTGTACAAATACTGGGATTATGTCCGTTACTTGCCGTATCAGGCTCGATAGTAAACTCCCTAGCGTTAGGCCTTGCAACGGCCTTCGTTATTACAACCTCCAATATTGCCGTATCATTAATTCGCAACTACACAACGGACACTGTTCGTTTACCGGTCTTTGTGATGATCATTGCATCATTTACCACCTGTATTGAATTTTTAATGAATGCCTTTACCTACGAGTTATATCTAGTATTAGGCATTTTCATTCCCCTGATCGTAACCAACTGTGCCGTACTTGGACGCGCAGATGCCTTTGCTAGTAAAAATGGCGTTGCGGCTTCAGCGTTAGATGGGCTAATGACCGGACTTGGGTTTACAGCAGTCATTGTAACACTTGGCGCTCTTCGTGAAGTCCTTGGACAAGCTACCTTATTTGATAACATGCATTTACTGTTTGGCGACATCGCTCAAAATTGGGCGATACACTTGGTTGATGACTACAAGGGGTTTCTATTTGCTGTGTTACCACCCGGTGCATTTGTCATCATGGGGTTTCTGTTGGCCCTTAAGAATATCATTGATAAAAAGCTTAAAGAAAGGGCTGCTGCATTACTGGAAAAACCTGCAACGGGCAGTCGTCGCGTTCGTACAACAGGGAATATTTCGTAAACGATGAATGCTGACAAACGCTACCAGATTTTCTATCGTTTACGGGAAGAGAATCCCAACCCAAAAACAGAATTAGCCTATACCAGTAATTTTGAATTGCTAATCTCCGTCATTCTATCTGCACAGGCAACCGACGTATCCGTTAATAAAGCTACCGCTAAACTGTACCCTGTGGCAAACACGCCAGAAGCCATTGCCAAGCTTGGTGTAGAAGGCCTTAAGAAATATATAAAAACCATTGGCCTATACAACACCAAGGCAGTCAATGTCATTAAAACCTGCAACGCTCTCGTTATCGAACACAACTCAATTGTTCCCGATAATAGAGAAGATTTGGAAGCATTACCTGGAGTTGGAAGAAAAACGGCGAATGTTGTTCTAAATACCGCTTTCGGCCAAGCAGCTATGGCCGTTGACACCCACATATATCGAGTGTCCAACCGAACCAAAATTGCTAAAGGAAAAACTGTTCTGGACGTAGAAAAAAAATTAATGCGCCATGTCCCAAAAGAATTTCTTATCGATGCGCACCATTGGCTTATTCTACATGGGCGTTATATATGCACAGCAAGAAAACCCCGATGCGGAGCTTGCGTTATAGAAGACCTGTGTGAATTTAAAGAAAAAATTGAAATATAGTGACCATGATCAAAGCGGGGCTTAATCTAAGATGAACAATTCAAGTAAAGTGCTTGTTAACACCCAACATCAATGTAACGGCTTTTAAGTCTTTCCCAAGCCCTTCATTTTTTTCAAAGAGCTCGCCGGTCTTTATTTCTGCAACGTTAATCAGCTCCATAACATCCTCTTCCTGCTCTTCCGTCATGCCCATCGTTAAAAATGACCGGGAAACCTCTGCAACCAATCCGTTCATAATCTCGGTAAGTTCGGCTTGATTTTCTTTCTGTTGCTCCTCGATATTTGCCAGACTAACAGTCGCGATGTTCACTGCATCATTCACCATTTCCCGCTGACCTTCGGCTTTTTGCTCCAGAATTATCATTTCTGCACGGGAGTTTGCGCCTTCTACCAACATGGCAATGTGATCTCGCAATCGTCCAGCCTTATCCGGGTCATCTGAAGGCATATTCATCGCGATCAATGAAACACTATGATAATTAAACGCAGTACGAGCACCAAAACTATGAATGTTTTTCACGCCACGTAAACGGTCCATTACTCTTTGCTCTGCAACTGAAAACATATTTCCTCGAAATGTTCTCTGAACAATCTCGTAGCTGGTCTTAATTTCAACGATTGAGCTAACCCCGTAGAAATCAACCACCTCAATTAACTTATCGGCCAGCTCAACAAAAGATGCTGTGCCGAAACTTTCTCGAAAAAAATGCAATACCTGGCCAATTTCACCCGCTGTTGTCATGGCCGTCATAGCGGCACCTGACGCGGCATCACATCGTTGGCGATATGCATCTAACATCTTCTTATTGCTTAATGTTAATTCTATTTTCTTTAATAACTCCCAACTAGAAAACGGCCGCCCCATATACTCATCACAACCAGCCTCATAGCCGCTCAAACGTTCATCAATATCATTCAGGGACGATACAAAAATAACCGGTATAACCTCGAACTCTGGTGCAGCCTTTAGCTGCTTACACAGCTCTATTCCACTCATACCCGGCATATTGACATCCAGCAGGAATAAATCGGGCACCCACTCCTCCACCAGTTCTAAACACGCCTCAGCTGTGCCGACGGTTCGGACATCATACCCACCTTCCAGTAGCCCTTTGATAAAGCTCTGATTGATTTTTTCATCATCAACCACCAGTATTTTCGATAATTCCACGTTATTCCTCCAACTCCCTTTTCTATACCCTACATGAAGTGTAGCTTGTATCTTTCATCTGAAAAGGGCCTTTACGGGGAATTCGGATACGGTCATAATCAGGCCAAATACCTTTCATCATGTGAACCGAAAACTATGTTTGATAAGAAACTGCTCGATGTGCTTGTTTGCCCCGTTAGCAAGGCAAAACTCGACTATAACGCTGAAAAACAAGAACTTATCTGCTACGCCAGTGGTCTTGCTTATGCTATTCGAGACGACATTCCCGTTATGCTAGAGGATGAAGCCAGACAAATCACAGTAGAAGAAAAAGAAGCACACAAGAAGCGTTAACGCGCCTTCCAACCCTCTACTCCAGACCTAGTGATAAAACCATGTTTGATGCAGTATATGTAGAACCAAAAAAAACGGCTAATGCCGTTGTTATATGGCTTCACGGTCTCGGTGCCGATGGCCATGATTTTGAACCTGTGATCCCTCACCTCAAGTTAACTGACGAGCTTAGCGTACGCTTTATATTTCCCCATGCTCCCATTCAACCCGTCACATGTAACAACAATATCGCAATGCGCTCTTGGTACGACATTCTAGAATTAAGCGAAATCCGCAAGATCAATGAACAAGACTTAATTCAAACCAGTACTACAATCAATCAACTCATTGATCAGCAGGTTCTCGATGGTATCCCATCTGAAAAGGTGTTGCTGGTGGGCTTCTCTCAAGGTGGGGCTGTTGCCCTTCATACAGGCCTCCGTCACCCTTCTCCACTAGCAGGCATCCTGGCACTATCAACCTACATGCCACGGGAGGATAACTTAAAAAGCGAAGCAAGTGATGCAAACAAAGATATCGTTATTCGTATGGCACATGGTGACAATGATGACATGGTAACACCACGAGCATCAAAAAAAGCCTATGACGACCTAACAAAACTCCAGTACAACGTAAGCTACAACAAATACCCTATGGGGCATGAGTTATGCCTGAGAGAAATCAGAGATATTGGTCTTTGGATGAACGAGCTATTGGCCTAATACAGAGGTTAACGAAACCGTTGAGGGATTTTCTCTAGTAGCTCTTTGGCGATATCGTTATTTACACACGTTCCCTCCACCCAATCACACCCCTTACTTTGCAAAAAATCCAATTGTTGAGGGTGTGTTACCCCAGTCGCTATCACTTGAAACCCCAAATTGTGTGCGAGATAAATAATGCCATCCACAATCAATTCATCAGCTTTCGACTCCATCATTTTATCAATAAATCGCTCACTGATTTTTATCATTGAATAGGGAATGCTACGAATAAGTTCTAATGAACCATGACCCGTACCAAAGTTATCCAAGATAAATTGAAAACCATTCTTCTGGAGCTCAGTAATCACTCCAGAAAAAGACAACCCTCGCGCCATTAACGTCGATTCTGGTATTTCAATTAACACATCTTCAGGGCTTAATCCAGCCAAAGCCGTCTGCCCTAGTAGCCAGTCAACTATATCCTCTTGGGCAAATAACGATGGTGAAATAGGCATGCACAACTTCACGCCTGATAACGATTGCCCATGTTCCCTTAATTCTTTACTCGCCTCTTGCCACATCCAACGATAAAGGTCGGGACCAAATCCAGCATCTTCTGCAATCGGCAAAAAATCTTCAACTTCAAGCAACCCTCTTTTTGGATGCTGCCATACCAATCGCACCTCAAAAGCCTCAATCGCCTGTTCATCATGGTTAATGAGTGGGTGATATTCTAACGCAAACTGGGAACCTTCCAGCGCCTTGCGCAAGTCATGCTCCAACTCCATTCTATCTGCCCGCTGCTTATTCATCTCAACGGTATAAAACTGATAATTATTTCTCCCTAGGTTTTTTGCCCTCGCAACTGCCGCTTCAGCATTTCTAATCAAACCGTCAGTATCATCGCCACAACTAGGGTAAATAGCAACGCCGATGGAGCAGCCTGTAAAAATTTCGTGTCCATCTATAAAAAATGGCTCATGTAACTTATCAATGACTTTTTTTGCGACCGCCCCAGCTAGGCTTGGGTGATCAAGCTCACCTAGCACCACCGCAAACTCATCCCCTTCCATTCTGCAAACCGCATCGTCTTTTCTCAAAAGCTGAGATACTCTCTGAGCAACCACTTTTATTAGTGCATCACCTAAGTCATGGCCAAGGGTTTCATTGATGTATTTAAAATGATCTAGATCCACGATTAACAATGCAAAATGATTGTTTTCGTTTCGAGCTTTTTGAATGGCACTGCTAATAAAATCATCCAGTCTCACCCTTGTAGGTAAACCGGTCAAATGATCAGTACTAGCAAGGTGTGACAGTTTGCCTCGCTTCTCTCTGGACTCTGCCAAACGCCGAAAAGCAAACAATAGTTTTGCCTCTGGCAGCTGAAAAATTGGAATCGCTGCAAACTTTACATTTATAATGTCGCCACTTGCACTCCATAGCTTGGCATTTTCAACTTGTAAAATTTGTTCCGTTTCAATAACTTTTGAGATCGGGTGCTTCTTCCAGCTAGACACCAACGAATCATTACTCTCTTGAAAGAGAGATTCTAGGTATTGTCCACATAATGCATAGACACGCATATCCAAAAGCCGCTCCGCCGCGCCATTAGCAAAACATATTTTACCTAGCTCATCGACAACCAGCACACCCTCATCACGCCCCTCAACTAACGAGCGATTTTTTTTCTCCCCTCCGATAGCCTCTATCGCCACCCTATATTGATAGAGTTGCACATAAAACTCCACCAATAACCGATAACGTGTTTGATCGACCGGTTTGGAAAGTACCTCAGCTCGCCTCATCATATCAGCATGCAACTTCATTTGTCGTTCACCAAAATTAGAAGGTACAAACATAACAGGGATATGGCTAGTTTCCGCTTGGGACTTAAGATGGTTCAGTACTTGATACCCATCTTTCCCATCCAGCTGAGAGCTCAATATCACAACGGCGGGTTGCTTCTCTTTGACAATCTGAAAAACGTCACTGGCTTCGCTGCAGGCAACAAAATCTGCGTTAATACCTTTAAGTAACGCTACACTTTGTTCACTCTCTGATTCTGTTTGATCAACAATGAGAACAACAGGTAATACTGAGGTCATTTATAATCCTAATACTGTTAACTAATAAAGTGATTCTTTGGAAGTCTCGACAGGATAGTTTCTAGCTCATCCGCCCGAAAAGGTTTTTGCATAAAATCATCCATTCCTGCTTCTAAACAACTTTTTTGACATTCCGTACTTTCATTTGCGGTCAATGCAATAATAGGTACATGTCGATCTTGCGTTTTCTCCCATTGACGAATCAGTCGGGTTGCCTCAAAACCGTCCATAATTGGCATTTCACAGTCCATAAGCACAACATCATAATGCTTATCCTGAATCGCATCGATAGCTTCTTCACCATTATTAGTCACATCAGTGCTTATACCCAAACGCTTCAATGCTCCTTTGGCGATGATTTGATTCACTTCATTATCTTCGACTAGAAGAGCTCGGTAGGTTTGATGGTCTTTCACCGATTTTACAGTATTATTTGTCACGATTTGGTGATGCACATCGGATTGCCGCCCAAGCGCAATAGTAAGGGCATCGTAAACCAAATGCTTTCGTATAGGTTTAATAATAAAAACATCAACACCACTATCAGAGGCCAAGGTCTGATTTAGACCATCACGGTCAGCCGCTAACAAAACGACCTTTAGATGCCCAAGCTCTGTCGAATTATTGATTTTTTTCGCTAACGCCAAACCTTCGCCATAAGCCTTATGCAAATCAATCATAACAAAATCAAAACCTGCATTTTCCCGGCTAGCAGTATTTAGCATGCTAACAGCATGACCCACACTACCGGTAACTTCGGTCTTTATATGCCATTCACTCGCATAACGCTGTAAATGTTCCCGGTCATCAACGGCATCATTCACCAGTAGCATTTTCTTATTGGCCAAATTACAGTGATCAGATGCATACACCTCACCCTTGGGCATGACCAACATCAGTTTAAACGTAGTGCCCACCCCATCGGTTGATCGTAATGTTACCTTTCCATCCATACGATCTACTAAATCTTTACATATAGCGAGCCCAACGCCCATACCGCCAAACCGACCCGATAAATGCCCTCCAGGAGTAGAAAAAGCCCGACCAATATCCTGACAACGCGATTCTGAAATACCAGACCCAGTATCCATCACTTCAATTTGAATAGTTGCCGTTGTATCACTTTCCACATCACAACTAGCTCGAACAGTGACACCACCTTCAGAGGTATATTTAAACGCATTGCTTAACAAGCTCTGCAATACCTGATGGAATCTATCTGGATCACCAACAACCGTTTCAGGTACATAAGGAGACACTAATGTTGCTAGCTCTAAATTATGCTTATGTGCAATGGGCAAATAGCGATCAACAACGTCATCTAAAACCATCCTAAAGTTAAACGTAATCTCTCTAAACTCTAACTTGTCACTTTCCATTTGCGTGTAATCCATCATCTCCCCGATGGATTTTTGTAAATCGCGACCTGCATTAAATGCTCGATTTAAATCATCCTCAAGCTGTATAGGCACCCCTGCACTATCAATAGTCTCACCGACCACATTCATCAACAGGTTAATGGAAAGCCTTAACTCTTGACTCATGTGATGTAAAAAATGACTTTTTGCTTTAGAAGTATTTTGGTATTCCGCTAATTCATCTTTAACCGCTTGGCTCTCTTTTACATGTGCTTCAATATTTTGAAACATCACCAAAATGTTACCTAAGAATTGCGATACGGTAAATTGTAGTGCAAATCGCTCTCCGCTTTTTTGGGAAGCAATCACAGGCTGCTGCCACTGATTCGGGTTTGCATGAAGGTGATCTTTCAAATAAGCGGGCACATTACACTGATATTCCTTTGGACAATGAATATAGTGATCAAAAAAACCTCCCATCATAAGGCCTTTGCCAATACCAAACAATGAAGCCAAAGCATCATTGGTCGCCAACATACGCCCACTGGTATCAAACAAAATGGCAGCCACATCTAGAGCGCCAACAAAATCTGCCGCCGAAAGCTTCTCACCCGCCGGCATAGTCCCTTGCGGTATGTTATCTTGTTTCTGATTATGTTCTGACATTGCCTTACCCATAGTCCATTTACACCCCCTCTTTTTGAGTATAGATGGCTTAAGGTAAGTCGTTAAAAAATAAAGGCCTGCTTAGTAAGAAACCAAGCAAGCCTTTATTTTTTCTTAATTTTCAATCAGTTAAAAACGATTATAAACTGAAACCTACAGCTTTCTTCCTTTTCCGGCAGCGATTCGTAACCTAAGTGCATTCAGTTTAATGAAGCCTTCAGCATCTTTTTGATTATAGGCACCAGCGTCATCTTCAAACGTTGCTATATTTTCATCAAACAATGTTTGCTCTGACCGGCGACCTACAACGGTTACATTGCCTTTATATAACTTCACACGAACGTCACCACTAACATACTTCTGTGTATTATCAATTAGGGCCTGAAGCGCTTCTCGCTCAGGGGACCACCAATACCCATTATAAATTAACGATGCATATCGAGGCATTAACTCATCTTTTAAATGCGCTGCCTCTCTATCGAGAGTGATAGATTCGATCGCCCGATGCGCACGTAACATAATAGTGCCCGCCGGTGTTTCATAACAACCACGTGCTTTCATGCCAACATAACGATTTTCAACGATATCAAGGCGACCAACACCATTTTCACCACCAATTTTATTTAGATACTCCATCACTGTTGCTGGTGATGTTGGTTTACCATCAATGGCAACAATATCGCCTTTTTCAAAGGTTAGTTCTACGTATGTTGGGTCATTTGGGGACTTTTCTGGCGATACGCTCCAACGCCACATATCTTCTTCTGCTTCTGTCCAAGGATCCTCTAATGGGCCGCCTTCATAAGAAATATGCAACAAGTTAGCATCCATTGAATACGGGGACTTCTTGCCGCGCTTCATTTCAACAGCAATGCCATGTTTTTCAGCGTAAGCCAGCAAGGATTCTCTTGAAGTCAAATCCCAATCTCTCCAAGGGGCTATGACTTCAATACCTGGAGCCAATGCATATGCACCTAACTCAAAGCGTACCTGGTCATTACCTTTACCCGTGGCCCCGTGCGAAATAGCATCCGCTCCGGTTTCTTGCGCAATTTCAACCAAACGTCGCGCAATCAAAGGGCGGGCTATCGAGGTTCCGAGCAAATACTCACCTTCATAGATAGTATTCGCACGAAACATCGGATAAACATAATTAGCAGCGAACTCTTCACGTAAATCTTCAATGTAGATTTCCTTCACCCCCATCGCTTCTGCTTTGGCACGAGCTGGTTCTACTTCTTCCCCTTGGCCTAAATCAGCAGTGAAAGTCACTACCTCACACTGATACTCATCCTGTAACCACTTAACAATAACAGATGTGTCTAAGCCGCCAGAATAGGCTAATACTACTTTTTTGATGTCGGACATGGGCTAGGAACCTAGGTTGAATTCGTCTCTATATAGAAGGGGACGTATTCTACAACGAACTGGCGCTTGACTCTAGTGCCCTAGATAAGAGTACGTCAAATTAAAATCAAAGTATCCCGAGCGCACTATGCTTTTTGATTCCATACCTCTGTTTTAACAAGCTGCACATACACTCGACGATTCTTCGCTTTATTCGACTTATTAGAATTTCTCACTAGGGGGCGGGTCTCACCATGATAGCGCATAGTGATCATACTCGGGTCAACACCATTATGCTCTAGATAACGCTGTACGGCACGCGCACGCAGACGTGACAGCTCCCAGTTATGCCCTCTACGCCCTTCATTATCGGCGTATCCATCGACATAAATATGTTCAATTTCAGCATCTAACTCAATATAACGAACCAACAAATCCAACCGCTTAAGTAAACTTCCTCGTATTCTCCATTTATCGGTTCGAAAATTTAATGTCGAATGACGCAACTCGTCAAAATTCGAAGGAAACAGCCCTGCCACGCAAGAAAGGTAGCCAGCATATGCATCCTGAAAATTGACTGGAGACACATCCACCCGAAGCTTTTTATCCTTATGCCAGCCAGACAAAACAATTGCCGGATTCATACCTTCATACAGCTCATCCAGAAAACGGTTAGCCCATTTGTCTTTCAAAACAAGAGGTCGTGTTCCTTTTTTCAACTTCACGGTAGCGATTGACTTATCCCTTACTCCTGTTCGCCACTGCGGAGCAATCACCTTTATCTCAGCTTCACCATTAAAAATCGCCGCTCGCTCAGATTCGATATAAAACTGTAAGTTTTTACCTGATTGCAGAAGAAAAACGACTTCACCATAGTTCGGCACCTGTTGCCACAAACGGCACTCCAGGGGAGATGGATCCAAGTGCCACTGAGCCGTTTCTAGGGATGCTCCAAATTCAGAAGCCGTCACTATCGGAGCTATTGCTAAAGTGGCGCTGATTATCAACATTCCCCACAAAGATTTAAAATTCATTACAGCACCCCACCTTTCTCTTTAACACTGACCTCTTCAACCTATATCGGCAGCCTGCCTAACATATTGAGAAACCTTTATCGTTGCATTTAGTATAGACTCTTGGCCATTATGATGCCCTTTAGTTTAGCGCTACCATTTAGTTGAATTGAATCGTTTAGTTGAATTGTGTTCAGGAGTTAAGTAGCATCGCAACCTCAAAGTATACGAAATTGCGGCGCTAGCAGGTTGCATCACAAGAATAAGCAAGGATCCAACCCCAATGAGCAGTATCGAAAAATCACTTCTAGCGACACGATTTCGAGGCTTTTTACCCGTTGTTATTGACGTAGAAACAGGGGGATTCAACTCCCGGACCGATGCATTACTGGAGATTGCAGCGGTTATGGTGTCCATGAATGATGAAGGGCTTCTCTACGTTAGTGGTAGCCATCATTACCATGTAACCCCCTTTGAAGGTGCAAACCTTGAAAAAGAGGCGTTAGAGTTCACGGGAATAGACCCTTACCACCCATTTCGCGACGC
This sequence comes from uncultured Gammaproteobacteria bacterium, assembly GCA_913063125.1. Lineage (GTDB taxonomy): Bacteria > Pseudomonadota > Gammaproteobacteria > Pseudomonadales > Ketobacteraceae > 42-54-T18. The sequence continues at coordinate 23,727 of CAJXZM010000042.1, read as the reverse complement.
TGTCGAAGAGAAAGATGCTCTGACTGATATTTTTGCCCCTATCAGGCAACAGATCAAGGCAGAAGGCTGTACCCGTGCCGTACTCGTTGGTCATAACGCTGTATTTGATCATGATTTCGTCAAAGCTGCTGCCTCGAGACAAGGTATTAAACGTAACCCCTTCCATCCCTTTTCTTGTTTTGATACCGCTACACTTGCCGGATTAGCCGTGGGGCAAACTGTATTAGCAAAGGCCTGTCGAGCAGCCAATATTCCTTTTGATAACAAAGAAGCTCATTCCGCCATATATGATGCCAAACGTACAGCAGAACTATTCTGCTATATCGTCAATCGCTGGCAGCAATTAGGTGGGCTCGAAGGTGTTGAACTAGGTTAACTATTTCAAGGATTCGTCCAAACAAAGTACCCGCGGCTCCGTATCGCTATTTACATTCCATGCTAAACTTACAAGTCAAACACTACGTAAATTAGGTTACAAACCGGGTTAACAAAGGACATTGACAGCCACCTTGAGACATCAAGACTCACAACAAAAACACTACCGCCCACAAAGCTTTGGGGCATGGTTTTCCATACTGTTTCTATTGGTAACCCTCTGTACTCTTGATATTGCTGACACTTTCGCTACAACGCCAACATCACCTTTCTTAAATGGCCCTCCTCCTATATCGTTGTTAGCACCAACCAATGGCCATGACCCAAAAGCAACCGCTGCACTCAATATCCAAGGTATTCTTAATCTAGACAAGGACATGTGGCAGCCTTACCCAGAAGAACATATTAACCTTGGGTTTGTTGATGACCCAATATGGATAAAGATCCAGCTCCCTGACACATTAACCCCAGACACCTATTTGCTTGAGTTTGCTAATAATAAGATAGCTCAAATTGATATTTATGTTGTTAACCATTTGAACAACAGCCAAGCAGACATTCCACACATGCGACTCTTGGAAAGCACACCTTTAAGCAAGCGTTTTATTCCTCAAAGTAACTATATTTTCCCCATAACTTTAACACCAAAGCAACATTCCACACTCTATATTAAAGTTGACAATACTTATCCCCTGAAACTTCCCATATTTTTTTGGGACCAAGAATCTTTTACAGAAAAGACTAACAATCAAACGTTTTTTAACGGTATTTATTTTGGCTCAGTGCTTATTATGGCGCTTTATAATTTATGCCTATTCTTTTTCGTAAAAGACCGCAGTTATGCAAATTACGTCATATTTATTATAACGCTGGCCCTTTTTGTTGCGTTGGACAAAGGGCTTGCGATTCAATATTTCTGGTATGACATGCCTGAACTCAACCATCGGTTTTATACGTTGGTGATATCATTGGGCGCACTATCATCCGTGCGTTTTACAATGAGTTTTCTCTCCCTTCAAGAAAATGCCCCAAAAATCTACCGCGGATTGGAGCTACTGAGTCTGTGCTGGGTAGCGCTGCTTATTACTTCTATTTTTAGCGGCACCCCCATAATACTTGCATTGGTATTCCTATTGCTACTCCCAGGGGGAACTGCATTATTCGTAACGGGTGTGTACATGTGGAGAAAAGGCATGCCTGAAGCGTCTTTCTACACCATCGCCTGGATAACATTGGTTCACGCTGTAGTGGGGTATTCCGCCAGTTTCCTCGGCCTCATCCCCTACTCCGCATGGTTAGACAATCTCATACAAGCAACCAATATTATAGAAGCAGCGCTACTGTCTTTAGGGCTAGCCTACCGTATTAACACGCTCAATAGAGACAAAGAAAAAGCGTTTACATCAGACCAGGCCAAAAGTGATTTACTCGCAACAATGAGCCATGAAATCCGTACTCCAATGAATGGTATTTTGGGTATGACTCAGCTATTAAAAGACACTGAACTATCGCCACAACAAAATCACTATTTAAAAACCATTTTAGGATCAGGCCAAACACTGCTAACCATTCTTAATGACATTCTTGACCATTCAAAAATAGAAGCAGGGAAGCTGGAAATTGAATCCATCCCTTTTAACATTCGCCAGACACTGGACGAGACTGCGTCAATTTTCTCCACCCGAGCCGCTGACAAGATGCTGTACTTCAACATCTACATGGGGCCAACGGTACCGCTAGCCATAGATGGTGATCCAACACGCATAAGACAGGTACTCACCAATTTATTAAGCAACGCCTTTAAATTTACCGATGAAGGTAGTGTTATTGTAAATGTAACATTACAAGAATCCGACAATAACAATTCACCTTCAATATTAATTGAAGTCGAAGACCAAGGCATCGGCATCCCCGAAAACAAGCTTAACAAGTTGTTTAAGAGCTTTTCTCAAACAGACACATCGACCAGTCGTCAATACGGAGGGACTGGACTAGGTCTTTCTATTTCAAAACGCCTAATTGAACTTATGGACGGAGAGATTGGTGTAAAGAGTGAGCTAGGAAAAGGTTCGACCTTTTGGTTTTCTATTCCCGTCATCAATAAGCAGCTATATGTACTACCACCTGACCCAACACTTATCAAAAAGCTGTCATCCCTTAATGCTCTAATCATTTCACGTACACCTCGCTTTACTGAAATGCTAGAGCAACATGCTATTGTTTGGAATATGCATTTTTCTCATGCAGAAACTTTCAGCGAATTAAGAAAAATAGCTAACGATACCAACAAAAACTTCCATTACATTTTGATTGAGCTCACCAGCCAACTCCATGACACCAATGAAATCACTCATTTTATCAATCAAACAGGGAGTCTCCAACATGCTCAGCTCATTATATCCGCACCTGCGGGCACGTCTGACTCACGCATTGACTCAGGCCAACTAGAGAAAGTACCGTGGGTCATTGACCAGCCCTTTAGCATTAACCGCGTTTTCTATTTGATTTATAATTCACAAATACAAAGCACTCAGAAAAAACCCATCATTGACATCAATCGTCCATTTGAAGGCCGGCGCGGCCTAGTTGTTGATGACAATTCAGTTAATCGCCAAGTCGCCTTAGCATTTTTGAAGAAACTAGGAGTCGATGCTGTTGCTGTAGCAAGCGGGCAAGAGGCCATTGATTTCATATGTGACGATATAGCAGGTCAAGCGGGACACAGTACGCTAGACATGGTCTTAATGGATTGTGAAATGCCTGGAGTCAATGGATTTCAGGCCACTCGATCCATTCGCATATGGGAACAAAATAACAACCTTTCAGCGCTTCCCATTATCGCCTTAAGTGCACACGCGATGGAAAGCCATAAGTCAGCTTGTAACGATGCTGGTATGAATGACTTTGTTGCTAAACCTGTTGTATTTGACAGTCTGAGAAAAACACTTGGAGAATACATAAAATAATCGAGGGTAAAGCGAGAAAAGCGCCTTAGACCATATCAAGCACAGGGTCGTTAGACAGATTAGATCGTTGAAAATGGAAACATGCCAGAAATGAAGATGAAACACCTTCACTTCTGGAACATCGAATATCTACATGAAAAGCTTACAAATTATCAGCATTACCCGTTAGGTACTCAGCAACACCATCAGGAGAAGCATTCATACCTTTATCGCCTTTATTCCAACCTGCTGGGCAAACTTCACCGTGCTCTTCGTGGAACTGAAGCGCGTCAACCAAACGAATCAGCTCATCCATATTACGACCTAAAGGAAGATCGTTAACAATTTGAGAACGTACAACACCGTTAGTGTCGATCAAAAAGGCACCACGATAAGCAACGCCACCTTCAGATTCAACATCATATGCTTTACAGATGCCATGATTCATATCTGCTGCAAGTGTGTATTTAACAGCACCAATACCGCCGTCATTTACAGCCGTATTACGCCATGCGTTATGTGTGAAGTGTGAATCAATTGACACACCAATCACCTCTACACCGCGCTCTGTGAACTGATCCATACGGTGATCTAGCGCGATCAACTCTGATGGGCATACAAATGTGAAATCTAACGGATAGAAAAATACTAATCCATACTTACCTTTAATAGTTTCAGATAATGAAAAACTATCAACAATTGTTCCATCGCCTAATACGGCAGGTACAGTAAAATCTGGGGCCGGCTTACCAACTAATACGCTCATCGTGAAATTCCTAATATGAATGGGGTTATAAGATGTACTGTTAGGAGTACAGGGGGAAAGCAATAATAATACAGCATGATTGGTTTCCTGCCACTGTTTAAAATCTATCTCCGTGATAGATTTTATTTATTAACACAGTGTTAGCAGTTCCGCCTAAAATAAGGCTACAAGAACTCACATTAACGTTCAACATTCAACCAAAACATCCCAAAGCAAAAACAATTGATCAGAAACGACACAGGAGCCACATCAAATGTCTCAATTTAAAGATCACTTTTCTAGCGCTTCCAACAACTATAAAACCTATAGACCTAACTATCCCAGCGAGTTGTTTACCTGGCTTGCAAGTCAATGCAAAGACACAGCTAGCGTATGGGATTGCGGCACAGGCTCTGGGCAAGCCGCTGTTGAGCATAGTAAACATTTCAGTCAAGTACTTGCCACCGACGCAAGCGATGCTCAGATTAAACAGGCCGAACCTAGAGGTAACATCACTTATAAAGTTTCTCCCGCAGAAGAGCTTGATGCTCCCGACAACTGCTTTGACCTTATTACCGTCGCACAGGCTATCCATTGGTTTAACCTTCCCAAATTCTTCGAGACTGTAGACCGGGTATTAAAGCCTGGAGGCTTACTTGCCATATGGGGGTATCAATTTATTCATACCGACACAGAAATTGACAAGCTGATCAGTCATTTTCACACAAATATTGTTGGCCCTTACTGGCCTATCGAACGCAAGTTACTTAACGAAGGGTATAAAGATATTTCATTTCCCTATATCCGATTACCGACCCCTGAATTCTCTATGGAAGCAACATGGAACCTGTCACAGCTCACGGGTTACCTAGATACCTGGTCAGCTGTTAAAGAATATGAAAGAATTAATAATCACAACCCCACAAAAGATATAGCTGGCCAACTAGAACAACTCTGGGGGAAAAGTAGTGAAGCCAAATCTATCACTTGGCCTCTAATAATGTACTTGGGTAAAAAATAAACATCGGCTAACGCCATTCTGTACCAGGCTTATGTAAATCATTGGCATTTCTATAATAACCTCAAAAAACTGCTATGTATGGCTAACACATCTTCGCTCTTCTCAAGAAAACTCATATGACCGCAGTTTTCTAACAACTCATGCTGCCCAGAGGGAATATTTGTTTTCAAGCTATAAAAGAACTCAACCGATGAAAACAAATCATGACTACTGCTAATAGTAAGCACTGGGCTCTCGAACTTTCTCCAATACCCCATAACCAAAGGAAACTGACGTTTAATTTCAATTAAAAGGGTTGCCAAATGATCTCTGTGTTTCAGGAGATAACGCTCTCGATATTTTTTTAAAAACACTGGGAACTTTAAAGGCGAATAGAAAAGGCCCGCCATAAATTCATCCCATTTGGACTCCCCTCCTTTATTGATAATCGAATCCACAACATCAATCATGTACGTATCAAAACCTATAGCGCTTTCACTAATCACATCAAGGTGATTCAATAAGGCAATACTCTTTACCTTTTGAGGGTGTAAACTAGCATAACTGCTTGCAACACAGCAGCCAACACAATGCGCTACGAGGTGTACATGAGAGGCCTGTATTTTTTCCAAAAATAACGTAAGCCAGTGTGATAATTCTCGAAAACTATGTTTCTTGTTTTTAAAGGGGACATCAACACACAAACCTGGGACATCTACCGCGACAACACGATAACGGCCCACATAACTTTGCATAAAGCTGCGCCATAACACTTTTGATCCACCGACCCCATGAAGAAATACAATCGTTTCCCCTTCTCCTCCCTCTAAATATTTACACTCCTGACCATCAATATCAACATTATGCGTCTGTAGCCTACCAAGGTAGCTGGACACGTAACGTGACAAGTTTTTATAATCCTGGTCAATCATTTTAATCTCGTAGTAATATCAACTTTAATAGTAGTCCACACTTTTATAAGATCATCGCAGGTGTTGATAGCGCTAAACCTTCGTTTTTTATAAATTCCTTATAACTATTAACGACTTGATCGTGTTTTTCAATAAATGACATGTGCCCGCAGCGCTCTAGCATTTCATGGCGTCCCCATGGCAACTGTTGCTTTAACGTTTCATAGAAAGCGTCAGAGGAAAAACGATCATGAGTAGAGTTAATTGTTAACACTGGGCATTTGAGTTTTCGCAAATAGGACAAGGCCATCGGCTTTAACTCGTTTAACTCCTCCACGACTCGTACAAACCCGCCATAATTTTTCATGAACGAACGATAACGGTAACGTTGTATAACTTGAGGTACCTTCGGTGGCTCATAAAACATCTTAAAAAACAGGTTATTCCACGCATCCAATGAATCCAATGCTTCGGGCATTGTATCATCCAAATAACCATCAATGGCTCGAACACTCCCATAAACACTACTATCAGAACAAACATCCATATGGTTCAACAACGCAATTGAGCTAACCATTGAGGTCCTTGTACTAGCAAAGTGAGTTCCCACTCCGCAACCAACAGAATGAGCCACCAAGTGACAGCGATCTACCTGCAAATGCTCTAGTAACAATTCCAACCAATTACTCAACTCCCTGAATGTATGTCGTTTAGTTTTCAGGCGCTGTTCCAAAAATAGACCCGGCACATCTATAGCGATAACGCGATAATCGGCTACATAATGCTGCATAAAACTACGCCACAACATTTTTGAGCCCATTAAACCGTGGATAAAAACAATTGTTTCTTCACCCTTACCGCCTTCTATATATTTCCATTCTTGATCATTGATACACACTTCATGGGTTTTCAAACTCCCTAGGTAACTTGATACATAACGAGAGAGTGTTTTGTAATCCGAATTCCTCACCAGAACACCTATATATATTAGGATTTGAGTATCTAAACTCCACGACTAGCGTGTTTTACCAAAAGAACTCAGCCCAACACTTACTAACCTTATAAGCGCTCAATAATCACACAATTAATTGTTAGCTTCTATGGTTATAATGTTAGCGTTTGTTATAGCGTTTAGTTTTATTGTATTCTGTGTAACATTTAAATTGTCGAACGAGATTGAGCCTAATCATAAACTTATATGTGCTTTTACCTACCAGCCTATCACTTAGAAATCTGCATTCTGTGGTGTCCTAGGATATGGAATCGCATCCCGAATATTATCCATACCAGAAATATAATTCAGTAACCGCTCAAACCCCAATCCAAAACCACCATGAGGCACGGTGCCATATCGACGAAGATCTCGATACCAATCAAGTCCTTCACTCAAGCCTTGAGCCGCCATTTTTGCATCCAACACATCAAGCCGTTCTTCCCTCTGACTGCCTCCAATAATTTCTCCTATCCCTGGAGCTAACACATCCATCGCTGCACATGTTTTCCCGTCATCATTTTCTCGCATATAAAAGGCTTTTATCTCTTTGGGGTAATTCATCAAGATTACAGGTCCCCCCACATGCCTTTCTGCAAGGTAACGCTCATGTTCTGAATGTAAATCAACACCCCAGTGCAATGGGTATTCAAATTTCTCACCGCACCCTTCTAGAATCGTTATCGCATCGGTATAATCCATGCGAACAAATTCTGATTTCACAACATTCTCCAGTCGTGTTATCGCATCTTTATCCACCATCTTTTGAAAGAAAGCCATATCATCTTCCCGCTCATTCAATACCGCGGTAAATACATATTTTAAAAAATCTTCCGTTAACGAGGCTATATCAGATAAATCTGCAAAAGCCACTTCCGGTTCCACCATCCAAAACTCTGCCAAATGCCGACTGGTATTGGAGTTTTCCGCTCGAAATGTTGGCCCAAAGGTATAAACCCGTGATAATGCTAAACAGTACGCTTCGACATTTAGCTGACCGGACACCGTTAGAAAGGATTCGCCTCCAAAGAAGTCTTTTGAAAAATCAACTGCACCAGAATCCGTACGATGTAAATTTTCTAAATCCAGCGTACTTACCCTAAACATCTCTCCCGCCCCTTCACAATCGCTAGCGGTGATAATTGGTGTATTTACCCAATTAAAATTTTGTTCATGAAAATATCGGTGAATTGCTTGCGAACAAGTATTGCGTAAACGAGCCATTGCACCAAACGTATTTGTTCTCGGCCGTAAATGTGCGACTGTACGTAGGTATTCAAAGGTATGACGCTTTTTCGCTATAGGGTAGCTTTCTGGATCATCAACCCACCCTAGTACTTCAAGGCTTGTTGCCTGAATTTCGATTGATTGCCCCTTACCTTGGGACTCGACAACAATTCCGTGAATAGATACAGAACAGCCCGCAGACAACCTAAGAACATCGCTGTCATAATTTGACAACGCTTTATCCACAACAACCTGGATACCGTCAAAGCAGGAGCCATCATGAATATTTAGAAATGAAAAACCTGCCTTAGAATCTCGGCGACTTCTAACCCAACCTTTTAACTGTACTGTTTTGTTAACATCAATTTTTCCGGCGAGCAATTCGCTCACTTGAGGCAACCAATTCATCCTGTATTCCTTATGCTATGTACGCTTTACTATGTTCATTTAAACATGTGGTTTTTAATAGATACTTTACAATGCTCGGTATCACTCTTATGGCAATAATATGACCCTCTCCACTACATTGGGTACCTGATCTGCCTTCCACAGTGCTGATCGAAAATATTCAAATCTATGCCACTGCTGAGCCAATTCTTTATAAAACGGCGAATTCGGGTCCGCAGCGGGGCCAGTGCTGTGTGCAAACCAAGCCTCGTTGGGCTTAGAAAGATCACAAATAAAACGGCTTGTGGCTCCAATTAATGTTCGAAGGCGCTTTCCATCCGGTGTTGTCACAGACGGAGACACAGTATTCGCCTCTCCCGGCATTGGTGCATCAAGAGCAACCCATGGTTTACCTATTTTAAATTTACCGATGTCAGGTAATTCCGCCATAATACTGCCGATACGAACCCGATGTATGTTCCCCCATCGCCATTCGTTCATATCCCCACCCCAGTCACTTTTTAGCTGATTTATAGCGAGCTCAAAGCTTTGTTGAATGTAATACGACACATCATGACCACTTCTTTGCGCAACAATATCACATAGAGGGTCATATTTATTAAGCAATAGGTGTCCTATTCTAGGGACAGCAAGCTGCCCATGAGTAAATCGTTTAGCAGATGCATCCCCTAATATCTTAAAGAAAATTGTCGTCGACAAGAGCTTTCGAGTCAGTGTAAAAATACTCGCTCCAATTGAATCTATCGCAAACTGACCATCCCAACGCACTAAATGATCAAGGCCTGCAGCTAAATGCCCTACCGTGTTTTTATACTGCTTCAGCACATCACATAATCGATCACGCATGGGTAACGCGTAACCCGCCAACACATCACTTTGGATTGCCGCCATGGACTTCCAATCATGGTCATCTCTTTGACCAATCAATTCAATAATTCGCTCTTGTCGATACCTGGGTTCACAGTGTACGCGTGTCGCGACAACAGGGTATTGCTCCTGACATGTATCAGTATTGGCAGTAACGACAAATCCACTCTCTGGATTAATGATTTTCGGATTTTCGGAAAAGTCCAAATACCCTTGCCACACAGAATCAGGGTCATGGGCATCACGAACAAACAATCCGTCTTTATTACGTTTAGGGATCTGCCCTATCTGCTCCCACGCAATATGGCCATCTTTATGGGCATACACCATATTAAAGTCAAAAGGTCCTTCATTAAGGCTTTTAAGTGCTCCTTGAATACCTTCTACATTATTCGCCGCATATAACTGTCGATGCCCGTCAAAATGCGCGGCATGATTACAAGCAATAAATTTAAGAGCCAATGAAACGTTGTCACTGTGCTCCCAGCCAGGGTAAATAATACCGTGAGGACACGTCTCCCACTCTATTGTCAATGACTTCCCAAAACGTGTTTTCACTGTGTCACGACAATTCGTTATTTTTTCTGAGCCATCAACTGCCCGGTAACGCCCAGGGGAATCAGGAATACGTTCAATACGGCTCAAATCCCAAGCGTCCCGAAATACAGTTGTACACCCCCAAGCCATATGGCCATTATGGCCAAACCCCATACCGGGATAACCAGGGAACATCCCCCCCTGGACAGAATACTCTGGGCACTCTAAATGCACATGATGCCAATAGGTTGGCGCAGGTATTATTGGCACATGAGGATCATTACAAACTATAGGTGCTCCTGATTTTGTCAGTGCAGGTGATATAGCCCAGTTATTACTACCCATATTGGGCGTATCCAGTGGTCCATCAGGTATTTCGGCTTGTCCACCTTGACTGTAATCAGGGGCGTTCTCCCAGGGGGCGTTAGGATAAACCGCTTTTGCAATATCGTCTCCCTCTTGAGCCCTTATGTTGTCAAACGTCAACTCATTTTCAAGGGTTGTTAAAGATACAACCAAAGCACTCGCTCTTGCAGCTAACAAACAATCTTCTGCAGTCCAAGGGATTACCTTGCCAGTTAGCAGCATCTCTGGTGGGTACACTCCATCCATCTGAACTAACGCATCGTTCACTCCTTGAGCAAATGCTTCTAAACAACGCTGAGAAGCCATTGATAGTTTGGAGTAATCTCTTTTCACCTCATTTTCAAAACCTAGGGGGCGTAAAAAAGCATCAAAGTCACTAAAACTTAATCCTCCAACTCGCTCAACACTCGCAGGTAGCCGTACATTCGCAAACAGCTCACTCAAACGACCCTTTGCAACATGCCGCAAAGTATCCATGGTCATAAAGCGTTCAACGGCTTGCAAATACCCTAGCCCAACATACAAGTCCGATTCGATATCCGCGTAAAGGTGTGCCACTCCATTAATATCACGCACAAACTCCAAACGTCCATGGAGTCGAGTTAACGCATCACGTTCGATGGTAGGTGTAACGAATAACGGTTCTTTAGATAATATCTGAGAAATCAGTCGACCTAACATCGCCAATCTGCGCTTAGGTAAGCTGGGTTTCTTCATTTATAAACTCCTATCTGTAGATTTTTGATCCACGTTTATTAGAGAATAGTCTCAAAAAATAGTATTGAAATGGATTATGCCTGCTTTCGTTCAGTTTGTGCGGTTTATTAGCCTGCTCTCCCTACCGATTCTTAGCAATATTGGCATTGCTCAAGAAATAAAAATATTACTCAAAAACGAATCTACAAAAACACTCACACTATACAACTGGTCAGAGTATTTCGATGAAAAACCGACCGCCTCTTTTGAAGCAAAATACAAAGTTAATATTCATCAAGTATTTTACGAAACGGATAAATTAAAGGATGAGTACCTTATCTCGACCAACGGAGGAGAAGGCCTAAATATCATTATTGCCTCCGATGTGTCATTCAAAATATAGATACCCGCTGGCGTGATGCTAGGATGCTAGGATGCCATTGGTTTACAACGGTGAAGGTTTAGCGTTAAAAGATATAAATCCCAACATTGAATTTATATCTATGCCAGCATTGATTTAGCCCTTTACCCGGAAAATGGATAGACACCAGAAGCGTTACTAAAGCATTCAGACATTGCGATTTATGAAGCAGAATCAAAAGGTAAAAAAACTTTCAATTCTTTGAAAAAGCAATGAAGGATATCGTCAAAAAACGCCTAACCTTGGAAGCGGCAATTAGAACAGCGATTGAGAAAAATGAATTCATTCTCCACTACCAACCTAAAGTTTCTTTGGAAGATAGCTCTCGCATCGCATTGGATGATTTTGGAACAGAGTATTCTTCGTTAGCCTAATTGCAACGCTTTCCTATCGGTACCTTAAAAATTGACCGTGCCTTTATTAATGATGTTGCACACAGTGCCGATGCACAAAATGTACTTGATACTATTTTATTCTTAGCAGAAAAGCTTAACCTTCAAACCGTCGTAGAAAGCGTTGAAACAGAAAGCCAATTAGCGTTAATTAAAGATAAGGGCTGTATAGTAATACAAGGATAGTATTTTTCAAAACCCCTGCCCGAAAATGATGCCATTGCGATTTTTATGCAAAAAAAAGGAAGCTTACGCTTCCTTTTTCATTCGTTTTCAGCCAAAAGTTTACTCTTCTTCTTTAGCTGGCGAGGCCTCTTCAACCAAGGTTTTTAACTCGCCCTGCTGAAACATTTCAGCAATGATATCACAGCCACCAATCAGCTCGCCTTTCACCCAAAGCTGAGGAAACGTTGGCCAATTTGCATACTTAGGTAATTCTGCACGCACTTCTGGATTCTCAAGTATATTGACAAAAGCAAAAGGACGGCCGATGTTAATAAGTGCTTCTACTGTACGAGAAGAAAAACCACACTGAGGGAACTGAGGTGTACCCTTCATGTATAACAACACGTCATTACTCTCAATTTGTTCTTTAATTAGCTCAATTGTTTCCATCAGGGGTACCTTTAACTACTTTAATATCAATAGGTTAAACAAAACAAAACTTCTGTAACAGTCATTCTACCAAACCTAGAGGCAACAAACACCCGATCATTTGCAGGGTTTTACCGCCACAGGGACGCCACTTAGCGCTGCATTCCCGGATAGTAGGTCCAGAAACAGCTCGTCTGTTAAGTCATTCGCACTGACTCCTGCATGCTCCTGAGCTATCGCTATTTTTATTCCCTTGCGATCATGTCCCCAACCATGGGGTAACGAAACCACACCAGGCATGATGTTATCAGTGACCTCTACCATGACTTTTACACTGCCTACACGCGAGACAACCTCTACTTGATCGTTATTCATTATCCCAAGGGCGACAGCATCCTGTGTGTTTAGCATTAATTGATGCCTAGGCTTGCCTTTCACTAAGCGCAGTGAATTATGCATCCAGGAGTTATTGGATCTTACGTGCCTTCGCCCTATCAGTAAGAATGGCGATTTATCACCCTCTCCTTTCTTAATTGAATTCTGAAGCCGTTGCAAATCCGCCACTAACTCTTTCGGAGCCAAACAGATCATTTGATTATCAGTACATAACCGCTCGGGCAATAAAGGTTCATGGGCTCCCAAATCAACACCTTCTGGATGCTGCTTTAACATGGCAAGAGATAAACCTACATTGGATTTTTCGCGTTGAGACTCATACCCATTTGACATTGCCCCATAAGGGCCAGACTGCAATCCCATTTCCAAGATTTGCTCAGGCAAAAAAGTCGGCACAGGGCTTACATCCATTCGAGATGCAATGCGATCACCCAATACTGAAAATATTTCCCAATCGTGCAATGCATTTTCCGGTTTATCAAATACAGCAGCACTGTATTTTGCAACATTTCTGATAGCAAAAACGATAAGCGCCAAATCATAATGATCGTGCTCTAACGGGCTGACTGGCGGCAAAATAACATCGGCAAAGCGAGTGGTTTCATTGATATATAAATCCACGGAGACCATGAAATCTAACGAAGCTAACGCCTCTTCCAATTGCACACCATTCGGTGTTGATAACACTGGATTTCCAGCCCCCGTTATCAACATTTTAATCTGCCCATCACCTGGTGTTAATATTTCTTCTGCCATTACACTACAAGGCAGTTCACCAGAAAACTCTGGCAATCCACGTACACGGGATTTCCATGCACCGTAATGACCAGGTTTACTTGCGATGCCTTTTATTGGATCTAACGCTGGCAAGCTAAACATTGAGCCCCCAACGTTATCGAGATTACCTGTTATGATATTCAGCAATTGAATTGCCCACTGGCATAATGATCCATATTCCTGCGTACTGAGCCCCATCCGGCCATAGAACACTGCCCGTTCAGCAGAGGCAAAATCCCTTGCTAATTGGGTTATCGCAGCTGCAGTCATTCCTGTCTCTGCTTCTGCTTTTTCTGGTGTGAATTGTTGAACCAAGGTCTCAATATGATCCAACCCTTCAGTCATATCACTTAGTCGCCCTAAATCAGTCAAACCTTCGGTAAAGATCACGTTAATTAATGCAAACAATAACCATGCATCCGTTCCTGGCTTAACGTAATGATGTTCATCGGCAATCTCAGCGGTCTCCGTGTACCGCGGATCTAACACAACAATTTTTCCACCGCGTTGTTGTAACGCTTTGGCCCGATGACGAAAACCAGGAACCGTCCATAGGCTGCCGTTTGATGCCATCGGGTTGCCTCCAGCAATAACAATAAAATCACTACGATCGATATCTGGAACAGGGACCATTAACTGATGCCCATACATCCAATAAGCAACCAATTGGTGTGGTAGTTGATCTACTGATGTTGCGGAAAAGCGATTCTTTGTTTTCAATAATTTAAATAGATTGGGGGCGTGAGTAACCATTCCCCAGTTATGTATACTGGGGTTTCCAAAATATGCACCAATACCATTCGCTCCATGCTCATTTTTTGTTTCAACCAACTTGTCTGCAACAATATCTAGGGCATCATCCCAACTAATCTCCTGCCATTGATCTCCAACACGTTTGACGGGTGTTCGGAGGCGATCCGGGTCTTCATGGATATCTTGCAGAGCGGTAGCTTTTGGACAAATATACCCTTCACTCAGAGGGTCATTTTTATCCCCTTTGATAGAAATAATGGAGCCGTTTTCAACTTTTATTTCAACACCACACAGCGCTTCACATAAATGACACGCGCGATAATGCGTTGATACTACCGCTTCTTCTGACATACAGATTCCTCTCTTGTTATTCTTATAATTAGATAACGATTATTATACTGCTCTATTCTTATGCTACACCCCAACCTCCGCCCCCCGGAGTTTTAATACAAAGCTCATCACCTCGTACCACATCAAATGCGGTTTTTGCTGGTAACAACAGATCATTTAGTAAATTTTCACCCACAGCGCCCGCTAAACCTCCCGCCAACCCCCACGGATTTCTCTTCCGGCGTTCAGTCAGTAATGTTACCGTTGCGGGCCGTAGGAATAGCAAGCGTCGTTCGATACCATTTCCACCAATATATTGTCCTCCTCCGCCAGAGTTCTCGCGTATGCGATAAGCAAGCACACGTAGCGGGTAATGACTTTCTAAACTTTCGATCGGTGTATTTAACGTATTAGTCATATGGGTTTGTACTGCATTCAACCCGTCTCCTTTTGCATGAGCTCCCATACCGCCACCAATGGTTTCGTAATAATCCCACCGCATGGAATCTTTAGTCGCCTCAGCTCCCATCGCTACGTTGTTCATGCTGCCATGGCTTGCGGAGGGGATTCGGTGAGGAATGGCTTGAGCCAAGGCTCCCAGCACTACATCAACTATCCGAGTACTGGTTTCAACGTTACCTGCTGCTACCGCGGCTGGACGCTCAGCATCCAGCAAGCAGCCCTTATTTGCTTTCAATGTAATTGTGGCAAACGTCCCAGCACATGCGGGAGTATAGGGTGGCATCAAACATCGAAATACATAAAAAACGGCCGCTGCGGCTACCGATAACGGGCAATTAACATTACCCATTACTTGCGGATGTGTACCGGAAAAATCCACGTCGACGTTCCCATCCTCAATGCTAATCGTTACCGCTATTTTTATATTATGTTGACCTGCACCGTCATCATCTAAATAATCATCAAATTGATAACAACCATTTGGCAAGTCACTTAATGCTGACGTTGCTAATCGCTCACCATAAGCATTCAATTCCGATAAGAATTGAAAATAATGCTCCGTATCATTAGCTGAAACAAGTGTGCGTAATCGCTGACAGCCAACTTTATTTGCGCTTATTTGTGCAGAAAAGTCACCATAACTTTGCCCTTGCATACCGTTTTCACTACCACTGATACGGTGTAATACATCCTTCAAAATCACATCATTACGTACCAGTAACGTCGGCGGAATAATCACCCCCTCTTCTTCTAACGATTGCGATAACGGCATTGATCCCGGCGTTGTTGCACCAATATTTGCGTGGTGTGCTCGATTCACAACAAAGCCCATTAACGTTTCTTTTTCGTCATTGCTGGAGATGAACATAGGTGCAATGACGGTTATATCCGGTAGATGAGTTCCTCCTAAATAGGGGTCATTTAAGACCACCATATCGCCGGGCTGCCATTGAACCGATTTAACAATATCCCTCATTGCATACGCCATGCTACCTAAATGCACTGGTATATGAGCCGCCTGTGCACACAAACCACCTTTCGGATCAAAAATCGCGCAAGAAAAATCCATACGATCTTTAATGTTGGGGGAAAAAGCCGCACGGCGTAACACAGCCCCCATTTCATCGCAGATTGATTCAATACGATTAACAAAAATACCTAGTGCAATAGGGTTCATTGAAGCATTTATATCCTAAAAGGAGGTTGAACAACGTAACGATAAACAACTCTACCAGGTTCCAAAAGAGCTAAAAAGGACAAAAGTAGACTGAACTGATACCGCCACACACCCCATTGCTCAAGATACAACCACTTTATTGTGAAGCTGTTACCTTAATACAGTGCATACGTCACAGCTAGCAACGTATGTCCGATTAGGTCAAACTTATTGTCCGACAATATCATGGGGTCATTTTACAAATTCTTTTAGGATATCAGCTGATAGCGCAATAAAAGCAACAATAAAAACCTAGCGCTATTCTCCACCCTTGAGAGGATATAATAATGATAAAAACCACTCGACAGACCGAGCCAACAAAATCCCCCCCTCGTAACAAGCCATTCAGCAAGATAGTCCAGCAAGCCCTCTGGCTTGTACCCATATCAATTGCCCTTGCTGGTTGCGATAAAGTCGGCGAATTCCCAGACCAGGAAACCCTTTGCGAACTTGATGCGAGTCGTGAAAATATCCGTTCGGCATCAGCAGCCGAGTTCTTAACACCGGTTATTCAAAGCATTGCTATTAATGGGAATCCTACATGGAGTACAGACACCCCTTCTCCGATTACAATGGCTCCTGGAGACATCATTACATTGTATGGTGAGAATTTTGGTCAAGGCGTTGATATCGATTTCTCGAAAATAATGATTGGTACAACACGTATTCTTGAAACCGACCTCACTATGTTCGAACAAAAAATTGATATTCAAAAACAAGTGAATTTTGAAATCAGCGACATTCGCAGCGAGTGGCCCAAAAACGTTTTACATTGGGCAAATAGCCGTATCGAATTTAGAGTCCCTGATCATGCAAGCAGTGGCCTACTTACCGTTCAAGTGCAAAAACGAACCGGTTTTAATGAATCCCTTATTCGTCCAGGTGAATCTCATAATGTTATTGATGCGTTAACGGCACGCATTACCGAACCTGATTTCAAACACAACTGTGATGTAGTTTCTACATTGTCTGAAACCAAATCAACAGCGCCCATCGATGTAACTGTGGATAACCCTGAATTTGACGAATTAGTCGCCCAGGGCCGAGCTATATTTTGGTCATATGATTACAACATTGGGGCAGCCCACAACCTGCGAGGATTAGACTGGAAAAAAATCTTCAACTATCAAGCTGTTGACCCTATTACTGGTTTATTAGCTAATCCCAACTTATTATTTGGCGCTGTACTAACCATCGAAGGACAGGTGCCAAGCGAGGCAATAGATGATATCTATTTTGACCCCTACCCTCAGAAAAACCCTATTCCAGGTTTCTTAACGCTACAACCTCAACTTACCAAAGGCTGGACAAGTAATACTGGTTGGGCAGGTTATCGCTTTGCTGAATCTCTCAACCCTTATACAGGAAAAGGGGAATGGGCAGGTTTTAACTGCGCATCTTGCCACGGCTATCAAATCTCTTACGAATCAGCCCCAGGCGAACAAACCACAAAGGTATTCCCCGGATTACCGAATCCCACTTGGAGCATGAAATGGGCGTTATTAGGTCCCTTTGATGGCATTAAAACCAAGGAGGAAGGGCCTGTATGGACAGATGGAAGCAAACAAGATGTCGATAAAACCATGTTAATTTATCACATGCCTCAAGGCACAGGTGAACACAACGTTGTCCGCGCTGTTGGTGAAGGTAGTGAAACGGACAATGATTATCAATTTTCTCCCATCACCATTCCTACTGTTACCAACTATATGGCAATACGGCGCTCATTATCACATACCGAATCCTATGTCGGTTTTGAGGGTTCTTATATCCATTCAGAAGAACCTGACGGTGCTCAAGGGTCGATGGATAAGGCGTCGTTACAAGCGCTGACTGCCTATATGACCACTCTAAATCAAGATGACGATCTATTACGCAATATCGGAATGTATCGATGGTTAAAAGAGAATAATAAACTTTCTACCCAAACAGAATCAACACCCAGTGAAAGTGAATTTATCACTCAAAGTTGGCAAGCATATCCAGGTATTACAGAGGCCGTAGCGCAGGGAAAAACGATCTTTGAGCGAGACTGCGGTAGCTGTCACGCTGATGGACTAGGTGCAAATACCAATGAGAAAATGGTAAGACTAGATAAGGTCGGTCGATTCTTCACACCCACAATTTATCAGAAACAAGTACAGTCAATTAGGGCAACGTTCTTAAGGAATTTGTATTGGACACAACATCGCGGATTATTAAGTGATAGTCACGTTAAAAACTTAGAGGACTTGGTATCCCCCGCTCGTTGCGACGCTGGCAGTGACTTATACAATGCCTATTATACATTGCACCCTCCTCTTAATAGCGCAAAAGGCGGCATAGATCATCCAACGCCCTATCCTGCGTATCAGAACAAAGGGGATGTGTTTAGAATTCCAAAATCAGAAAGTACCGCAGACAATGATACTGCTGCCAAACAAAATCGTTTTATCGAACGCCATAAGTATTTTGTTGAAGTTCCTTGGGACCCCGACTATTACTATTGGGATTATCAACAAATGAAAAATGAATACGGGCCCGATGAGATGGGAACGCCAACAGCCATCGGTATGCCTGATGCACCACACCCCTGGTGTACCATGTCTGATGATGACACGTCCTATCTTGTGGAGTATTTGTTGACGTTGTAGTCATTATTCACATGACGTCTATTAACATGTCAGTCACGTTAATAGACGTCATAGAACCATCAGCATCACTGCAATTACTACTTGTTGTTAGGGTTAAAGCGAGGGTCTCGTAGAGCTATTAAAAGAAGCTTTTAGGCGAGTAGCCATTAAGAATACACTTTATTTACCCATGAACCATAAGACTTGCAATAGTCACCACGCCTTCTGAATCGTTGCTTTTTTTGTAACAAATGGCATAAAGGGGGGAAGTTCTTCCTCAACAATTTTTAGCTCCAACACTCCCGGCATATGCGCCTTGCGCGAAATGTATTCGTCCAACAAGACATCCAACTCAGTCAGTGAAGTTGCTGTCTTAGCCCAGATTCTATCCTTACCGCCAAACCCTTTAGATATTGTCGCTATATCAACATTGCCGTAGGTATTTCCTTCAATCCTTCCTGAGAAATACAATTGCTGCCGCGTTACACACATGCCATGCATATTGTTGTTAAACACAATCCATAATATCGGCAATTGGAGGTCTACTGCAGTATGTATCTCTAGACCTGTCATCATAAAAGCCCCGTCTCCACACAATACCATTGTACGTGATGGTTTTGATTCTCCTAACTGCGCACCTATTGCTCCAGCAATCGCATAGCCCATCCCTCCCATTCCTAACGCTATATTTGTTGATACATTAAGCGGTATTTTTAGAAAGTGTGCCGCTGCGGCTGCGCAGTTACCCGCATCAAATAATATATGTCCCTGTTCAGGCAGATATTGATTAACAATCGTTAAGGCCGCGCTTTGTGTTAATCCATTGTGCTTTACATTAGTTGACGCCGTATCAACCAATTGTTGATATTGGATTTTTTGTGGGGTAAAGCAGGTTACTGGATGAAACACTTCATCAACTGAGAACTTCAACGGCGATATCTCTTGTTTTTCATTAAGCGCATCAAAAAACATCGACGCTTCCGACTTAAGCAACATACAAGGGTTCAAGGACTCATCGAGTTCTTGAAAATCACTATTCACCATACACAAGGATTTTTCCGTCAACGCACACTCTAAGGTTGCCCGTGTCATCGCTCTTAGTTGAGTGCCAACAGACAATATAAAATCTGCTTTTTCTTCTATATATGAATGAGCAGACGGATGACCCGCAACGCCAATCATACCCAAATAACGTTTATCATCATTGGCAAATATACCCGGACAAGCCAATGTTGATACAACACGAATATTGGACGACTCAACAAAAGCCCGCGCCGTTTTTTCTGCGTTATGCCTTGCAACACCAGACCCCAAAATCAAAACCGGATTTTTTGCTTTAGAAAGTAAATCCCACACGCCATTAATATCGTTTTCAGAATCGTTAACGTCTGATTCAAAGGAGATAGAACTCAGAAAACCACTGGGTATTTCGCCTACCTCTAACCCCATAATATCCCGAGGCAATAACATAACCGACGGACCATGACGCCCAGAAAATGGTTGCGATAACGCAGCGAAAAATAAAGACCAAAACTGATCTGCTGTTTCAAACTTACACGCGAATTTTGAAATAGCTTGCCACATAGCGAGCGCATTTACCGTAGCGCCTATACCAGAAGAGTCCTGAAAACTCCCTCGCCCTTCTTGGGCTATAGGCGGTTGCCCTACCAACGCTAGAACGGGCACAGCATGGGCATAAGATTCAGCAATACCAACAGCCAAATTCATCATGCCGCCCCCCGATGTCGCACAACAGACACCTAGCGTTTTATGAGTACGAGCACGAGCATCTGCCATAAATGCCGCTCCATACTCACTTTTTGTCATCACAGTTTGAAAACCACGCTGATCATTACCCTGCTGCCCCAGCCGAAACACAGAATCATGAATGTGTTCGATATTAGCTCCGCTCACACCAAACATATAACGCAAATTCAATTCACGTAAACAGGTAACAATTGCATCCGATAATATCATGTTATTTAAGCCACACTTTTAACAGGGGTTTGACGTTGACCACCCGCCGAGCGATCGCCATAACGTGTAGGTTTTGCTTGTGACTTAGGCCGATGACATACCATCCAACTGTGAATATGCATCACTCTCCTCCCTGCCAATGCACAACAGATCCACAGGCGTAATCACCCGCATGAGCAAATCCGCCCAACAAAAGGTTATCCCCTTTCTTTAATGCTCCTGTTTCAATCCCTCTGGCTAATGAAATTGGCAACGCAGCTCCAAACAAATTCCCATGTTCAGGGAACGTATGGATATGATTTTTTTCCTCAACACAAACCGACTCACGCCAATTACGTAAGAATGTATGATTTGGTTGATTGGTAATTAATTTGTCAACATCCTGCATTGATATATTCGCCTCCTTAAGCGCTGCATATAATGCTTCTGGCACAATTTTATTTCCACGACCTACAATTGATGCCAGTTTATGTTCAGTAAACTCGATATGCATAGGTGTCTCACGAGGATCCCACCATTTTTGACCATCATCACTTACGGCTGTCATATCTTTTGCGTATTCGCCATAGCTACGGCGTATAATTGACTGTACCGGTGAGCTATCATTTGCCACCAAATACCCAACACCACAACCATCACCTGGTACAGCCGACTGCGGCAATTTTCGATTTTCGGGATGTCGAAATATTCGACCAGCTGCATTTTGCACATTACAAATCATTGCTGTTTTCGCACCAGAGCTTGCCATCAAACTACGGGCGATATCCATCATGTAGACAAATGAAACACAACCACCATTGTGTACATCAATAATCCACGATGGTTTTGCTCCTAATACATGAGCGAGTTCAGCACCACAACCCGTAAATGGCATATCCAACACAGTGGTATTAATCAGAATAATATCCACGTCTTTTGAGAAGTCTAGATTTAGTCGATCACCCAATTTGCGAGAAGCCTGCTCAAGCATACTAATAGCAGTTTCTTCTTCAGCAACATGATGACGAAACTCTGTACCCTTAAACATTGGGTGATTGCTGTTTGACGCTTTTTCACCATCAGCAATAGATTCTGTAAAAAATGTGTTTGGAACAATATTCTCAGGCAAGTAACTTGCTGCACTAACTAAGCTGATCGGTTGCATCTTTTTATCCTCTATTTATTAAATTTAGGCACACACAACATCAGCGCTTTCAGAACCATCAAGTTCTTCCCCTGTTAACGATGAATCCTTTAACCATGACTCATCAAACATAGGCAACTTATTTTTATGGCGATATTCCAAAATGTGTTTAAGGTTTTGCATCTCAACCCAATGACCCGCGTAAAACATTGACCAGAAATCACCTACCCATACAGGACGTTTTGCCGGAGCAGTTTCTGGGTAAGCATTGTTGTCATAAAACGGATGATGACAGTTAGTCCACAACACAACCGACCCCTGTTTGTTTAATACCAACTCTGCCGGTACAACACGCATCAAGTAAATCATCCATAAATGTTCGCCTTGATCCCATGCGCAGTGATAGTCCACTGTCATCGCATCGGGATTCACTTTTGTTTCACAAAAACAAAGCGTGTCGTCTCCAATCATATCCTTGAATTCAAACAAGTTTTTCTTATCTGTTGATTTCATATCACGAAGACTATAAGTCCATTCGGCTAACGAACGTGTTTGTGCAAGATAGCGATAAACATCTTCAGGAGGGCAATCAATATATTCTTCAATGGTACAATATTTACCATGTACTTCATCGTGCGGGTAAACAGCATGTGTCAATTCCATGCAATAACCATTCATTTCATTCGTCTCAAAGTTTTCTATACGACGAACATTTTCTATTGCATTAACATCGTGCTTTTTCATACCTTACCCTTCAACATGTCGTTATGTGACTTATGTCATCTTGTTAGTCCAATATACATTTGAGCGCAGAATAACGACAAAAGCAGACCCCGGCTTATGGTATAGTCCGCTTCCATTACGGAATCATCCAAAAAGGTTAAGAATATGCATTGCAGCATTACCGCCGATATAAAAGAGCGACTACCTTTTCATGAGCATCCGCCCCACGAATTAATTGTTTGTGGAAGTGATGCAGGGCAACTAGAAATTAATGGCAAACTAAATGACTACAGAGTCGGGCGAACATTTCTTATTCCCACAGGAGTTAGCCACCGAATTATTGGCAGCCCTAAAGATGTAGCACGCACACAATTCATTTGTTTTGATGATGGCTTTGCATCGTCATTGGGAATTTTTTCCTTAAAAAATTATTTAGATAAAAAATATCTAAATCACTCCGTTAGCAGTCGCTTTAATCAACAGCGCTTTCGAGAAAACGCAACCTTTGCACGGCGCCTACAAAATGAAATTGACTCTCCGTCTTTGTTCGGTGATGTCATGGCAAAAAGCATTCTGGCTCAGCTGCTCATTAACCATTGTCGACAAGCAACAATCCCCTCTCTCATAAAGGCAAATAATAAAGCGTTTGAAATAGAGCGTTGCTGCGAGGCCATTCTTCAAGACCCATCACAACCCATCACATTAGAAAGCATGGCAAAAAAAGCTGGTATGTCTCGTTCCTCTTTTGCTCTTCAATTTAAAACCGTTACCGGTAAAAGCTTAATTGAATACACCAATCTCATTCGACTACAGCAGGCATGTCAGCAATTAACCAGTACCAATGATTCAGCCACCAATATTGCTTATGATTGCGGATTTGGTA
>CAJXZM010000041.1 GCA_913063125.1 uncultured Gammaproteobacteria bacterium | reverse complement strand
CACATCGATCTCATTGGATGGTGCTTCGAATGTAGGAGCCTTAGGAACATAATTTACAGTTCCCCCTATCGCGCCAATGCCATTAGTCACTGAGCCCGGTCCACGTAATACCTCGATCTTTTCAATTGTCCATGTGTCCGCAGGGAATGTGACGGTGCCTGCCCCAACGTATAATCGAGTGCCATCATAAGTTTGTACAATTGCACCATGACCGTTAAAACCGCGAACCGACATGGAGGTGCCACCATTTCCTGGGCTGGCACTGGCTGCAAAACCGGTAGCTCGGGTAACGGTAGATAACGAGGAATAATCCGCTTTAATAGCGATATCTTCTTTGGAAATAACGTCAACACTGGCTGGGGTTTTGATGATGTCTAACCCCAAACGGTTCGATGCGCCATTGCTTCCTTTTAGGTTTAAACCAATGGAGGGATTTTTTCCGCGAACTTCTACAAGTTCAATATCGTTTTTTTCCGCGAGGGCGATACTTGAAAGGCCATGCAAGAAAAAAGCTAATAGAACCATCTTTGCTGGACGGTGATTTAGGATACTACTCATTATTCTGAAACCTCAATCGTTAGATTACTGCAAAAAAATACGAATGAGGGAGGGGATAGATAGGGGTAGTGGATGCGTAATGATGTCACAATCAAAAAGGCAAATAATACCGCTCTATGAAGCCCTCCGCTTCATGTACGTGTCATATCTAAAGGCAGGTTTCGGGCTTTCATTAAAATGAATACCGTTGCGGGGGCAGCGTTGGAATGTGACAGACAAGCCAAGATTTTGTCTGTGTTTACCAAACTTCCCTTTTAACCTATCCAAATAAACGCGGCAACGTTTACTGATAGGCACCTTCAAGATGGGGCGCACATTAGCATAAAAGGCCTTTCGAAGTAAAATGCCAAATTATTTCCAATTATTTTTTCTCAGCACCGCGGCGCTAAGCAAGGTCGGATGGAGTGCGTGGGCCTGATGAAATGACAAATGCTGTCGTGACGCAGTGCAGAGAGAATGTGTGGTGTGTGAGTGTCGAGAAGTTTAAAATGGTTGTTACAATCTGAAAATCCCCTTGATGTACAGATGCCACGCATTGATGATGAAGCGGTTTGTTGGGGTATCAAAATGTATCGATCAACATCCAACAAGCGATAATATTCACTGGCATAATAGATTCGTAAAACAACCAGCAGCCAACCCGTGTAGCGTCAAATAAAGTAGGCACGAAATGACGGATAAGTGTGCGCATGGTCATTTATAAGTGCAGGCATCTACAGATAGGGTTTAGTGCATTTCTATTGGGTAACTCGTTAGTTTCAAGTAAGAACGTCATCCAACTAGTAAATTGATTTAAACATATTAAATAGATTTGAGTGGTGTATTAAATAGACGGTAATCTGTTTCGAATGAAAATCTAAATGATAGTTGTTCGTATTAACGTCGCGTGTATAATGCCTAACGAAATTAGGAGGCCGTTATGCGACATAAATTTTATTGGGTGCCATCATTCGGCGCTATTCTTTGTTTTTTCCCCGTATGGGTGCACGCCCTAGGCCCGATTGATGGAACCGTTTATGGGCGATTGAATGTGTCTTATCAAAACGAACACAGTGCAGAAAGTGGTAGTGTTTGGAAATTAGAAAGTAACGCGTCTCGCCTAGGTTTTAAAGGGAAAACATCGATCGAGGACTCACTCGCACTGTTATACCAGATTGAATATGGCGTGGAGGTGGATGATGGAGATAAGAACGGGCAAACAGTATCCCAGCGAGATACCTTTGTTGGTATACAGGGAGAGTGGGGAAGGTTAAAAGGTGGGCGGATTACCATTCCCTTTAAAGAAGCAAAAGGAGGTTTTGATCTTTTTAATGACCTTCAAGGAGAGCTCGGCAAAATTATTGATGGTGAAGAGCGCCTAAGTAACGTGTTGCAATATGATAGCCGTAGGCTTCTGGGCCCCCTAGCGGTAACGTTGGCAATAGTGCCTGGTGAAAACCCTGGCGAGGGTGATGAGGATGGCCCTGCAGATGGGGTGTCAGGGTCCTTGGTTCTCTCGCAAAAGCAATTGTATATGAGTATCGGTTTTAACGCAGATATAAAACAACAGGATCAATTACGTCTCATTGGAGGTTGGCGGTGGGACGCTGTGGGTAGCGGGTCGCTTAATGTTGGGGCGTTTTATCAGCGATCCAAGATAAGTGATAGCGAAATTAGTTTTATCGACGGTAAGGATAAAGCCAATGCATACGGAGTGAGCGCGGCGTACGGTCTACAAAGTAATACGCTTAAAGCGCAATATATCGTTAGCGATCGTTCCATTTCTCGTTCTGATGCAAGTCAGTTTTCACTGGCAGTCGACCATAAGTTAGGAAAACGTTCAGTGTTATATGGTTACTATACACGCCGTGATGCTGACGAAGAGGGGCAGCGTAATCGTTATGTTGCCATTGGAATAAAACATCCTTTCTAAAGAATATATTTCATTTCTAAAAATCAACAACGTAGTTCATCAATTAAAATCAATCAATCCGCAATAAGGAAACGCTTTGCTATGAAATTCTCTGTGCCCAAAATATCTAAACTTAGGTTTGGATTCTCTATGGTAGAAATTATTGTCATTTTATTAACGAGTTCTTTGTTAATTGCTGATGTTATGGCAAAAGGCTTGACGATGGAAAGTGTCCTGGTGAAAAATGTCGTTGTGATAGATGGTGAGAGGGATGTATCTTGGGACTTAGCAACACCATTAACAATTACCTTAAATGAACTACCTTATGAACCCAATAATGGGTATGAAGGGCTAAAAGAAACAGAGCTTGAAGTTCGTAGTATGTATGATGGCGAAAATATTTATTTTCTTTATCGGTGGTATGACCCCACTATCAGCTTAGCGCGATTTCCCTGGGAAAAAAGCGGTGACGGTACCTGGAAACAGTTATCAAATAAAGATAGCACGATACACGAAAATACCTATTACGAAGATAAGTTAGCAGTCTATTGGAATATCAATGAGCGTGGTTTTATTAAAAAAGGTTGTGATAAGTCATGCCACATGGTGGAAGATGGTTTGCTTGAGGGTATCAAAGACAGTTCTTCTGGTCGTCATTATACAAAGAAAGAGGGAGAGACTACCGATGAGTGGCATTGGAAAGGCATGCGTACCAACCCTAACGGGCAGATGGAAGATGGCTTTGTTAATAATGAGCATGAAACGAATAAGAAATGGGGGCGTCAAACTGACGATCACTCTGGAGGTGGTTACTACAATAACACCAATGATACGGAATTTCCTGCATGGATGAATGGAGACATCGACGTAGAAGCACCGCTCTGGGTGTTGGATGCATCGAAGGTTCCGTTTAAAGATACGTTCAAAGCAGGGGATCGCATTGGCGGGATCGTAACTGGCCCTTTGAAAGGTTCACGCGGTGATGTTAGTGCTAAAGGGGTCTGGAAGGATGACCATTGGCAGTTGGAAATTAAACGTAAGCTTGTTACACGCTATGAGAAAAGTGACAGTCAAGATGTACAGTTCGATGATCTGGATAAGGCATATTATTTTGGTGTAACGGCGTTTGATAATAGCCAAATAAACCATATTTACCATAAAAAATCCGTTAAATTAACTTTCAAGAAATAGTCATGAATGGATTGGTAGACAACTCAAAAGTACCCAGTACGTTTGGCATTTCTCCGTTTGTTCGTGGGATGACATCGTTATCTAGAAAATTGTCACGCTACTATCGTACTTGGTTGACATTACCTTGGGCTGTGTTGCTTTTTGCAGGGTTTGTCTATCAATTTTGGTTGGGGTTTTGTTATAACTCGAACGAAACCACCAACCTATTTTTACAATTGGCAAGAGGGTGTTCCTACACGCTTTTGTTAGCATTGTGTTTGTTATGGTTGCCAGTGATGCGGCACGGTTTAGCCGCATTGTGGCGCTCTCGTTGGACTGCTTGGTTACCGCTGGACCATGCGAAAAATATTCATCGTTGGTTGGGCCATTTGTTAATGGCGGCTGCACTAATACATGGCGCTTGTTATCTGTTGTATTTTAATACACTGGATGCGCCTTTTATGGACGTACTACTGGGTGATGAGCCCGATGTTGTACGTTCAATGAAAACCACAATGTACGAGTTTGTTAGTGAAGACGAGAGCATTGATGATGTCATGCAATGGATCAACAACGGAATGCCTAGAGATGACTTCCATGACATTATCCAGCCCATAATGAAAGAGGACTGCAGTAAATGCCATAGTGCTTCGTCAACGATGACGTACGCCATACCTTCGTTGCCACTGAGTTATTATGATGATGTAGTGTCATTGAGCGGAAATGGTATCTATTCGCGACAGTTTCGAATTAATGTTTGTGGAATAGTGATGCTGCTTATATTGATTCCTTTGTGGTTTACCTCGTTACGATTTATGAGACGGCGTCATCACCATATGTTTCAACACATACATCGTCTCGGGTATTTAATGGTAATTCTAGCGCTGTTGCATATCCCGAGATACAACTGGCTGGTGGTACCAGCAGTAATATTGGCGATTGAATACTTTCTATCGCATTACGTTCGCATATACAAAGGCCAGTTGGCTCGACTTGATAGAGTTAGCAGTACGGTTTTACGTTTTGAGATGAAACGACCAGATGGGTTTGATATTAAGCCAGGGCATTATGTTCAGCTTCGAATTCCTGCACTAAAGCGCTATGAATGGCATGATTTCTCGTTAACTGGAATGCGAGAAGGGGATGATCTCATTGTGTTAAAAATCAAAGCGCTGGGAGATTGGACTGACGGTTTGTTTGGTCTATTAAATGGCGAAGAATCTACCAACCTTGTCGTAGATATTCGGGGGCCTTTTGCTAGCCCTGCTGCCAGACCGACGAAAGAAGATCAGTGGTTGATGATTGCTGGAGGTATTGGCGTTACGCCATTTTTGGGGTTCATGCATACGATGTTGTTTAATTCATCGAGAATAAAACAATTTCATTTGGTGTGGGTCTTGCGTGAAAGCAGCTTGTTGTCTTGGTTAGAACCTTTTCTAACGTCGCCGTTGATTGGTGGTGGTAAGGTTCATATTTATTTGACGAAAAATAATGAGCCCAGTGGATTGCCTGCTTGGTTGCAACAACGTGCACATAATGATGTTGTTATTAGTCGAGAACGACCTGATTGGGAGGGGGTGTTTGACGCAGTCTCTCAAGAATTAAGTAACCCTCATTGTTTTGTGTGCGGGCCTGATGGGATGACTGATGCTGTTGCTACGATATGTAGGAAGAAGGGGTGGGCAGTGAGTGTTGAAAAGTTTTAAATCAATAGAAACTTATATATGAATGCCAATCGTTTGTTGTTGACGTGGATTCCTAATCTATAGGTGGTTTATTCGGTATGGTTTTTGACTATAGCGTCAATACTTCCATTTTTCTGCATGTCGAGAATAACGGAGTTGAACTTTTTAAGAAATGATTGATCTTTGGTGGAAGCCCCTTTTGTTGCTACACCTAAGAAACCTTGTTCAACACTTAGGGTTGCCGCCTCAACAATCGAAGATCCATCGTAAGCATTACTTTTTTCGAGGGATTTTAACTCAGCTAGAATGGATAACTTATCGTTAATATAGCAATCTAAACGTTTTAGTATCAGTTTTTTTAAATTGGCAACGGTACCCTTGGCTGATGATAAACGAATGGTTCCGTCATCTTTCGCTTTGTTAGCTATTTCCCCTGATGAGAAACCTAGGTTTTCTCCAATGGATAGGCCGGTGTAATCATCAGGAAAGTTTGGGCGAGGCGAGGTCATTAGGTCTTTGCGACAGAAAAGTACCAATTTCTCGTCAAGAATAGGTACCGAGTAAGACATGTAAGGTCGCTCCTTAGTTCTTTTGTAAGGGGGGTAGAGGAATGTTATCTCTCCGTTTTCTATCATTTTTAGCCCGCGTTTCCACGGTTTGGTTTCAATCTTTGCGGAAATCTCGGGGATCTTTTTCAGGGCAGAACGAATGATGTCAGTATAGATTCCTTTTGCTTCCCCGTGATCGTTATAGGAGTATGGTGGGTAGCTATCGTCTCCAACAATAATGATAGCGGTAGCGTTTGCATTGGCAATAATGAATGAAACAGAGATAGTTACCAAAAGTATAGAAAGTCGCATGATCGTTGCCTAAGTTATTTGGTTTAATCTATTATACGTTCAAAGTCATATCGAAGGCCCAGAGTTAAGGCGTTTTGATTGTCTTTCCCTGAGCTTTTAAAGTCTTTGGCTAAATATTCAATATGCCCACGAAATTGCGAATTAAATTGCTTTTCAAATGTAATGTTCCAGCCCTTGTGTTCATTTGATGCAGTATCTAAACCATCGTCATAGCTAAAAAGACCAGCTTTTACTTTAGACTCGTTAGGTAGCTTCATTGAACCAGAAATATCAACTGTTCGCCCGTCTATATCATCGGCATTGGTCTCTGTATCGAGTTTTTGGTAGGCCCCGGCGATATAAAAATCACCTAATGTTACTGCGGCGGTTGTTGCTATGTTGGTTAATTCGTCGCCTTCTCCCAAACTGTCCGTTGTTGCTGGCGCGATATTGCGAAGATAAGCTGCCGCGACATAAAACTGTTGAATTGAGTATGAGGCACCAACATTAACCATGTCGGTTTTGTCATCGCCTGCGGAACCGTTGACTTGGGCGGAGCTTAATAAACGAAATCCATTACGGTTATATTGATAGGTCACTTGGTTATTAACGAAAAAAGTGCCTACATTATCGTAAGCAAACGGACTGTTAGCATGGTTAAAAATATCGACGGGTTCGGCTATTAATAAATAGTGTGGTGTGCGCTGTTTACCGATGGCAACGGTTCCATATATGCCGCTGATACCGACAAACACTTTTCGAGCTTTTCCGAAATCACCATTGTTAGATATGTCTATAGACCATTCGCCCTCAAAGATACCTTTGAGGCCATCGGCGATATCAATTGAACCTTTAAAGCCGATACGTGATAGAGCATCTCCGATATCGTAGGAGGTATCAGTACCATCATCAAATGCCAGAATAGTTGGTCGCAGTGAACCGTAGAGGGTTAGTGAATCTACAAAAATTGAATTATCGCTTGATGGGAAATACTTTTTTTCTAACGACTCTAATCGTCTATTCAGTTCATCATTGGATGGAGTAGCAAAACTGCTTTGGAAATTTATCAAGGTGAAAAATGCAGTGCTAAAAATAGCAGGAAGTATTTTGTTCACAAGACGCACCTAATTAATGGAAAGCGGAAAGGAACTTCTAACTAATTAGGAATGTAGGACAAATTGTTAAAAAAGTAAACTTTTCGGTTTCTGATGCGTTTATCTAATCAATTGAAATATACCTCTAACTTCATTGAGTTATGCTGATTAGCTATAACGCTTAAGCAAAGATTATTAGGTTTGATTGTTGAGTTTAAGTCACAGAGTTTTCACTATTTTAAATCCAAGTTAAGTTAGGTAGAAGATCTGATTTTATTCATGTGCTATTGTTCTAAGTGCACCATAAACGTTAGTCACTGGATAGGCTTTTTAAAGTGATAGTTTTCTTCATTTCAGAGTTAATTTAATAATTATAGCGGAAAACTGGAACCAAATTTATGGTAGGTAATAGGGGTATTTGTAGAGTTTAACCTGAGTCATTTTTTAATCAATATGAGGAATATCTAATGAAATTTTCCCACTCTATTTTTATGTTTATAGGGTTGACGTTATTTAACTTGTCATTTCAAAACAATCTGTCTGCAAAAAATATTTCTGACTTAGATTTTGTTACTGAGATATATCCTCCTTATAATCTTCGTGTAGATGGGAAGTTGACAGGAATGTCTGTTGATATACTGAAAGCATCGTTTGTCGCTCTGGGAAAGGAATTGTCTGAGGATAGCATCGGAATATATCCCTGGGCTAGGGCATACAGGCAGGCGGTTTCTGGCCCAAATACAGTTCTGTTCTCTACAACTAGAACAGAAAAGAGGGAGGGGCTATTTCAGTGGGTTGGTCCAATTAGTCCAACCAGAGTTGTACTCTTGGCAAAAAAATCAAAAGGAATAAAAATCGATTCATCAGAAATGATTAAGAAGTACAAAATCGGAGTGCTAAGGGATGATATCGGTGAGCAAATGGTCATTACTTTAGGTGTACCGGATAAACTCTTATCAAAAGTGGCTGTGGCAAATTCTGTCATCAAAATGATGAATGCAAATCGCGTGGATCTTTGGGCTTACGAAGAAAATGCTGCGCGTTGGTTTATAAAACAAGAGGGTTTTAAAAACGAAGATTACGATACTGTTTACGTGCTAAAGGAAAGTGACCTGTATTTCACTTTTAGTCCTGATGTTGATAAAGATCTCGTTGATGAACTGCAAAGAGGAATTGATCTTATAAAAATGAAGGGAAAAGGTAGTGATAAATCTACTTACGACAAAATTCTGGAAAAGTATCGTTAGAGTAAATACCCTAAGAAACGTTCGTAATTTGTCTTGAATTGTTGTGCGCAAGTAGATAAATTGCTCTTTCTCGTCGCGTGGTTTATCAATAAGTTTGTATAAGGAAGTTCAATATATCCTGATTCTAACGGTATGGCGAAGAGATGTTTTTAGTGGGGTCAGGCGGTTTTTTTGCAATTTGAACATCTATTTGTGCACGTCGATCTAGGCTTGTCGGGTGGGGTTTTGTCTACAGTAGGGATTTGTCGGTTAACCGATATATTTTGATTTAGTTGAGAGTCCATTTCTATTAGTCTTGTTCGTTATTTTTGAGCTTATCTAAATAATAGTACAACATTAGATCAATGCAAGTAATAATCATTATCATTTAATGTCGCATGAATAATGATAGCTTAAAGGCTTAATATCAGTTTTTTCTACTAGTTTACTATTTTTGTTTTATCAGGGGCGAGCTTCCTTAGGCTATCTTCAAGCTTTAAGTACCATTTGCTAGAAGTATCTGGGCGATAGAAATAGAGAATCAACTCTCTTTTACCAAATTTATTTCTTACTAATTCCTTGTAGTTTATTTGGTATTTTACCCGTCCTCTGAGTTTGCTAGAGTCGATTTTTGCGTAAGCTATTTCATAGTCAAGAATTTCCAGTAACTCGGGTTTTACGAGAAAAAGTCGAGTTATTAGGTAGGGAATATCTATAGTCTCAGAAAGGTGGTTTTCGTGGTGTGCGGCGGCGCTATCAAAATCCTTAAATTGAATATCTTCCAAAAATAGGTTTGCTCGCTTGCGCAGGTTTGATAGGTCGCTAGTAATGATAGCGTCACCGAAACCAATTGCTCCCCCAGAAAGATAGTACCCCCCACCTAATAATGAAATGATAACTATAAGAACAGAAAGGATTCTAAGCATTATCGAATGCGCCTTTTGATGAATGTGAGCAAAGTGAATGTAAAAACAAGAAAAAATGCTATGAGAAAAATGATGGCAATAGTAGGAATAAATAATTCAGATAACTTCAGTGGAGATACTAAGCTAAGATCAAATATTCGCTCTCCCCAATAGGTTGGCATGAAAAATTTAATCCGTTCGATATATTCAGTATGCGCTTCAGGGGGCAATATTTTGCTTGAAAATAGAAGTTGTGGGATTAGTATTAATGGAACCGCTATAACCGCTATATCTTGGCGGTGTGCTGATGCGGATATCAAAAGCCCCAACGCGATACCTGTCATTGATATAAGCCACAAACTTACAGCTTGAACTGCAAAAACACCAGGCAGGGAGAATTTTAGTTCAATCATTGTTAATAGAAACAATACTTGAATCATTGACCAGAACGATAAAACAAAGAATTTTGATAATAAGTAAGACTCATTTCTAATGCCCCATAGTCTTTCCCGCTCAAAAATATTGCGTTCTTTGACAATTTCACGGCAAGATCCGATAAGCCCTAACCAGATAACGCTCATGACTAAAATGAGTGTTAGACCTTCCCCTTGGATACGTTGCCACATAGTCGCACAAAGCCAGCCGATAAACGCAGCCTGTCCTAACATTACCCCAAGGGTCACCATGTCTTTACTTGATATCAATAGATATCTGTATGAAAGCCAAAATAATTGTTGATTACGTATTGGCATTCTCAATCCTTTTAAGAATATTCTTAGCTTTACTGGTTTTTTTGGACGTTGGTGGCGGTTTAAGCTGGGGAGGGGGAGGTGAGCGTGATAAGAATTTGTGCGAGCGCTCAAAAGTATGGTAAGAGCTAAGCCAGTCTCTAACTGCTCTCTTTTTTAGCTGCCCATAAATTTCAGAAATTTGTTTAACGTGAAAATGCTCGACGGCTTGTTCGGGTGTACCGTAAAAGATGCTTACTCCGCAGTAGATAACCAATAAGCAATGACAGAAATGAAGGTTGTGTGTCTTATGTGTTGAGATCAGTATGCTGCGACCCTGGCTTGTTAGTTCCCGAAATAGCTGCATTTGTTGTAGCTCAAGTTGTGGGTCAAGGCTGGCACATGGTTCATCTAAAAGTAGTAGTTTTGATGAGGATAATAATTCAAGGGCAATTGACACACGTTTTTTTTGTCCTCCAGATAGCTTTCGAATAGGTTTATGCTGGTGGTCTAGAAGGTCAACCTGTCGCAGTATGGATTGTACCGCCCTTTCTTTTTCTTGCCTAATGCCCCGCAGGTATGCGTTGATTTTTAGCGCCTCTTTGGGGGATATGTTGTCATGCAATTCGTCTTTTTGAGGGACAAGGCCAATAGCTTTTGTTGATTTTGATAGGCTGCCTGCGCTGACACGGTGAAATCCCAGTAGTGCCTCAAATAACACGGACTTCCCTGAGCCAGAGGGGCCAATTAGTGCGCAAAATTCTCCTGGGTAAAGGTTAAAGGTGACGTCGTTTAAGCAAGTAGTCCAACCGCACCGGACTGCAAGATTTTTTACGTTAGCTGTAGGGGTCAAAATTTCCACTTAATACCAGCACCGAACGAATTCAGTCTTATGTGGTAGGTATTGTCGTCATTTTTTAAATTGTAGCCGCTGTATTGAATTTCCAAGTAAGTGCTTATCTTCTTTCGGTGGTAGAAAAACTCCTGTTGAATACCAACGGAAAGTCCAGGATAAAGAGCGTTGGTTTTCTCTTGTTTTTCTATGAGGCCGGTGGCGTTAGTGTATGATTGCTTTGCGCTAATCATTCCTAGGCTTTCCTTTAAGTACCAATTGAAGTTGCCGGGAAGGGGGAAAGTTTGTAGTAGATTGATACGCAAATAATTATTTTCAATACTGAGTTCTTCATATGAAAAACTGAGAGGAGATTTGGCGACGTAAGAGTGTATGGATCCCGCCTCCAATTCAAGTAAGAAACCTTGCTTTAACGCTATTCCTGCTAGGAATGAATAATTAGTGTTGGTGTAATCGACATCTTTTCCATTTGATAATTGGTCAAAGAAATTATCGTCATGAATTGTTGATTTACCTATATATCCGCCAACATAAAAAGGGCTAGCAAAAGTATAATTGCTACAAAATAGTAAAGTGGATAATACGAATAGTAGATTGAGTTTTGGAGATATAAAAAGGGGCATGAAACCTTCGTACTGCTTTGGAATTGAGAGAGAGGATGAGCTCTGTATGATATTGATATTGATTCGTATTTGCAATAAAATGTATTGGATTTTTGGTTTCTTTTGAAAAATTAGGGAGTTAGTTCGATGCAGTATATTGGATTGCATAGATCGCATATTCGAAGGATGGTTGGTGTATGCGGATTGTTTAGTTTGATGGTGACTGGCTGTGGGGGAGGGTCTTCGGGGGAAGCAATTGAAACGACGGAGAATACGGGTGAAAGAGTCCAGGTAGTAGAACGTATAGGTGATAATGAATACACTTTGATTCAAGCTCAGGCGAATTTAGGCAATTTTGAGTATTCAGAAATACCTGTTGAAGATTTCCTTAACGATTACTTTTTTCTCTCAAATCAAGTGAGTTCTACGCAGTTTATGCTCTCTGAAGCACAAACGTTTGTAATTCCAGAAGATACCGTTTCATTTAGTATGAATTTTAATACTCCATTGGCAGGTGAGGATGTGTTTGTTGGTGAGTTAGAGAGCCCTTCGGGTCAGAGGGTGCCGCTGTGGGGGCTGATACCTTGTTTCGACGGGACGTGCAGCATGGTTATTCCTAATCAACCCGGAGCTCTTTTTCAACCAGAAGCCGGAGAGTGGAATTATCGTGTGCTTGCAGAAAAGAGTGTAGTAAGTGGTAATCAGTTGGATTCAGCGTCTATTAATATGATTATAAGGTCAAACGAAAATTTTGGTACTGAGCTATTACCTACCTTACGAGTTCAACCTTATTATGCCGGGAATGAAATCTCTGAGGGTTCTGTGATCAACATTATGAATAAACTAGAGGATTTGTTTTTAAGCAATAATATCGGTATAGATTGGCGGCCTGCTATTCATATTACTCCCAACGCTTTTTCTTCAATGCCCCCAAGTTATAAAGAGGTTAAAACGAATATACTGATGGAATACGGCGAGGCCAATGTTATCAATGTCCATTTTGTTAAGAGCATTAATGAAGAGAAGCAAAATGCAGGTTCCCATCTCTATCCTGGCATGTCTGAAGAGGTTCGTACAAATCTAGGTATAGCTGCAGGTATACCGGGCTCGTTGGGCACGAAAGGGAATGCTAATGGTGTAATGGTAGCACTTGGTTTTGGTAGCGGTAGTGGGTTTCAAGCAAGGTCAGCAATAGAAACTGCCAAGGTTGCAGCTCATGAAATTGGACACTTTGTCGGCTTGTTTCATACAACGGAGGGTTCTGGCGACACAGACCCTTTGGGTGATACACCGTCTTGTGAGTTAAATGATGATGACACATTGCCTGTGGCAGAGAATTGCCCTGATGGCTTTAACCTTATGTTTCCCTATGTGCGCGAGGACGGTGAAGTAGCTAGTGCTTTAACAGATGATCAGCGGTTTGTTATTATTAATTCTCCAATGGCTCAGTAAGAGTTTTATTTTTTACCTTGTAGTGAATCGCAACCTCATACTCCTGGTCACAGAGGTGAGTCGAGGTTGTGATTTCTATTTTGTAGCAATGGTTTTTCGATGATACAGGCGGTAGTATTTTCCTTTATTAATTGGCCCTGATTGAGGATATACATAAATCACAAGGCTGTCGCCATTAGTGCTGGCTATGTTTGTATTGTTTGTATTGTTTGGAGCGGTAGGGTGGTGATTTTCTTTATTATTGTGGTTCGGTTCTAACAAGGTATCTTGCGCCCATATACTGGAAGTATGTGAGCATGCTTGCGTTAATAGGCAAACAGAAACGAGTAGTAATCGTTTAAAACTCAAAGTTGTCCCGATAAAACGAAGATTATTGTACATCTAGAGCTCCCTCACCGTAAAAGAATGTTTCTTGTTGATGTCGCAGTAATATTTCTGGCGCCGTTGTCGAAACAAAATACATGATCTGCGATGTGTTAGGTGGTAATAGTGTGCTTTCACCGTGAGAAGCAACCCAGCCTTGGTTGAATAGATCGGGGCGGAGGTGTTTTTCCCTATCGGTTGTATTGTTAACAACAGCCTGACTTAAAAATAATCCATCAATTTGACAGTGATGTTGTGCGCTTATTAGTAAAGAATCGTTAATTTTCCAATCACTAAAGCGTGAAGCAGAATATAGACCTCTATCTTTACATGACACTAAAGGATCTGATCCCGTACGTTCGACCGCTACGGCATTTCGTATAATAGCGATTGCATTTTTGCGTACATTCAACGCCCAGTGAACGGGGGTATCATTGTCTTCCGGCGCACTTAAATGGCTAGAAAATTCTGGATTACTTGTCCAATTCGATGAACGTTCTTTGTTGAGTACATGAATGTTTTCGGGGTTTTCAGATACCCAGGGGGTAATGAGTATAATTAATTCACTACGCACATCCTTGCTATAATCTTTGCGAAAGAGCTTGCCTAGTACTGGTATGTCGCCCAAAAAAGGTACTTTCTCATGAATCTCTTGTACATCTGTTTCAATCATACCGCCGATAGCAATGGTAGCACCATGGCGAGCAATGGCTGTGAGTTCAATGGCAGACTCTGTGACTGAGTCAATGTTAATGTTAAGAATATCCCCAAGACCATTTGATATTGGCAGGGTTCCAGAGTTTTTATTTAGACTTGTATTGCTCTGTTCTATATCAAGGGTAACGGTTTTATCTCCGTTAATGCGAGGCCAGATAGAAAGCGTAGTCCCTATATTTTGTGTGCTGGTGTCTAGCTCAATGGTGACAATGGTGGAGGTGTCCGTGGTAATAATGTCTGTTGATGCCCCTTCAACTAACACTCGATCCTCACCAATAGTGAGCTTAGCTTCTTTATTGTTGGCAGATATAATGTTCGGTTGGGCAAGTAAGTGGACCCGGTTTTCTGTGCGTAACAATTCAATGGTTGTATTAAGTTTTGCACCCGCCAATTTTGCCAGGAATGCTCCGCCTTCTAACGGGAAGTTACCCAGGCTAAGGTCTATTTTTGGTGTATAGAGTTGATTTCCGTCCTCATCAACACCGGCGTCAACTTGGCCGCTTTGGTAGCTGTAATCAAAAACGGAACGCTCCTCGTCGCCTAACGTGGCTCTAAGGATTTTCATTTCCAATAATACTTGTTGAGCGGGTCTATCAATACGTTTAATGAGCGCTCCAACTTCATTTAATGCTTGTTTATCACTGGTGCGAATTAATAATAAATTATGCAAGTGATTCCAGGTTACATAAATAGGTGGTTCACCTCTGACGTTGGTTTTAACCAATTCCTTTTCTGTTACAACAACACGATTAGTGTTGGTTAAATCACCTTCGCTAAAAAAACTTCGGCGTGTTTCCAATGCAAAGTCGGATGGGCCGCTTGAACCTGATGCTCCAGATGAGCTTCTTGATGAGCTGTTATCAGATGATGTTGAGCTACTGCTCCCGCCTGATCCACCGCCAAAATCACCTTCCAGTTCGTAGCTTGCATTGGTTTTAGGTTCGGTGAGGGTTACGCGAGCACCAAATAATGCAGCTATTGCGTTCGCTGCATCGGATATATTCTGGTGTTTTAATTCAAAAATTTTGGTAACAAAGTCTCTTTCTACCACGATATCTTTTTTAAATTCATCTTCTGTCATAATGTAATAGGCATTGAATTCGGGGCTTTTTCGATACCATAACCCCGTGACTCGACACAACCCATCAATAGTGCTCTCAACAGATGCTTTTTTAAGATGAAGTGATACGATTTTGTTTTTTGCAGCTTCAGTAACAACAATGTTAACTTTGGATAACTCACTAATAACACGGGCAGCGTCTCCAATTGTCGCAGACTTAAACTCAATCGTGCCTAATCGCTCATGGGCAAAAGTGGCATGGGTGGATAGCGACAAAAAAAACAGCCCATAAATGGCAAGTTTGAGAAGGGGCAAGCATTTGGTCATCGGACAACAATCCTTTTTTGTGCGGTACCGCCATAGGTACCACTTTGTACAACTAGGCTTAGGCGAGAGATACTTTCAATTTTAATGACATCACGTCCGTTCCCGATACCGTGCAATCCTACAGTGTCACCTTCGTGAACAACAAAAACCCCTAACCCATCAATTTCTAAAAGAGCGGCCATTTTTCTTGGGTTGTTATCGTCTTCTCTTCCCGTGATAATGCCTTTCAAATACATTTTTGGTATTTTGAAATCACCTGTTAATGGCGTGAATTCTATTTCCTGTTTTAAGGTGAAATTCTCATTTTCTAACATGATAGGTGTTACAGCAAAGGGGTCTCGACCAGCTAATGTATAGGCTGATGCACGATAGTTTGCGCCTGCTCGTATAGGGGATTGTTGTGCTGAACGAACTGATGATGCAAACGGGTCCCTTGCAATATCTCTATGTCTTTCCTGTCTTTTCTCTTCATTATTCTTCGGGATTTCACCAAATGCTTTTTCTCGAACGGTTTGGTAATAATTAGTGATCGTACCGATATGTTCTTGGATTTGTTGTTTAACGGGCTCCACTTCTGCGAAAACATTGTTTGTTGATAGCGAGAAAACAAACATTAATGCGGTGAGTGATCTGTTGTTGATGTTTTTCATTACTTATCTCCCTCCTGTAGCGGCGGCAAATATCAATTGGAAAATGGATAGATAAACAAAGGCAACTGGGCCACCCATTAAGACAGTTAAAAGAGGTGTGATAAACGCTAACATGCGTTGTAGATTAGCTTCTAGCTCACCGTTGTAATAAGTACCTATTTCATTCATAACACGGTCAAGTTCACCGCTTTGCTCACCGACAGCTGCCATTCGGTAAAAAAGCTCTGGAAAAAAAGGTTGTTCTAGTGAACGTGATAGAGATGTGCCTTCCATAATACTTTGGCTTGAATAGTCGAAGCTCTTTTTAAGGGATTCGTTTGTTGTAATGCGTGCACAAATTTTTAGGGCATCGACGATGGTTACACCACTGGCGGTTAGCATCGATAGCGTCCACCCTGATTGCGCCATCGTAGAAGTAATAATGGCGGATTTAGCCATAGGTAAGGACAAAAAAATACGATCAAAGAAACGTTTTCCAGGTAATGTTGTATAAGATGCTAGCATAAAAAAAATAGTTAATGCGATACCTCCACCTAGTTCTGCGCCGTAGTCGACTATAAATGAAGATAGCGCCATCATGTTGGCAGTACTTGCGGGTATGTTTGTGCCTAAACCTGCAATAAAGGTCGACATTTTCGGTAACACCCATACAGCCATCAATACCAACAAGGCGACGGTACCACTAAGAACAAATACGGGATAAATCATTGCCGTTGTTAGTTTCTTTTTCATGTCGCTTAGGCGTTCAAGGTCATTAGAAAGGCGCGATAATACAGTATCCAATTCACCGCTGGCTTCTGCACTGCGAACCAATTCAAAAACCTGTGGCTGAAATGATTTTGGGTGATTCTCCATTGCTTGAGCAAAAGAACTGCCCCGCTGAATATCTTTTCGAATATCTTGTAGGATTGTTTTCAGACGTCGTCTAGGTGCTAGGCTGGCACA
The DNA here is from genome assembly GCA_913063125.1 of uncultured Gammaproteobacteria bacterium. Taxonomy (GTDB): domain Bacteria; phylum Pseudomonadota; class Gammaproteobacteria; order Pseudomonadales; family Ketobacteraceae; genus 42-54-T18. The sequence continues at coordinate 24,416 of CAJXZM010000041.1, read as the reverse complement.
TAGATCTAAAGATTCTAATAATGTGTGTCCAGACATTAACATCAAGCTAAGTTGTCGATAAAGCTGGATGTAATGTTCCTTTTTGGGTGCTAGCCAATTTCTGGGAAGTATCAGCTCGGCACGTTGTCTGAATTCAAGGTCAACTTGTTGACCACCGGCGCGAATATTGGTGACAAATAATCCTTGTCCACGCAAATTTTGGACTGCTTCTCTTTCATTGGCAGCGTCAACCTCTCCTTTGATTTCGTTTTTTCGATCTTTTAGAGCAGTATAGGCAAACAGCGTCATGGAGTGACCTCTGTAGAACCTATCTGTGTTGGTCGGTCTTCATGTAATGCTTCTTGAAATGGCATCACTTCTTCTAGAGAGGTAAGCCCCTGGGAAACTTTGTACAGCGCGTCCTCCCATAGTGAATAGAGGTTTTTCCCCGCTGCCATTCGGATTTCATGATCATCAGCACCATTAGCAACAAGGCGGCTCATATCGTCATCCACCCAAAACATTTCATGTAATCCTATGCGACCTTTGTAGCCGGTACCCATGCATGCTGGGCAACCATTGGCTTTGTAGCGTTGAGCATCTTTTAGTACAGGAAGGTTGATAGGTGAAGGGGAATCATCCACTTGTCGGCACAAAGTACATAGTCGTCTTGCTAGGCGCTGAGCGATAACAAGCTGTACGGTTGCTGCGATCATAAAGTTTTCGCAGTTCATATTACGCAGCCGGCTTACCGCGCTGGTGGCATTATTGGTATGTAGAGTAGAGAGTACCAGGTGACCGGTCATTGCTGCTTTCATTGCAGTTTCTGCGGTTTCTTGATCACGAATTTCACCAACAAGAATAATGTCGGGGTCATGTCGTAAAAAAGAGCGTAATGCTTCGGAGAAGGATATTTTTACCCCTGTTTGTACTTGCGTTGCATCTGTGAGTAACTGTTCAATAGGGTCTTCAACAGTTAGTACATTATATTCTGTACGATCAATCTCTCGCAGGGCTGCATACAGCGTTGTTGATTTACCACTTCCTGTTGGCCCGGTCACTAGTACCATTCCGTGTGGGTAGGTAAGCACTTTACGTATACGCTCAAGTACGAGTGGATTAAGGTCCAACTGTTTTAATGATAATGCGCCTGACTCTTGCCCGAGAAGGCGCAAAGTGATTCTTTCACCCCAGCGTGAAGGTAAGGTTGCTACACGAAGTTCATGGGCTGATAGGTTCCAGTCGCTAATTTCATAAGCGAATCCACCATCTTGTGGCATGCGCTGTTCCGATATATCCAGCCCGGCTAACACTTTTACACGGTTTATCAAAAGGCTGGCTTCGTGTTCATTTAGCAGCTTCGGATAAGGGATAAGCTTACCGTCAACACGAAGAGCTGCTTTTAGGCCATTTTTTTCAGGCTTTAAATGAATGTCAGATGCGTTGCAAACATAAGCCTCTTTCATTAATTCATCAAATAGCGCGATAGGGTCTTGCTCTTCATCTGGGGCACTGTTTTGAAGCTCGCATTTGAGCACTGATTTTAAGGAGATTGGCTCCGCCAGCGCCAGTGTAAAAGGTGTATTTACAACTCGCTTAACGGTATCTATAGCAACCTGATCATCAGGGTCAGACATTGCTAATAGTAATTGCCCTTGTTTATCTCGGACAGGAAGCAATAAACGACGTTGTAATAGTGTTGCAGGTAGCCTTTGCAACAAGTCATCATCAGGTAATAATTTGGATAAGGTCAGAAAAGGTAGTTTACGCTGTTCAGCCACGGCTTGATAAAGAACTGCTCGGGGCAAGCGGTGGTCCCGTCCAATAGTATCAATAACCGACAGTCGATCGCGGCGAGCAACCTTTCGTGCTTGGTTAACCGCATCAATAGTCAGCAGGTTTGCGTGGGTTGCCGCATTAATAAGTGTTGCTTCATTAATGGCCATGTTAGCGAATCACCTGGGACATTAGTTTTGAAAGGGCTTGCGGGTGTTTCGCAAAATGTTGAGCTGTTTCTAGCGAAATCCATCGGTTTGAAACTAAGTCTGCCAGTGCTTGATCTAGTGTTTGCATTCCTGATTTTCGATTGCTTTCGATGGCTGAGTAGAGTTGTCGTGTTTTGTCATTCTCTATTAAGTTACTAACAGCAGAGTTTTCCAATAAGATTTCTACTGCTGGAACACGGCCTAAACCATTACTTGTAGGGATGAGCCTTTGGGCAATAACACCGCGTAGACAGCGAGATAAACGAATACGACACATGTCTTGCTCATTACCTGGAAAGGCTCCAATCAATCTTTCAATTGAACTTACCGCGTCATTGGTATGGAGCGTAGAAAATACCAAATGTCCGGTTTCTGCCGCGGTAAGGGCGGCGCGAATCGTTTCAAGGTCACGCATTTCCCCAATCATCATGACATCGGGATCTTCACGTAAGGACGCGCGTACCGCATGAGGGAAATCAATGAAATCCTGTCCGAGTTCACGCTGGTGGATGACGGCTTTTTTAGGTTGATGAATAAATTCAACGGGATCTTCAATGGTGAGCATGTGTACGGCGCGTTGCTCATTGATTTGATTAAGTATGGCTGCAAGCGTTGTCGACTTACCTGACCCGGTTGCACCACAGACGAGTACCAAGCCGCTATGAGCTCGCGCAAAATCGGCAATTGCGGGAGGTAAGTGTAAGTCACTTAAATTGGTGAAATTGCTTTCAAGGTGACGCAAGGCAAGAGCGAGTTTGTTCATGCTGCGAAAGGCATTGACTCGGTAACGATTGCCATCGTCGGCAGAATAGCAAAAATCAATACTTCCCTCGTTAACAAGAGGGTTCATATTGCCTTTCCATAGCGTCGTAAGCAGGGCGTCTACCGTCTCGGGTGTTAGCAAAGGCCCTTCTTTTTGTAGTTGACCATGGACACGATATGCAGCTGGTTGTCCGGTTGATAAATGTATATCGGAGGCATTCAGCGATAGTGCTTTCCCAAGAAAGCCACTTAAGGGGAGGGTTTGTGTCATATCGCAAATACCAGGTTGATGTGTAAAATCTGTTGTTGTTCAACCCCTTGTTGGGCGCTCATTTTGGGCTCGTCTGCAGTTAGCTCTATTCTCACGGGGGCCATGGTGTAACTCAGTGTATCTAAATCATCTAATAGGGTTTGTAGGGCAAAGTATCCACCCCACGCTTCAAAATTGATGAGCGGGCGACCCGTATGTTTATCGATATCAGATGCCTCATCAAAAGTGGGTACAGCATCGGAGTTTCTTGCTCTTCCTTGGGCACCTTCTAGCCGGATAACACGCATGCCCAATCCGCTGGCAAGGTCGCTTAATTCTCTGCGCAGAACTTGGCGTTGCTCTTGGTCATCAATAGGGGCAAATCGTTGTAAGAGACGTTTTAAATTACGATTGTCTCCTTCCAATTTTTTTTGTAACTGGCGGATCTGTTTCTCTGTGCCTGCGGTATTCTTTGTTTTTGGCGAAGCAACTGAACGTGCTTCTAGTCGATTTGCGCGGCGGCTGATTTTATTCTCAAGACTAATGTTGGTTGTGTTAATGCTATTGAACCACAGCATGTATCCGCCAATTAGCGCTGCACAGAAAAGTGCTATGATTTGTGTTTGTTGCGCTTTTCCCAGTCGGTTCCAGAAGTTCTTCATTTGCTCCTCCTGCTGGCGGTTATATTACTCTTCCTTTTCGTTTTAGTTACAGGTATCAACCATAAGTTAATGGTGTACCCATTGAGACCGTATCTGCCAATGCCTGACCTTATGTCTGGGTCTGCAACTCGATAATCTAAACGGGCAATATGCTGCTGTAACCGCTCGGTGAATTGAGCTGCATTGGAATTATCAGTTGCCCATGCAATTACATTAAAGCTATTTCTACCCTTTGTTTGAGAAGGCTCAACAATGCTGTCTATCATTATGTTGTCAGAAACACTCTGAGAAACTGCTTTTAATAACTTTGGGATCAACCGCGTGCGGTTGACAACGTTATTGGTTAGTCGTGTTAAGTTGTAAGATACTTGGTTGGTCTGTATTTTTAACTCTGCTAAGTTCTCACTGCTTTTTTTGTACTCACCAGAAATACTGTTCAGTTGTTTGTTTAAAATGGCTTGCTTTTTAAATTCAGCTTCTAATGATGCAGATTGTTGCTCTAGTTCGCTTTTGTGTATCAGTGAGAAGCTACCGTGTGTTAGTAAACCCATGAGTAACAATACTGGAGCGCCGTAACGATAGAGTTCTATATTTTTCCAGATAGGGGGCGGTGGTTCTCGCGGAGGAATCTGTGCTAATTTTAAAGTTCTTTGTTCTGGTGCGAACAAAGCGTGCTTATGTGCGGCAATGGCAACACCTAAAAAAGCAGCAGTTACCGTGTCTGGTAGCGATAGCTGTTGTTTTTGGGTGGCTATATTTTCACCGCTGATGAGCCATTGTACATCTCGTTGTAAGCGTGTGCTTAGTTCTTCTATGTCACTGCAAGGTGTTGGGTTTTCTTCATTGTTGTTAGGTTTGATTTCTGTTGACCGTGCAACATCGGTTAGAAAAATGGATTCCGTTTCGCTACGAAGTTGTTCTACCACAATGCCATAACACTGTTCAGTTAACGACTGGTTGTGCTGACGGGGTTGTTGATGAAAACTAGCGAACTGAGCTTGTTCCAATCGATAGGTAACAATGCTGTCGTGATGAGCTTCGATAACGACCACGTTACCGTTGCCACTTTTTTTCGCTGCCAATGGAGCCATGCTACCCAGTAAAGGGGCAATGCCTGTAAGTTTAGCGCTGTTTTGAGCAAATCCGGTAAACCATTGGCGACGAACTCGAATATCAATACCTGCCGTTAGCCACTGATGTTCGGTTTTATCCTCGCTGATTAATGTTTGTAATTGCCAACCGCAGGCCAGCTGGGCATCGGTTACTGCGAGCTTTTCTTGTAAGAGCAGTGATTCTTGTAACTGGTCGTTAGTGATAAATCGCAAATCAATAGCGACTTCGCCATAACGAGCAAGGCCACTTCCATTTACGCGGCGCATTTCTAGCTCTACTGCGGTTTCATGGCGCTGTGTTTGCGTAATAAGTCCTCGGCCCACCAAGATTGCACCGAGAGCATACAGGTCATTGTTATCAGCGACTTGGGTTTCTAATTCCCAGCTGATCATTGACTCCATTTCCGAAGGTTTACGAGGTTTATCGGCTTCGATTGGTAAATCGAGTAATGCAGGTAGGGCACAAGTAGAAATAAATGTAATTTGACGTGGTAAGGCAGCGGTATATTGTTGCGTTAATTGTTTGCGGGCATCGTCAATTGCGGTAACCGCATCGATAGCGGTTGAGGTACCAGTTGCCAGTAATTTCGGTGTTTCACCATCAAAGCCTATTAACCCCAACCATAACTGGTATCCGTTATGTGCGGCCAGTAGTTGTTGGCCTGCAGTGTTGGGTTTAAATTGTGCTAACCATTGTTGTACGGATGCTAAGGCCGACATTATTGTGACCTCCAATGTAAGGGAATTGGATTGAGCGAGGTGCCGATGCCAGGGGGGGCGTCACTGCGCAAGGTGATAACGTTTGATATAGCTTGTGAGCTTACTGATGGGAAGGGGGTTGTTGTGCAGGTGTTTAGTAGCGTGTCGTACTCATATAGACCAATTCGCATTGCGCCGTGGGGTAGTGTTAAACCGACCGTACCGGAGTTATCTTCTATTTCTGGTTGGAAAGAAAAACAATTCGGTGAGGCTGTGTCAGCGCATGAAGTATAGGACTCGTCGTAGGTTGCAGATTGCCCAATTGTTGTAATGTCGAAGGGCGTGTTGATGGCTGCTCCGGCGCTGTAGTGTGTGTCTGTGCTGTTATGGGTGTTGATAACAATTTGGCCGTTGTTAATGCGAATGATGCGGGCGCAGATCTCTACATTTCCATCAGTAAAGTCGTAGGCGGGTGTTGTAGGGTTGTCCGTTGTATATAGCGGGCAGTCATCATTGTTCCATGCACCTGCTCCCACATTGGCAATGCAGTCCGTTTCGTTTGTATATGTTGGATCAGAGCAGTACCCAAAATATAGCGGTACCCAGGACGTCGTACCTAAGGGGATTACTGCTTCGCAAGTGGATGCGGAAATAGTAGTTGAAGCGGTTTCAACGCAGTACTCTAGCTCCGCATTCCATTCGCGATCTGTTGCTGCATTGCAGGCATCTATTGTTGTTGTATCATTTCCGAAATAAGTAATATCACGGCATTGTCCACAAAACGGAGCCTTGTTTACGTTCAGCGCCAGTGGTGCAGAGGGTAGTGTTGCTGTTATCCCTGCGAGTGTTATTTGCTGGAGGGAGGAGTCGCCATAGGCATCTTGGTCGGTATCTTCAAAGTTATTATTGTTCAGATCACTATCTAGGCCAAGGCTGGAGATTATTAGTACATCTGGGGTAATAAAGTCCCAATCCCATTCAAACCCCCAGCCGTCCCGATAATCAGAACCAATATTAAAAATATATGGCCCATTCCAGCCGTGCCAGATTTCATTGTTTTCATCATAAGTCCATGGGCAAATGTCTATGTCACCATCGCCGTCACCATCACTATCAATTGCAGGGTCGTTATCACAATCAGGGTCAATTGGCATTTCCAATAGCTCGCCAATATTATTCGGTAAGCGTCCCATATCAGCCAAGAAACCATTTATTGTAAAATAATCAAATGCTATTTGTTGTTCTATTTTTACGGATTTTATCGTTTCACCAACAATGGCATTATGTATTATTTCCAATTTTCCTCGTGTTTCAATAAATCGATTTTGATTGTCTTTATTTCCAACCGAACTTAGTGCCAATGTTGCTGCGGTTGCCATTAGCCCTAATACAATCAGTAGTTCTATTAACGAAAACCCCCGTTGTTTCGAATGCATCGCGCTAATTTCCTCTTTGTTCAACATGATGGTCTGAAATTACTTTTTTGGTTTATCAACAACAACATTGTCAATCACGATGGCAGGGCCACGTGAATAGGTATAAATATGGTAACCAAACCAAGTTGCTTGGGTTTCGGTTGGAAGTTGCTTCTGGATTGCATCCGCAAGTGTGTTATCAACATAAACTGAGATAACCGTGTCTTTATAATCCGGGGCACCGATAAACATTTGGTACTCTATGGTTGGTAGAGGGGAGACTTCCATTACCTTTAGTGCTGTATATAGATAACCAGTAGATTTTTTTTCTGGTGACGCCTTTAAAATTCCGGAGAAGGACACTTTTTGTGGAGGAACGATAGATATTTTTCCACCATAAGATTTTCGATTTTCTTTTACAAAATTATGTAAATTAATTGATTGGTAGGAGCCTGGTAGTTTGAACTCTTGCTGTATGAGTTGTTCGGCAGAATTGGAATTTACACTGTAGGTTGCGATGAAAAATAACCCTAATAGCTGGAATGTTATGTTTCTCAATAAGTGTGTTTTCATGTTGATATCCTGAAAGGTAGTTATAACGAAAATTGGTTGCATAAATCTAAGGGCAAATCGCAATGTCGTCTTGGCTATTGTTATTTTCATTATCTTGGTAGGCATTGTTATTAGGCAGCTCCAAGCAAAGGGTTGAATAACGTGTCTCCCCGCTACCTGTTATTGGTAGTGACTCAAATTTCCCATTAAAACCAGAGCTAACAATGACGTTTCGGTTAACGGTAATATCAACGTCGTCATTAACGTCAATGTTGAGCAGCACATAGGGGTTTCCGAAGGGATCGAGTAAGACAACATTCTCAGGGCAGGGTGACGTAACACCGCTATCGCAAGTGGGGTTGTTATAGTCACCGTTATCTCCTGAGTTTGATCCGTCTATGCTTAGTGCCTCTCCATTTGTGATAACGGCTGCATCTAATACTTTGTCGATGTAGGGGCCGCGCCAGCCACGCTGTGATACTGGATCCCATACATTTAAACCGTTGGGTTTAGCAAGTACCTCCCAGTTATAAGCAACATCATGGGTCGGTATTCTGTTAATATTTACTTCAACGCTCCCTGTTCTTAGCCAAAAACCAGTGTCTTCGTGGAGTTGGCGTATTGCGCTGGAAAGCTCTGTTAGTTCTGTGCGAGTCATTAGTTCTTGTTGACTTTTATCAATGTCGGTAAAAGCCAGGCTGCTGGTAAATGCAATGGTCGCCAAAATACTTACTACTATTAGTAGTTCTAGTAGGGAAAATCCAGAGGATAAGTTTATAGCTTTATTGCATCGAAATAGTAGTGGCATAAAAAGGGTGTATTCTTTTGAGTTGAAAGGCGTAATGTTAATTTCTTGATTACAAAACCTAAAATTGATGTGTAGTTTGATTCCAATAAATTCGTTAAAAGAAAGGCCGCCGTCACAAGGTGGCGGCGGCCTTTTGTTGGCCAGCTTCGGGTATGGCCAACACGCTACGCAATAATGTTAGTTACGTAATTAGATTGTGTTACGACTTCCGTCCCACTCACCCAACTCTTCTTCTTTTGTGTCACCAGCGCCATCAACAATTGTTACTAGAGCTGCTGTTCCGCCCATTACGATTTCTGCTGTACCGTCATAAGTACCTACATCCCATATGGCGATAAAGCGGTTATACTCGTCTTTGGCAACATGACGATATACCGGTACTGAGGTCATTCCACCAATCTCGTTAGCAGCAAACAAGCTTGACGCTGGGCCAATACCCGTGGCTAAAAAGACTGAGTTTCCAGAAGCATTGTAGGCACCTGCTTGTGCTTGGCCTGTGATTCGTTCTGCTCCACCTGTCCATATTGCAACGGGTAGATCTGCTGTTAAAGCTGAGCCTAACGCAGTAGTTGCTGGGTCAGCACCTGCTGCTTGAGAGGTAACCAAGTAGCCTGGATCGTCTGCAGTTAGGTTGTTGTCAGCATCACCTGTAAAGTCAATGCGTATACCACATCCGTTACCATTTGCTGATAAGAAAATGTTACCAGCTACAACGGCGTTGTTTCGGCTGTTGATAAGATTTTTAACTGAAGTTGTTGCACCACAATCACCGAAGTCTGCAGGGTTTTGGTCAAGTGCAACGTAGTTGAAAGATGATAGGCCAACTGTGGCTAGCTCGCTGAGTTGATCGGCGGTAATTGTGTCAACTTCAACGTCTTCAATAGCAAGGATTGAGAGAAGGTCAGGGTTTGCAAGTGCGGTATCATCAACTTCTAGCAATGAATCAAATCCATTCGGAAATACACCGCGGTTTAATACACGATATGTGCGAATGCCTTTGTTCATTTCGTCCATCATTGCAACATGAGCAGCAGCAGCAGCGCGCGCATCAGTATCTTGCAGTGCAATAGTTGCTGTACCCGCGATAGTCGCCAGAATTCCAACAACAACTAAAAGCTCTAGTAATGTAAAACCAGTTTGTTTTGATTTAAGTTTGCGCGCCTTGTTGCGTAAATCTTCGTCTTGAATAGCATTTATATCAATGTTGCGAAAACGATTGAGCAAGTTTTTTCGGTTTAGCTTTTTCATTTGTTACTCCGGGATATGAGTGTATCGGTTAAATAGGTGTTTTAGCGATCTCCACCCACAGGAGCAGCGCCTTCTGTATTCTTCGTTGCCGGGTTGTGCTTCTATGAAAATTGCTAGTTTATGTTGCCCGGTTTCGCAAGAGTAGGGCAACTATAACGATATTTTTTATAAATGCAAGTGATTCGTATTAACATTTGGGTGGTGGATTTCTTTTCCTTTTGGTCTTGTGTCATGTCGCAAATGAAAGATGGTAGTGAAACCAGTGCTGTCGATAAAATTGGATTGGTTTAATGGTAATGATAATCATTATTGTTGAGGCTGGGCGGGGGAAATGTTATAGTTTTTTCTATGATTATATTTGAGAGGGATTCTTAAGTGAGAAATACAAGATTTGGAACAAAACTAATTTCGATTATTTTACTCTTGGGTTTTTGTTTTGTCGGTTCGGCTTCAGCAAGTGACCGAACAAGAAATTGTAATGATGTTAAAAAAGTAGAGTTTTTTGCCAAACTATACGCAAAGGGGTTGAAGAGGAAGCCGCAGTATGCGCCCGGTTCACCTTATAAGATTTGCATGGCTTTGGCGAAGGAGCTGGATGCTATTGATGAGAATAGGAAAAAGGGGTGTAATAACGTAGGTGAAAAAATGGGATATTGCTCGCAAGGTAACGAGCCCCCTAGTATCCCTGAGCCAGATTTTCCATCTGGAGGGCCTACGGATGGAAAGGGAGGGGTGATTCCTAATTCGCCATTGGTTCTAAATTTGTACCCCGTTCAAAACCATATTGAAACATATAGTGTTGGTCGTGAAATATATTTTGATCACAATGCTGATGGTTTAAAAGAAAGGACGGGGTGGATTGAAAGATCTGCAGGATTGTTGGCCCTTGATCGGGATGGTGATGGCATTATTTCGAGCGGAAGAGAAATATTTGGCGATAATACTTTGCTTGCTAATGGTGAAAAAGCTGAGAATGGATTTGTTGCATTAAGGGAGTTCGACGATGACTTGGATAATTTAATATCGTCTTATGATTCAGTGTTTTATGATCTTGAGGTTTGGATAGATTCATTTCCAGATGGTATTAATCAGGATTTCGAAATGCATAGCCTTGTTAGCCTTGGGATTGAAGCAATTGGTCTTGAATATGATCAGGCTGTAAATATTGATTTCCAAGGGAATGACCATCGATTAGTGGGAATGTTTCGTTACAGTGATGGAACTGAAGGGTTAATAGAGGATGTTTGGTTCGATGGGAATGTTGATTTTGTTAAGCTGCCTGTTTCTCCTGATATTTATCTTTTACCGAATGCAATAGGTGTTGGTAATGTGCGGTCGCTACATCAGGCTTTGGTGGTGGATCAGTATGGGGAATTGTATAGCCGGGTTCATGAATATCTTGACTCAGATGTGGAGCAAAGGGATGTTTTGTTAAAGGAAGTATTATATGCGTGGGCAGGTGTTGCTGAGGAAGATTCGCGTGGGTTGGCAGTACTTGAAAAATTTTGGGATACCCCAGGCTTATTGGTTGGCAAGAAGTTTGGAGACAGGGCGTGGAAAGCAATATCCCAGCACTATATTAATCTTCTTGATGCCGTTCACTATCAGTTATCGTCTCAGGTGTTTTTTAAAGATCTTTTTGAGGGATTTATTACATTTGAGTATGACGAAAACACGGGCGACTTGAATAGCGATTTTTCGTTAGTTGCTAAAGAAATTCGTCGCAGAATTATTTTTGAATCGAATATTAATGAAAACTATATGGTTTTTGATAGATTCGTTCGGGCGCTACGAGGGCTAAACACTGTAACAGAAGTCCATAAGAAAAAATTTGTTGAATTGTATCTTGAAAATATAGATGTGATTGGAACTGAAAGTGGAGAGTATGTCAGCTTATCTGACTATTGGTTGAGCTTGGATATGGCTGGTTATGATGGGGGGGCGATTACTGTCTTTACGTTAGAGGGGGATGACTCGATAGTGTCTGATTCAGGGAATAATATAATCTATGCCGGGCAGGGTAATGATGAGGTTAATGTAGAGGGCGGCGATAATGAGGTGTACGGCGAAGAAGGGAGTGACAGTATCACTTTGGAATACGGAGGTGTTAATAAACTGTATGGAGGAACCGGTGAGGACACTATTATTGTTACTCGATCTATCTTGGGGGCAAATGGCCATGCAGAGCGTTTTAAGGGAGAGAATATTTTTTCAGGGGGGGCGGGTGATGATCGCCTAGAGGGATGGGCGAGCGCAGATACCTATGTGTTTAATATAGGTGATGGTCGTGATGTAATTAATGACTTTGGCGCCGTTGAGTATAGCTATAATTTTCGAGGAAAAACTTACAAAGGTATTGCCGAAAGCTTGGTGTTAGATCGGGTTCAGTTTGGTGACGGGGTGTTTGTGGGTGATATTGATGCATATCGAGATGAAGATCACCTGGTAGTTCGTTTTAAAAACAGAGAAAGTGATGAAATTGTTATTGAGAACTGGTTTCTATCTAAGGCTTATCGGGTGGAAGTATTTGAATTTTTTGACAATGAAACAATAGGCACAAGTGACATTGCCAAGCTTGTCATTGCCAATCAGGTGAGTGTTGGCGATGATGTAGTTTCAGGGTGGGGGGAAGATTTAACAATTAATACGCTGGAGGGTAATGATGTTATTACTGCAGCAGTTGGGAATATTATATTGGATGCTGGTGCAGGAGATGACTATATCGCATTGGGTACAGGGGATGATTATATAGTTGGCGGTTTAGGTGATGATGTTGTGCATGCGGGGAGTGGAAATAACTCAGTATACGGCGGGTCTGGAAATGATGATATAACTACAGGCCGGGGAAATGACCTTGTTAATGCTGGTGAGGGTGATGACCAGGTAGAGACGGGTTTAGGTTCTGATTTAATTGACTCTGGAGCTGGTGGTGACACGATTAATGCTGGTGATGGAGATGATGTAATCAATGCTGGGCCAGGTGACGATATAGTTATTGCTGGTATCGGTAACGATACGGTATATGGCGAAGCAGGAAATGACAGTATATCCCTTGAATTTGGCGATACTAACAATCTGTATGGTGGTATTGGTGATGACATCATTTCTGTTAAGCAAGTTGTAATGGGGAAATTTGGTCATGCTGCACGATTTTCTGGTGTGAATACTTATGTGGGTGGAAAAGGGGGTGACCGGCTCGAAGGGTGGGCTGGTGCGGACACTTACGTATTTAATGCAGGTGATGGCCTGGACGTGATTAATGACTTTGGTGCCGTTAATTATACGTACACGTCACGAAACAAAACCTATAACAAGATTGCTGCAAGCCCAGTGGCGGATCGTATTTTGTTCGGTGAAGGAATCATGTTAGATGATGTTGATGCGTATAGAGATGGCGATCATCTGGTCGTAAGGTTTAAAAATACAGAGACTGATGAGATCGTTATTGAGAACTGGTTTGCGTCCCAAGTTTATCGGGTGGAATTTTTTGATTTTTTTGATGGGGAAGCTTTTGATACGAACGAATTAGCATTGCTGTAGAGTTAGGGTATTTTACCTGAGTACTCATAAGTGCGCGTGAAAAAATGGAAAGCTCAGTGGCCATCTGTTTGAGGCTGTAGATGATTTTGTGTGACTGCCCATCATTAACCTGTATTGGGTAAAGGTAGGCAGGCTATGGATTGCTTGGGAGGCGGAATGCTGTTGCGTTAAGCCGCCCCTTTAGTTTCTGTAGCTTCGCATCACACCATTTATTAACGGGTGTCTTGGAAGCTATGGGGTGAGACAACCGCGGTTCAATTGGGTGGTGGTATTTGACCCGCTTAATCTCGATTACAAGTTCGTGTAGAATGCGAATAGCATTTGCCGGATTCTCGGGGTAGAGCACGAAAATATCCGCGCCCAGCGCCATTGCAGAATGTTTAAATTGTGGCTCCGCAATCGCCTTTTTCTCTTTTTCCGGTACACATGAAACTACAGTCAATGTTCTAGCAATGACGGCGACAATCAGAATAGTAAATACTTACTGTTTACACCATTAACACTCTTTGAATGAAAACGCTCTATGTTAAGTGACACTTTTTCATCACGATAGTGGGTTTCAACAGATCAACGCTTAAAATATAATGCAATCACTTTTTCTCTAGTATATTTTTTTGTATTCAGTAACTTGGTAACCAACATCGATTTAGTACCATCAGGAGCAGTCCATTTAACGGCTCTCAGCTTGATTGCGGGAGCACATTTGAATGCCTCGGCACCGTACTTTCCTCTAAAACTACTCGGTGCCACTATTTCAATAATCCCGTCTTGTTTTTTGCTTTTCACAAATGCTCTCAATGCAGAGAAAGTGCTTGTTGTTGGACATCGATTGAATAATAGCCTTGGTAGTGAGAATCTAATTGATGAATAAAATCATAGCTTGGGTAGCCTCGATCGAATAAAAGTATACTTCTTGGCTGGATCTTTTCTATAAGATCACAAGCTTCTTTACGCTCACTTGCTTGATTGTATGCAGTGATTGAGCGCACATTGGCATCCTCCTGAAAACATCATAAGCAGTAGATACCAAACACTGAGGGTAATGGCCTCGGCTATTATTTACTTTCCCTAAGCCGCTTGAAGGATCGAAGTGTTCTCTGATTTTAGTACTGTCTGGTAACTGATATTTTGAACCGTTAAAAAGCAACAACGCTCATTCCTTCCCATAAATATTCATCACGATTCGGGAATATTTCATATGCCGGTATCACTGCGCGATAGAATAAGTCTTCAAACAATTGCCATTTTAATTTTCTCCTGGCTTGCGTAATGGTACTGCGATGAACAGTATCAACCTTACTCCAGGTTCCGCTACGCTTGGCATTGCGCACAAAGCTGGCCATCTACTCCTTGATTTTTTCCGCCCGAAGCAAGAGAGAGTATAAACGTGATTAAAAAAGTAGTGGTAATTTCCTTTCTCTCGAAAAATATTTGGTTGTAAACTTTTTGTTGTCACTTAAATATTGCGAAATTAACGACATAAATTGATTAAAGTAGCCAGGTTGTTAGGGCTCGCTACTATCAGGCGGCTTTTGATTGTGGCTGGTTTTTGATCGTGATCTTGCCATCTCTGTTTTGCGAGGACATGCTGTGAATTATCCGCCATAACCTTTTGCATTTAAAAGTTTTATTTGTTAACTCAACAGCGTTGGGGGGGCAAAGATATTTTGGTGTAAGCAGAAGATATTGTCTGCGTCGGTTGTCGCTGGTATTGCTAGTGGCCTAAATGCAACTTCATGTATCTAACAAAAAGGAAAATGTCCATTTGTAGGCTTCTATTTATGGCTCTATGTGTGAATGCTGATTTGCTATGGCTTTAATTTCAGGGATAGGAATATGTGTTTGCCGTCAAAATCAGATGGACTGGGTATCGCTGGTTAATCTAGTTGGAATTGTCGCAATCCAGGTTTTGCATGCTACTGATTAATAAGTGGCATGATACGAAGCTACAAAAGCTTGTGCGGACAGCCAAATGTACCGGTGTTGGTGGGCTTGGTAGAACCCGGTTGTTAATGGTGGTGGTTTTGTGAAAATATGAACCCTGAGTTTTGCTGCCCGGCCCTGCTTGGCTATTATCCAAGCAAATCCCGTTTAAGCAGGTGTTTTATAGCAGATTCATTTGCTAAAGCTTGGTCGCAATCTAGTACGTATCGATATTGTTTGCCGCAATGAATGATAACTTCTTTTTGGTTTCGACGAAGAATGCGCATTTCGATACGAATGTCTCCAAAACCGTCGTGATTAAATAGATCACAATAGAGGCTAGCCAATTGTTCAAATATTTTATGGTGTGCTTTTGGGGACGTTAATGTAACAACAGGTTCTGATTTTTCTGATTTCATCTCAGTTTTGGTTTTTGCGTTCATGATTGCTGCCTTGTTAGTAATGAGAATCATTATCATATAAAAATAGCTGTGAGACAATATATATTGCACATAATGGTGTGGTTAATTTTTGGTGTTGCAAGTGATTATCATTATTGATAGCATTTCGCCGCATAATAAGGCGCTATAAATTGAGTCATCAATCTAGAGGTAAATAAATGAAGATTTTTTTAAGATTTGTAACAATAATTTGTGTTTTGGTCGTCCCGGTTTCTTCGGTGGTTGCCGCCGACCTTTCCAAACAAAAGCCGATTGAAATCAGCGTTGCTCTTGGGGACAAGGAAAACGCGATGAGTTTTACCCCTTCCTTGATCGAGCTTGAAGCAGGAAAGTTATATAAACTTATCCTTGAGAATAAAGGGAATACTAAACATTATTTCACCTCGCCCGGTCTTGCACAGGCAGTCTATACGCGTAAAGTTCAAATTAATGATGGTAATGGAAAACCAATGGCTGAGGTAAAAGGCAGTATAAATGAAATTGAAATTTACCCAGGCCATAAAGCGGAATGGTGGTTTGTACCTGTTAAGGCGGGTGTTTTTTCAGATTTGCATTGTAGTATAGCGGGGCATAGCGAAGCAGGAATGGTTGGTAAAATTATTATCAAGTAGTTGTTAGGCGTCCGTTATGTGCCCAAAATAAAGTGCCACACCGTGTATAAATATGGCTGTTGTAGCAAGACCTAAAACGACCGGGCTTTGAAATAGAAAGGCCAGGCAGCAAGCATAATTCCCATATAGTTTTGATGCTTTTTTGACAACCAAAAGCCATGTGCAAGTTTTAGCCATTTCCCTATCTCTCCCTAAATTAACTTTCTCTACCTTATAATCAGTGTAGAAGTAAATTTGGGGGAGATAAAATAATTAGCTTTGCTGTTGTGGGTGTGATGATTAACAGGCCGCAATTAATTCCTTTTCTCCCTCTCCCTATTTTTATAGCTTTGCTGTTGTAGCTCTACAGTGGGTATGATTTTCCATTGTTGCAAATGCGAATCATTATTGTTAGTATTCGCGTGAAATTTGTAGGTCAGTTGCCAGCGCCCGTGGGGGGTGTGGTTGTTTGTCACATCTTTAAATTGATAACCCCCTCTGCATAATTTTTGATAAACATCACTCTAATTAGTTTGATACTCACGAACGTGCTGCAATCGAATCAACAATTTACCTTTGATTAGAAATCAAAATGTTATTTTTGAAGAGGATTTACTATGAACGAGATAGAGCTGTACTACCTTACCAATCTTATCCGAACGTATGCTGTGGGTTTGTGTTTGGGTGTTTCAACTATCGCGATGACAAACTACTTTTACATGGTGGCGAAGGGCGGTACTGAGACTGCTGAAAATCGTATGATGCATATTGTCTATACCATTTTGCGCATTGGGATGGTGTTAGCGGTTGTTACAGAAGTGACAACATTGATTTATTACTATCACGTTGATAACTTTGTTTACTGGACCGATAACCCAGAATTTTTAATGCGAATTACTATTTTTAGTGTGATTGTGGCAAATGCCTTTGCTATGCAAAACCGAAAAATATCGATGTGGTTAGGGCCTGTGTTCGCTGGTGGTTCTTGGTATGCCTATTTCTTTTTCAGTGTTTGGATTGAGACCGAAAGTACTTACAGCACACTGCTTGTTGGTTATATGGGCTGGTTAGCATTTATGTTCGTTTTCCTTGGAGCTCTTCGCCTGTATTTAACGCGAAATCAAGAGCAACGTATTGGTGACGGCGCTTCTGTTTCGGCTAAAGCCTCAATGGCAAGCTAAGGGGAAGATGAATGAGTAATACATCGAATAAAAAAGGCAGCTCGTTATTTTTGAAAGTGGGTCTGGCTGTTTTAGCCGTTTCGACAACTGCTCTTGGGGCTCAAGCGTATAAAACGGTTTGGGCACCATACAATGCGTATGAAAACCCGAACGCTATGGGGTACCTTGATAAAGAAAACCCTAAAAGCTTAACCGGTGGCGATACGACACATTTTCACTCGACGAGTGGAGAGTCCTTTGCGCAAGAGATACCCAATATGGGTTGGGGGCAATCAGCCGCTTTTGATCGCGGGGATGGCTTTTTTGAAAGAGAGTTACGACCTGCTTTAGCGCCTGGTTTTTCAAGCAATAATGATGGGTTGGGACCTCATTATAATGCAACATTTTGTGAAGCTTGCCATGCTGCTGATGGTCGTGGTGCGCCACCAAAAAATGAGCATGAACCAATAATGGAAGGTTTTGTTCGGGTGTCGATTCCAGGGAAAGGCCCTCATGGAGCATCGCTTTCACCTCCGGGGTACGGCCATCAGCTTAGTGATAAATCCGTTGCTGGCGTTAAGCCAGAAGCTCATGTTCGTGTTAAGTGGGTAGAGGCTGAGACCGGAGTGCTGCAGGGTGGAGAGACTTACAGCCTTCGTAAACCAGAGTTCATCATTAAGAATTTAGCCTATGGGCCACTGCCAGACGATACGATGTATGAAATGCGTCTTGGTCCTCAGGTGTTTGGTTTAGGCCTGCTTGAGGCCATTAAGGAAGAGGACCTTTTGGCGTGGGCAGATCCTGATGATAAAGATGGTGATGGTATTTCTGGTCGTGTTAACACAGTGTGGGATTTAGAGCGGGGTGGTAATGCGATAGGGCGTTTTGGTTGGAAAGCGAATTCTTTTGACGTACGCCAACAATCAGCAGAAGCTGCGTACTTTGATCTTGGTATGAATAATCCACTATTCTTTTATCGCTACGATGATCAGCAAAAAGATCATAAAGCGAGACAAAACTGTGAGCCTGAACAAACGGATTGTTTGCAAGCGGTGCAGAGTGATGACTTTGAAATGACACCTGCGCAACTAACGGATGTGACATCCTATTTGCAGACATTAGGTGTTGTTTATCGGCGTGATGTTGATAATCCTGTTGCATTAAAAGGCGAATCATTGTTTGCGGAAGCCGGTTGTATAGGTTGCCATAAAACCAATATTACTACTGGCGAAACGGAAATTGCTAGGTTGGAAAATCAGCTTATCCACCCTTACACGGATTTGCTACTCCATGATATGGGGGAAGGTTTGATAGGGCGTCCTGATTTTGATGCGAGCAGAACAGAGTGGCGTACTCAACCGTTGTGGGGTATTGGTCGAATAGAAATGGTGAACGGTCATACGAACTTCCTCCATGATGGTCGTGCTAGGAATATCCAGGAAGCCATTTTGTGGCACGGTGGAGAAGCAGGGCAATCCAAAGAGATCTACAAGCAATATGATGCGGAGGATCGGGCTGCAATTCTTACATTCTTGAATACTCTTTAGTACCCCTTAGTGCAGGCTGTAATGTTTTATGGTCTGCACTAATATTTCCTAATTTTCCTGTGGCAGCATCGTTGTATGTAAGGTGCTGTAATTATTGAGGCTCTTATGCTCAGTGTAAAATCAAAATTTAATGATGTATCGAGTGATGGTTCCAGACGGCCTGGTATTTCTTCTGTGCTTGATCAATTAGAAACTATTATTTTTGGAAAAAGTCATCAGCTGCGTTTAGCGGTTTGTTGTTTGTTGTCGGATGGACATTTACTCATAGAAGATGAACCAGGAACCGGTAAAACGGTGATGGCTCATGCGTTAGCACGTGTCTTTGGTTTACAGTTTCAGCGAATGCAGTTCACCAATGATTTATTGCCGAGTGATATTTTAGGGTGTTCGGTGTTTCTTCGGGATAAAGGTGAGTTTGAATTTCAACCCGGCCCCATTTTTAACCAGGTCATGTTGGCTGATGAAATAAATCGAGCGACGCCTAAAACACAAAGTGCATTACTGGAGGCAATGGAGGAACATCAGGTTTCTATTGATGGTAAAACAAGGGCGTTACCTTCGCCATTTTTTGTCATCGCAACACAAAACCCCCAAGATCAATTTGGAACATTTCCTTTACCGGAAGCGCAATTAGATCGGTTTTTAATGCGGCTGGAGTTAGGTTATCCAACGAAAGATTCAGAGTTAGCGTTGTATGCCGGGAAAGATCGCCGGGTAATGTTGGCTGAATTGCAAGCGAAGGTGTCAGAAGACGATATATTTCGATGGCAAAAACAGGTATTAGACGTTGATGTCAGTGACTCGTTATATCGGTACATACATACATGCGTTGGTGGATTACACGCGTTGTACTGACATATTTCAATACGGACTTTCTCCTAGAGCCGGGCTGGCTCTGATTCGTAGCGCAAAAACCTGGGCTTGGATGGAGGGGGTGTCGTATGTCTTGCCTGTTCACGTCCAGAGTGTATTGGCTGCTGTTGTTGGCCATCGATTACGTTTTAAAGATGATGGCATGAACCCAAGCAGGGCGGGTCATACCCTGATTGAAAACGTAGCGATACCATGAATATGGTGGGTAGCAATCTAAGGCTTGCATTGACGCCTGAAGGTATTGGTTGGTTGTTGGTGAGCCTTGTTGCCTTTCTATTAGCAACAAACTACAACAACAATGTTGTGTTTATGCTCGCTTGTTTATTGTTAGGCGTATGGTTGCTTGCTGCTTGGTTAACGTTAAAAAATCTATCTGGTTTGACGTGTAAACAATGGCGTATTGAGCCGTGTTTTGCGGGTGGCGATTCAGATTTCCAATTGTTGCTGGAGGCAGCTGAAGGTCGTGAGCACGTTGAGTTGGGTTGTAAAGTGGTAGGTCAAAAAGATAAGCAGAAAACGCGTTTGATGCAGCTCAATAGCGGTGAGCGCCAATGGCTCACTTTAACATTAACGATGGAAAAGCGCGGTTGGTTTGTGCCAAAAGCCGCGTCGGTTGTGTCGAGCTGGCCTTTTGGTTTGTGGTGCGCAAGTATGGAGGCCCCGGAAGTTCCCTCGTGTCTGGTTTACCCTAAACCCAATGGTACGCAGAGCTTACCGGATACCCATCAGTTGGATGCTGATGAGCAATCTCTTGATGATTTGTCGGGTGTAAGGGCATATCAAACGGGAGATAATACTCGTCGGATGGACTGGAAATCAATGGCTCGGACGGATCAGATACTAATAAAAACTTTTGAGGGCCATGAGCGTCAGAAAACAACGTGGCTTAATGATAAAAATGTTAGGGTATCTACATTTGAAGAAAAAATTGAACAGCTAACGCGCTGGGTTGTTGAATGTGATGCCCTTGGTGCTCATTACGGAATACGGATTGGCGCAGAGACTTTATTGCCGGGTTCAGGTAGGGAACATCATGTCGAAGGTCTTCGGTTGCTTGCGTTGGCAAAGCAGGAGCGATAATGAAACCCTCATTAAAGCAGGATTATTCTTTTAGTGGTTTTTGGTTTTCGAGTGTTGCAGCGGTATTTGTACTGTTAGCACTAGCAACCTTGCCGGCCATTGTTAGATTACCTGTTCAAGTAAGTCTGGTGTGTATTTTACCTGTATTACTACACCTGATTCCCCGGGGGAAATGGCGAAAAGTTACCACAATTGGTTTGTTAGTGATGTTGGTGGCGACGATTGTTATCAGTTTTGACTCCTGGTTTGGCGGTGATGCCATTATGGCATTTATCTGTGGTTTGCTTTGGCTGAAAAGCAGCGAGATGGCAGGGGCTCGAGACAGTTGGTTATTAATGTTAGCGGTTTGTATTGTTACTGCGCTTAATGCTTTGTTTGGTATTAGTTTATGGCAGATGCTTCATTTGTTAGTCGTTGTGTGGTTGCTGTTACTCAATGTCATGATATTGCAAAGCTCTGATGCAAAACGTGCTATCGGAATGCTGGTTCGACGTAGCGCGTTTTATTTTTCTATTTCTTTACCCTTTGCGGCTATATTGTTTTTTATGTTACCCAGGGTTCCAGGTCCATTATGGGATGTTGGTATCGCCATGGGTATGCCAGTCAAAATGATTTTGGAAAAAACCAGAACACCCGCTATTAGTGGAACATTAGAGGTTGGCCAGGTCAGCAAATTACAAAAATCAGATGCTCCTGTGTTAATTGCCGAGTTTGAGGGGACAATACCCAGTAAAAGCCGTCTATATTGGCGGGGTGCAGTATTTTGGGATTACGATGGTGAGCGATGGCAACTGGCTGAAGGTTGGGATAGACGTCGGAATATTATGCACAATGCACTGAAGGGTAAGCAGGCCTTTCAAAGTGCCATTACGAACGGGGAGGATATGGTTAGTTATAAGGTGCGCGTTTCGCCTCACGATGGTCATTGGCTATATGGGTTGGACGCACCTTTTAAAACTGCACCAGAGACAGTTTTGTCAAAGAACTATCAGTTGTTGAGTATTCGTCCATTAAGCCGGGAGTTCGAATATGAAATGAAAAGCTATTTGAAGTATCAAGGTACTCAACCGCTGTTAGAATCACAAAAAGATCGAGCGTTGAATATTCCAGACAATACCAACCCCAGAATAACCACATTAGGACAGCGAATTGCAACAGAAAATGTGTCGGTTGATGATCGCATTGCGGCTGCGACACGCTGGTATTATGAGGCTGGGTTGCAACATAGCTTGTTGAACAATATTGATGTCGGCCCAAATAACCTAGACACGTTTCTTTTTGATGAAAAATTCGGTGGATCAGAATATCTGGCGGGCAGTTTTGTCATGTTAATGCGAGCCGCAGGTATACCGGCGCGACTGGTTACAGGGTATCGCGGCGGAAATGTAATAGCACTCACAAATTTTATAGTTGTTAAGCAGGGGCACGCTCATGCCTGGTTAGAAGTATGGACGGGTAATAGCGGTTGGTCTCGAATAGACCCTATGGATGTGGTGAGTACGGCCACTGTACCTGCCCAGAAAAAACCTGAAACAGCGCCTCAAACCGAACAACAGAAACAAAAAAACACGCAGATTACTAAGAAAAAGAAGGACAAAAAAGAAACCTCATCATTATGTGAAGGAGAGTGGTTCTGCTCATGGCTTCAAAATATTGAAATGTGGGTAGTGAAATTCGATGCAAAAAAACAATTGGATACGTTGGATAGTATTGGCCTGATGCGAGGAACTGTTGGGCGAATGTTGTTGATGACGGGAGTGACGATATTCCTACTGATGGTTTTCTATATGTTAATGAGCGAGCTATTAAAACGTCGAAGAGAAGATCCTTTGCAGTTAAGTTATCAACGCTTTGCCACCGAAATGGGGAAAAGAGGCTGTGAACAAGGGATTGGAGAATGCCCGTCCGTATATTGTCAGCGTTTGTCTGAACAGTTTCCAGCTCATAAGGATGCTATTGGCACAATTATCTGTGCATATCTAGACGTGCAATATGGAAAGAAAGAAGAAAATAAATTGTTCACCATTATGGTTAAGCGGTTTCTCGCAATGACAACAGGCCGTTAGAATATTTAAAGGAAATATGATGAAAGTAAAACTAATTACCACATGCATGCTATTTTTTATGAGTATGATATTTTCTGTTGAAAAATTGTCTGCTGAAGAAACTGCGAGTGCTTTGGTTGACGAGGTGCTTGCCGGTGGCAATAAGTTAGTAGAAAGTTATCAACCCAGTTCAGCTGTTCAAACAGGTAATACGTGGATTGGTGTATTCCCAACACTGGAGTCAATTCTGTTACAAACCTTACTGTTATCGTTAATGCCGCTAGGGTACTTATGGTCAAAACGAGCGACGTAACCTATTAAAGAGTAATAGAAATAGTGTTAACAGAAAATTAGAAAAGGGGTTATATACGAAAGTATATAGCCCCTTTTTTATTGATGGGGTGCTACAAGGATACGACGCTACAAGTCTGATAGAAATTCTATCAGCGAATTACGTTCTTCATTGTCAAAACCTAGCACCGCATTTTTTGCACTCTGTGCCTCACCACCATGCCAAAGAATCGCTTCCATGATAGTGCGAGCACGCCCATCGTGTAAAAACGTCGCCTCTGGATCAACGGTATGAGTTAACCCCAAACCCCAAAGAGCCGGTGTGCGCCATTCTTTTGCGTTAGCTTGATACTCAACCAATACGGTGTCAGAGACACTTACATTGTCGACGGTGAAATCCGCTAAGTCTTCGCCCATGTCATGCAATAACAAATCGCTGTAAGGGAAAATGGTTTGATTTGATAATTCAGGATGTTCTTCGCTATTTCCTGTTTGATAGCTTTCAACATGACAGCTATTGCATCCGGCTTGTGCAAATAAAGCCTTTCCTTTTTGTACATCCTCACCATAGGCATTTCGGCGAACAGGCACGGCTAGATTATGGGAATAAAGTTCGATGAGATCCAGTACGGCAGAAGAGACTTCAAAGTTATAATCACTTGAGCTGTCACCATTTCCGTTGGGGGACACTAAGCAGTCGTCTTGATGCAGTAAGCAATTTTCATCTAGAAAAATTTCGGTGGTGAGCCCCATATCCCCATTAAAGGCGCCTGCTGCTTGTTGTCGAAGGGTAGGCTGGCCTGCTTTCCAGCCAAATCGACCCAGTTCTACTTGGCCGTTAACGTGATTCTTTACACGGTTTGCTTTACCTGAGATAGCATTTTGATCGCTATCATTGATGTCTTCATTAGCGAGGATGTCCGCTTCAGGGATAAGCGCCAGTAACCCTAGGCCTATCATTGGCGGGGCAACTCGGGCGGAAAACACGGTGTCTGCGTTAAAGTCGTAACCTTGGCTCGCATAGTTACTTGTTAGGTGCCATTGTGGTTTGCGGAGTTCAACGGTGTGGCCATCGTCAAAGGTGATAGTTACGGGGGTATAGCTCACTCGTAGATTGGTTTCTTTTTCGATAGCAAAAATTGCACTTTGTTGCAACTGACCGCCGACACTGGTATCGCCGACATTGGCCAGGGTGCCGTTCTGCATAGCCTGTAAATCTGCGTCGCTGATAATGCTACGGGAAGCTCGGATTAGCATACTAGAAAAGTTTGTGCCATCTTCTGTTGCTGAGACATTAGGTGCGTGTCCGCGGCCATCACGAATGTGGCAGTCTTGGCAGGCATTGTTGTTAAACAAAGGACCTAAGCCATCTCTGAGTTCGGTGCTGGCTTGCTTTTCTACCCAGGGGTTTTCAAAAAAATCATCGCCAAGATT
>CAJXZM010000040.1 GCA_913063125.1 uncultured Gammaproteobacteria bacterium | reverse complement strand
AGTATGACCCGGAAAAAGAAACACTGTTGATGCTTCATGGCTACAGTGCGGATAAAGATGTTTGGCCGCGTTTTGCTCGTCATTTTGTGGATGATTATAACGTTATTATTCCTGATATGGCGGGACATGGCGATACAGGGTTTGATCGTCAATGGGGCTACCGTATTCCAGAGCAGGTTAGTCGGCTAATTGAATTGCTGGATGTGATGGGTGTGGAGAAGGTACATGTTGTCGGAAATTCAATGGGCGGTTTTATTGCAGCACATTTAGCAAAAGATTATCCAGACCGGATTCTGTCATCGTTGCTTATTGACCCAGCAGGCGTACAGTCACCAGAATTAAGTGATATGGACAACATGTTATCTCAGGGGCGCAATCCATTTGAAATACATAGTCGGTCTGAGTTTGATGAGTTTTATGCTATGACAATGGCTCAGCCGCCTTGGTTGCCTGATTTTGTTTTAGGGGCGGTGAATGAAAAATATCAAAGTCGACGAGAGCAATTAAAACGGATATTTAGCGATTTTCATCATCAAGATATGTTGGATGATGAACTGAATAATATTGTGTCGCCAGTGTTGTTGTTATGGGGGAAAGAAGATCGCATTCTTCATGTGAGTAGCACAGATGTATGGGAGGCAGGAGTCGACAATATTAAAATAACGATTTTTTCAGGTGTTGGGCATATGCCTATGGTAGAAGTGCCTGTTCGAACTGCCGATTTATATAAAGCATTCTTAGATAACTTGGGTTTTGGAGATGACGCGTGAAAAACCTTAATAGTAAAGTTGCAGCAATTACGGGGGCAGGATCAGGTATTGGTCATCTATTTTAATAGTATTAAACCAAACCATCGGAAATAATTTGATCGGCATGATCTAGAACGGTTTCAGCAATGGGGCGAAATTGTACGGAGAGTTCTTTTTTGGCTCGTTGATTATCAAATTCAATCGCATGACTGACATTATTGGCAACAAAATCTCGGGTGATTCCCATAAATGGCCCTACTAGCCAAACGATAGGTTTAGGCACTTGCCAGCGAGGAACCCCATATTTTGAGCCGTATTTTTTGCGAATGATGTTTGCCATTTCTAACATAGACTGAGAACCAGCAACAAGGATATGACGACCCAGAGCTTTTTCCGTAGTCGCCGCATTAATATGTGCAATAGCGACATCCCGTACGTCCACAAGAGGGAAGCGAAGATCAGGGGCTCCCGTGCGTAAAGTCCCATCCATCAATTCCAGCATGGTTGATAAGCTTGTTGAATCTGACGCTTTGGCTAACGATGGGCCTAATACCAACCCAGGGTTAACGGTGACCATGTCCCAGCGAGATTGAGCTTCATGTATTTTAATAGCCTCCTGTTCTGCCAGCGTTTTTGAGTAGGAATAAGGCTGATGACCGACGGAGGATGTCGTATTCCAATGTGCTTCTGTAAAAACACCTTGTTCGGTGCTTTGCATATCGACATAGTCCCCGTATATGGCAACAACACTGGAGGTCAGGATAATTCGTTTAACGCTGTGTATTCTGTTAGCTGATTCCAAGACATTTCTGGTGCCTTTAAGTGCCGGATCGATAAGTTCAGTCTGAGGGTCATTTAACCCACGAATAATAAAAGGGGAGGCAGTATGAAAGACTAGCTCACAACCCTCCATAGCTTCATCGAAATCTCCGTTATTAAAAAGATCGGCATTAAATAGCGTCAACTTGCCTGGATATTCATTAATTAGGGTTTGTAAGTGACTTACTTTATTTTGATTTGTTTTATCTCTAACGGTAGCGTGAACGGTAAACTCTTGTTCTAACAAGTATTTAACAAGCCATGAGGCGATGTATCCGTTTGCACCTGTCACAAGAGCAGTTATGTTATGGTGTTTGGCGGTCATTGAATCGTCTCCGAGGTATTGCATGATATTGGCTTTAATTTATTGGTACTATCGTACCTAAGTGAAGGGTGTCGATCAATTCTTTAGCCAGTTATATTAGGCCAGTACAGATTGTGGACTGATGTTATTATGACGTCGAGAATTGTTTAAATACTGTCCTAACTAAATGAATAGCTAACTAAATAGTTAAATGTGATGAGCTTGTGGAATGGTAGTAATGATCGCTAATAATTTTGTCGGTTCGCCGGTTGATCAGGTCGTATTTGATGGCAATTCCGTGTTTATTAAAAGAGATGACCTGCTAGATCCTGCGTTCTCTGGAAATAAGGCCCGTAAGTTATATTATCTTCTTGAAAATGATGATTCACATGCCAAGGTGATTAGTTACGGCTCGCCTCAATCTAACTTCCTCTATTCATTGTCAGAATTGGCGAAATTGAAGCAATGGAAGTGTGATTTCTACGTGGATCATGTGCCTCGTTTTTTACGTGATAATCCTGCGGGAAATTACCTAAGAGCTCGGAATAATGGTGCCAACATTATTTCAATCCATAAGGAAAAAGATACCTTAAGCATTGAAGAATATATCAATAAATTTGTGTTGCCTGAAGAAGAGTGTGCATTGTTTATTCCCGAAGGTGGCAGTAGCCCGCTTGCAGAACCTGGTATTAAAAAATTAGCAGAGGAAATCACTCAGTGGGCAGAAATAGAAAAGATGGATGATGTTAAAGTAATGTTACCGTCGGGTACGGGGACTACAGCGTTATATTTGCAGAAGCATCTGGATTTTGAAGTGTTAACCTGTGCTTGTGTTGGTGCTAATGAATATTTGGAAGACCAGTTTCAAGCATTGTCGAAAGGGGCGTTCCAGCACCCAACAATTTTGTCAATGCAAAAAAAACACCATTTTGGAAAAGTATATACAGAGTTTTATGATATTTGGCTTTCTCTAAAAAAACAGACGGGCATTGAGTTTGAATTGTTATATGATCCATTAGGTTGGTTAACGTTAAGAGGTTATATGCAAGTTCAAAAAAATAACGTTGAGCAGTCAAATCCCCCCCCTATTCTTTACATACATCAAGGGGGCGTGCTGGGGAATGATACGATGTTGGCACGGTATAACCGGATGAAACGAATGGGAAACAAGTGATGTATTTCACTCTAGTAAGTAACATCAGTAGATTCCTATAGAGTCATTAAGAGTAAAGTATAAAGAGGTGAGTATTATTTTGCAGTCGGATATTAATTTGGTGGTGGTGTTGGGGCCTACGGCGTCAGGGAAAACGTCTCTGGGTGTCGCATTAGCTGAACATTTTAACGGAGAAATCATTTCAGCAGATTCCAGGCAAGTTTATCGTGGTATGGATATTGGTAGTGGTAAAGATTTAGATGAATATGGCGATATACCTTATCATCTGATCGATATTGTTGATCCAGGTTATGAGTTTAATGTATTCGAATTTCAACAGCGATTTAACGATGCATTTTTATCCATTCAGAGCAACAATAATTTGCCCTTCTTGGTTGGCGGTACGGGGTTGTATCTGGCATCGGTACTTAATGGCTATCAATTTACTGAAGTTCCAAATAATCAACCTTTGCGAGATATGCTGGAACCAAAAAATCATGATGAGCTTGTAGCGCATTTGAAAAAACTCACCCCTAATCTACATAACACAACGGATGTGTTAGAGCGCGATCGACTTATTCGGGCGATAGAAATTGCCGAAGCTGATAAAGTAGCAACCCAACCTTCTATCGTTTTGCCAGAGATAACGCCACGTATATTTGGGATTCAGTGGGAACGAGAGAAATTGAAGCAACGTATTACTCAGCGTTTAAAGCAACGACTGAATGAAGGGCTTATTGAAGAAGTTGAAGCACTTCACAATGGCGGTGTTAGCTGGGAGTCACTGCATTTTTATGGTTTGGAATATCGTTTTATTGCAGCGTATTTACAGGGCGAGCTAAATAAAAATGATATGGTACAGAAATTGAATTCTGCAATTCATACTTTCTCCAAGCAACAAACTAAGTGGTTTCGAAGGATGGCACGAAAAGGAACTGATATTATTTGGTTAGATGGGGAAGGAGATGTATATCAGCAGGCGCTTACTCATTGTTAAAATACGCCTCGATAAGATAATGCTTCAGTGATGTGATGTTTCTCAATGTCGTTTGTGTTTTCTAAGTCAGCTAGTGTTCTACTGACTTTTAATACACGATGATAGGCTCTTGCCGATAGTCCCATTTTATCTGCGGCACGTTCAATGAATAGTTGGTTTTGCGGTGATAATGGACAATGTAGTTCAACCTCTTTGCTACTCATGTCATGATTAGCTTTGCCGGTGCGTTGAATTTGTTTTTGTCGTGCCAGTTCAACTCGGCGACGGATTGCTGCACTATCTTCTCCTTGTGCGTTTGGTTTATTTAATTGAGAAAGTGGTACGGCATCAACTTTAATATGAATATCTATGCGATCCAGTAATGGGCCTGACAGTTTTGATTGGTAGCGATTACAACATGCAATAGGGTTTGTGCAACCATCATTGGGTTTTTCTGGGGTACCACAAGGACATGGGTTCATTGCGGTGAGTAGCTGAAAGTTTGCAGGGTATTTCACTTGTCTCGCTGCCCGAGAGATTGCTATCTCGCCCGTTTCGAGTGGTTCGCGTAATACTTCTAATGCCTTTCGACCATACTCAGGTAATTCATCCAGAAATAAAACGCCATTATGGGCAAGGGATATTTCGCCTGGTTTTGGGTTACTACCACCTCCGGCTAGCGCAATTCCTGAGGCAGTGTGATGTGGCGTACGAATAGGACGGATATTCCAATCGAGTGTTTCATTGGATAAAGCGATAGATTGAATGGCGGCAACTTCCAGTCGCTCTTGTTCTGTCATTGGTGGCAATATTCCAGGCAATCGTGCGGCTAACATTGATTTTCCCGCTCCCGGTGGGCCGATCATCAATAGATTATGCTTTCCTGCCGCTGCCACTTCCAATGCTCTTTTTGCCTGGTGTTGTCCTTTTACATCGGACATGTCAGGAATGTCCTGTACATGAAATACTGTTGTTGAAGGTTCCATTGGATCTAAAACAGTTTTCTTTTGTATGTGAGCACAGACCTGAAGTAAATGTGTTGCAGCAAATACGGTGACGTTGCTTGGCAATGTTGCTTCTTTCGCATTTGCGTTTGGCACAAAGAGTGCTCGGAATTCTGTTCGTGCGGCAATAGATGCCGTTAGGCTTCCCGTTACGGGACGCAATTCACCAGAAAGTGCGAGCTCACCAATAAATTCAAGTGTGCTTAACGGACTGCTTTCAATTTGATCGGAAGCGGCGAGGATACCTATGGCGATGGGTAAATCAAATCGACCGCCATCTTTTGGTAAGTCCGCGGGTGCTAAATTAACGATGATGCGTTTTGATGGAAATTCGAATTCAGAATTAATGATGGCAGAGCGAACTCTTTCTTTGCTTTCTTTAACCGACGCATCAGGTAAGCCAACAATAGAAAATCCCGGTAGACCATTAGAAAGGTGAACCTCGACGGTGACGACTGGTGCGTCCATTCCGACGCGTGCTCGAGAGTGAATGATGGCGAGGCTCATAAATAGTCTTCTATCAATAATGGAGAGGCGTTGTAATAGGAGACAATGTTTACATAAGGGTTTTCTGCTTTTTAGTATTTTATCTATGGGCGTTTTGCATAACGAATAGGCGTCATGCCAGACCAGTTTTTGAACGCTCTAGTGAAAGCGCTTTGCTCTGAATATCCTAAACTCTGTGCTACTGCGCTAATGGACAGTTCACCTTTGTCTAGATACTGTTTGGCTAATTGGTATCTGACTTGGTGTAGAAGTGTACTAAATCGAATGTTCTTTTCGGCCAATTTTCGATGCAAAGTTCGGCTTGAAATGCCAAGACGGATGGCAACGTTATCTTGAGTGAGCTGTAGTGCGGGGGATAGTGAAGGAGATAGTTTAGGGCAAGAAATAGTATCAATAATACACTGTCTAACGTTCGTAACGAGGTCACTAGAGGATGAGGGTAATACATCCAGCATCGACTGGGCTTGTTGTTCGAGGATTGTTCCTAGTGTTGGATTGCTTGTCGTTGACGAAATATCCCCAAGCTCAATGGGTATTTCAATAAATAACGCTGAACAATTAAACGCTATCTCGCAACAAAAGAAGTCATGATGTTGGGAGGTATCGTTAGGTTGGGCATGCATAAACCCTATTTTTAACGGTGATAGATTATTGTTTCCCGTAACAAGGCGAGCGAAAGAAACCAGGGAGCTAATTAATGTCTCATCAGAATCTTTGTTGGCAGAGCAATAGGCTGGTAACCATTGGCAACAAATAATGTCACCTTTGCGTTCTATTTTTGCGCCAGTGCCTCCTGCGAGAAGTTGTTGGAAGTGCTCAAAGTAGGTTGCGGCCTCTTTGAGGTTCACAGCGGATAAACTAAGGTAGCCAACAATACCACTGTATTCAGGGGTAAAACGTTTTCCTAATTCTAGGCCGATGTGTTCTATGTTTGATTTTTCACCAAGTAATGCCAGGGCATCCCACCATTGTTGGTAGGTGACGGCGGATTTTCCTTTTTCAAATGTGAGTATTTGCAGAACCTCCGGTGCATTTATGTCTCGATTTAGCATGAAAGCGGCTAGTAGCCCGGTGACATCGGCTGATATGGTTTGTTGGGCTAACATTTGTTGTTCTCAATTGTCTTCGGTTGTAATGGCTCTTTTGTCGCTCGCTAATACAAACGTACACGAAATCACCTTGGCTGAAAATGGTAAAAAAATGGCTAAGCCTGTCAATACAGTCAATGTGCAATGAAACAAAATACAGGAGTGAAAAAAATCAATAGGAGCAGGGTTTTATGCAAAGAAATAAGAAGGGTTCATTGGCGATTGCATTGTTGGGTTTAGTGGCGATAAGTGGTTGTGTTGATAGGGATTTTGTTGGTGGTGTGGTGGTTGGGAATGATAAAGCAATTACGCTATTGGAAACCTACAGCCAAACGTATATTGATATTGAGGCTAATCCTCAAGGGGTAACGGAATTTAAAATTGATGACATCACACCGGGAGCTCGATTTGATTTTACTGTTGTTGACAACGAGAACTGCTCTATTGTTGATAATGTTGGGGAATATGATGGCTTTCCGAACTTTGGGGTAAAGGTTCAGTGTAAAGATGAAAATGGTCAACGTTGGTCTGGCAATCCGATATTGAGAAATCAATATACAGCTGACCCAACGTTACTGGTGGTTGAGGACTACCTGTACCTTTATGCTGGGCGTGATGAAACGTCGTTTATTCATATGCAAAAGAGCCAATGTAAAAATCGCTGTTTAACGGAAGCATTACAAACGGCAGCAAATTTTGAGATTACTGGTATTCATATTTATCGAACCAAAAATATGGTGGACTGGGAGTATGTTGGTCCAGCGGTAGAGGCAAAAGATGTTTCTTGGATGCGCCAAACGTGGGCGAGCCATATATTAGCCAAGAACGGGAAGTACTACTTGTTCACCTGTTCTCCAGCAAAAGATATTATTACTGATGTTGGTGTGAAGTCGATTATTTCGTTGTTGTCTGGTGGTGGCATCGCTATTGGGCCTAGCGCGTTAACGGGTGTGGCGGTTAGTGATTCTCCTGCAGGACCATTTATGGACATTGGTGCGCCGTTAGTTTCCTATCTAACCCCAGGTGCTATTGATGAAGTGATGGATCCTGCTGCATTTACCGATGATGACGGTACAACCTATCTTTTTTATGGCGGAGGCGGTAATGCTCAGTATGTTGCATTGAGTGGGGACCTGTTGTCGGTAAATGGCCCAATTTTGGAAATCAAGGGAATAAATGGTAGTGATCCGATGCCAGAGTTAACGGAAGCTACTTATGTTCATAAGCGTAATGGGGTTTATTACCTAAGTTACTCGAAATCTAAGGTAGGAGAAGCGCCATCTCCATTAGCGTATGCAACGGCGGACAATATCCATGGCCCTTGGACGTATCAAGGGGACATATTAGGAGCAGTGGATATATTGACGAATCACGGGGCAATTACTACTTATAAAGGCAAGGATTACCTTTTTTACCATACGGGGCAATTACCGGGAATCCATAGTGGGGCATTAAGTAGTAATGCCACTCGCGCCGTGTCGGTGCAGGAGTTGGCATATAATGATGTGGGGCAAATAGTCTTTACAGAGCAGACAGCGCTGGGTGTGCCAGAGCTGTCAGTAGTAGAGTAAGTAAGGTAGCTGGTTACGCTACTCTGCTATCCTAAAATATTATTCTGTAGTTCCTTCTTGCTGAGCTTGTTCAAGCTCAGCCACAACCTTTTCTAAGGCCTCAAGCTTGGTTCTGGTGCGTGCTAATACGTTGCGTTGGATATCAAACTCTTCTCTACTGACAAGATCCATATTACTTAGGGACTCAGACATTAAAGAACGGAGGTTGTGTTTTAGATCTAGTCCTGCTTCTTCTAACCCTGGGGGGATTCTTTCTTTAAATAACTCAACTATTTGATTTAGCAGGGTTTCAGGAGGCGTTAAGCGTGCCATAATCGGAGTTCCATCGTGATTTGTGGAGAAAAAGGCAGTTTATCACTTCTATGTGTGGATATCCTTTCTCTCCCCCATCAAATCATGGTGCACCTTAATAGGCGCTTGCTCGTTTTCAGGGCGTGCTTTATTGTGGTGCGCTATAATGGTGCTGGAGTGAGGTAAAAATAGATTTTTATTGAGTCTAACTCCTTGTTTTTACGCAATTTATCCTAATAGGCATGGATTGTGCAATTAGCTGCGCATGTTCCGTAAATGAGCATGCACACCCGGCGTTGCATTTATTTGCGATCAGAAGCAAAAACAAAAACTAAATTATTCATTCCGGTTTATTGGAGAACTTTATGAAACTGGTAACAGCCGTAATCAAGCCGTTCAAATTGGACGATGTAAGAGAGGCACTTTCCGAAATTGGGGTTCAAGGTATTACCGTTACAGAGGTAAAAGGCTTTGGGCGTCAGAAAGGTCATACTGAATTGTATCGTGGTGCAGAGTATGTTGTGGATTTCCTCCCAAAAGTAAAAGTTGAAGTAGCAACAACCGAAGAGTTGTTAGACCAAGTTATCGAAGCGGTAACAAAAGCGGCTAACACGGGAAAAATTGGAGACGGAAAAATCTTCGTAACCAACCTAGAACAAATCATTCGTATTCGTACAGGTGAGACGGGCGCAGAAGCGGTTTAGTCATAACCTAGAAAACAAAAGAAGTAATACGAAAGAAACAATAAAAATCCATGCCTATTAATTTTTGAGATACATTGCGGAGAGTTACCGTGGAAGATTTAACGAATAATATTTATCAGTTGCAGTATGCAATGGACACCTTTTACTTTTTGGTGTGCGGTGCATTAGTTATGTGGATGGCAGCAGGTTTTGCCATGTTAGAAGCCGGCCTTGTCCGTTCTAAGAACACGACCGAAATTCTTACTAAAAATGTCGCGTTATTTGCGATTTCTTGCACTATGTACATGGTTTGTGGTTATGCCATTATGTATGACGGTGGTTATTTTCTAGCAGGTATTGAGTCTGTTGATACAGCTCAGGTGCTAAAAGACTCAGCAGCAAATGGTTTTGAAGGAGATTCAAACTATTCAACTGCTTCTGACTTTTTCTTCCAAGTTGTATTTGTTGCTACTGCGATGTCTATCGTGTCAGGTGCCGTTGCAGAGCGTATGAAGCTTTGGGCTTTCTTGGCATTTGCTGTAGTGATGACAGCGGTTATTTATCCTTTAGAAGGCAGCTGGACTTGGGGCGGTAAAGAAGTTTTCGGACTGTTCGCATTAGAAGTTGGCGGCGTATCGTTCTCTGATTTTGCTGGTTCTGGTATTGTTCACATGGCCGGCGCATCAGCTGCGTTAGCGGGTGTATTGTTACTAGGTGCTCGTAAGGGTAAGTATGGTGCTAACGGTCAAGTAAATGCGATTCCTGGTGCAAACTTACCAATGGCAACACTAGGTACATTTATTCTTTGGATGGGCTGGTTTGGATTTAACGGCGGCTCTGTTCTTAAATTAGGCGATATCAGCAACGCGCATTCTGTTGCAATGGTATTTCTAAACACTAATGCAGCAGCAGCAGGTGGAGCGATGGCCGCGCTAATAGTTGCTCGTTTACTATTTGGTAAAGCAGATTTAACGATGCTTCTAAACGGTGCGCTAGCAGGTCTTGTTGCAATTACAGCAGAGCCTTCTACACCTACAGCATTGGCTGCGACGCTTATCGGTGTTGTTGGTGGTGTGATTGTTGTGTTCTCTATCCTTGCTCTAGACAAATTGAAGATTGATGACCCAGTTGGAGCGATATCGGTTCACGGTGTGGTTGGTCTGTTTGGTGTAATGGTTGTACCGGTGACTAACGATGGTGCGTCTTTCGCAGCTCAAGCGCTAGGCGCTGCGGTAATCTTCGGATGGGTGTTCGGAGCAAGCATCGTAGTATGGGGTATCTTGAAAGTTGTTATGGGTATCCGAGTTACTGCCGAAGAAGAATACGAAGGCATGGATATCAGCGATTGCGGTATGGAAGCCTACCCTGAGTTCACAAATAAGTAATGTGAGTTAAAGGTATAAAAAAAGCACCTTCGGGTGCTTTTTTTATACCTGTTATTTGGCACTATTATTCGGTGTTATGGTTAAGTGTTATAGTTACAAGAATGTCCTTTGATGAAAAGTGAAAGAGGTAGTGTAAGGTGAAGCAATTCAATGAGGTATGTGTTCTTTGTGTCGCTGTATTATTATTGGTATCCGCAGTGGGACAGGCCGATGTATATGAGTGGGTTGACGATAAAGGGCACATACATTATGGCGATAGATTACCAGAGGGGATGGCTGCGAAAAAAATTGATATGCCTGCTGAAAAAGCGAATGCTAAGCAGATCCCTTCTTCTGATATAAGTGATGCAGAGCGTAGACAGCGGCTAAAGCGTATTGCAGAAACGCTATCTTTTGAGAGAAAAGCTAGAGAAGGTGTACGGCAAAAAAAACAAGAAGAAAAAATGGAGAAGCAAGCTACGTGCGAACGTTTGCGCATTAGATTGGACGAATTAAAAAGTGTCAATGTTTATTATCGACGTGATGAAAAAGGTAAGCGCGTTTTTATATCGGACAAAGAGCGCAAGTATCTTGACGCAGTGGCAGAGAAGAAGTATCAAGAAAAATGTTCTCGTTGATCTTTATGTTTGAAGAAAGGTGTTGTTTTTCAAGCATACCTAGAGTGAATTGTTGTCCTGCATTTTTCGCATAAATAGCGCTGATGAATTAGTAGCGGGTGATTTATTATTCAACGCTATATAGATAACTAAACTCCAAAAGCTGCTAGGAGAACGTCCGAAAATGGATTTGGGTGTCGATGCAGTTCATTGTTATAATTTTGATCGCCTATTACCTCAGCAGGATTAAAGAAGTAAAATTAAAAAGCACTGGTTACCTGGCATGCAAATCCGCCAAGACCAGAAATCTTATGGCATTAATCTCTGTCGATATGATCCTTAAGCTTAGTATGAAGGGTTTGATGGAGGCGACTGGGATACCTTTACGCTCCGTTCTTTTGACATTCAGGGTTCTAAGGAAGTTGTCAGCACTAACCGCTCTTCGGGCCATCAGAATATTCTGGATTGTGCCGAGTTAAAGAGTTTC
Organism: uncultured Gammaproteobacteria bacterium; assembly: GCA_913063125.1. GTDB lineage: Bacteria > Pseudomonadota > Gammaproteobacteria > Pseudomonadales > Ketobacteraceae > 42-54-T18. The sequence continues at coordinate 30,051 of CAJXZM010000040.1, read as the reverse complement.
GCAGCTTGAGTTATCGTGCGTTTTTGTATACTCCTTTTCGCTACGTAGTGTTGGTATTTATAAATGACTAATATAGTCCATATTTCAGTATCAGAGGCAGGCACTATGAGTACAACTAATCGGTTCGACATTTCTGACGATGAATTTCGTTCAGCATGGTTGTATATTGACATTCAACTATCTATCAAAGGTTTTAGTCATAAAGATTTTGAGATGGCTGAATTTCAATTTCGTGAGCTTTGTGTGACACCTCTAAAATTAACAACATGGTGTAATACTTGGTTTGGTGAGTCTGAACTGAAGAGGCTCAAGGAATACCTTGGAAATGCCGATAAAAATTTGGTGACGGGCATGCATGTTGACGGCAAAGCTATCAACATGCTAAGAGCAGTTGCTAAAAATGAAAATTTGTCGATTGCGGAAGTAGTCGACAAATACCTATCCGTCGCTTATGGTAGTATCAAGAATGATCAAGAGACTGCTATTGCGTCATAAGCATTAACTATTGAATGTATAGATTATAGTTTGTTTTAGCCATTGCTGGGCTACTGTGTTGACAGGTTTTTTTGAGCTATACATAAATAGTTCCAGTGAGTTTGTTTCAAAAGGACATTTGTAAACGTTTATTTTTAGCCGCTTGACGTAAGACAAAGCAACTTCCTTTGGTATGGTAGCGATATATTGAGTCTGTGCCACAGTCTCAATAACATTTGTGTAAGATGGCACTTCTAGAGCAACATCTAGTTTGGGGTTTTTTGTACCTCGATAACAATCATCCCCACCCGTAGTGCAAACGACATGTTTTGCGTTCAAAAAGTCATCTTTCGATATATCATCATTAAACGAATTAGATTGCGCAGAAATCACTACCCACTCATCGGTTTTGAGTTTTTCTGCGTCGAAATTCTTATAATGCACATTGTGTTGGTCCAAAATTAAATCAAATTCCCCTGAATCCAGTTTGGCCGCGCTGCCAATAAGAGCTCGTTCAGTTCTGTCTTGTTCCAAAAATTTGGCTAGAATTTTTATGCCAGGACTAGTGTTGTATATGTAATCCATAAAACGATTGAATTTGGTTGAAAATGCGTATCCGTTCATCGCTATTGAAAAGTGATTGCTCGCAGAAACATAATCGAAAACCTCGCACTCTTTACCCTTTCCAAGTGTTGAATTGAAGATATCCCTTATTTCTATAAATTTTGGCGCTAGTGCGAATGCTTTTTGAGTTGGGGTAAATATGGTCAATTTATGATTATAGGTAAAAAGCTCGTCGTTATATATCATTTTTAACTTCTTGAGCGCTTTGTGGATTGCTGGCTGTGATACGCCAAAGGCGTCGGCGACATCAGATTGACTTCCCGTTTCCAGCATGGAAATGAAAATAAGTATCAACTTAATGTCTATCGTTGGCTCTGTCATTACACTCACTATAACCTGTGGTAATACGCTTGTATTCTGATTAACGCATGGTAATGTAGCACCGTTAACAAGAAATATACATAAAACCCCCATGGAGTAACAGTCGTGTTAATGATCAAATACTGTATCGTATTGATAGTACTAGCAATATCCTCCCTATCGCTATCAGCTCATGCTAAAAGCGGAATTGGTGACAGGATTAATGCAGCGTCGAAAGTTACTGTCGAGGCAACCGATGGAAAAGGCGCGTGGAGCTTAATAAAGGATAAAAACGATATACAGGTGTACTCTCGTGACGTTGAGGGCAGTAATTTTTTTGAATTTAAAGGGGTTATACAAATCAAGGCAGATGCTTCTTCAGTCGTCGCATTATTGATGGACAATGAAGTTAAAGCAAAGTGGATGCACAAAACGAAAGAAGTCATTGAATTAGTTGATGCACCGGTTAATCAGGAAAAGCAACCGGGTGATGCTGTGGCCTACATGGTCTTCGATTTCTTTCCCTTGCCAGCGAGAGATATTGTCGTCAAAAACACCATTGTTCAAGATCCGGGCACAAGAGTTGTGACATTCACAATGGAATATTTGCCAGGCCATAAGAAACTAAAAGAAAGTGGGTATGGGCACATGGACGATCTTCATGGATTAGTAACCTTGACTCCACTAAAGGGAGGTCTATTAGACATCACCTATCAAGCGCATATAGAACCGGGTTTAGCGTTGCTTAATTGTTGGTTATGCGGTGCTAGTGCTATCACCAACATGTTGTTAGAGAGTACTCCTTATTATACGTTACTAAATGCCAAGAAAACTCTTGATGAAAATCCTAAGTATGAGAACACAGTCTTAGATTTTATTATCAATGACGCCCCTGTAGCTCCGCCAGGTCATGAGTTAAGACAAAAAGAAAATGTCAGCATGCATAATAATGGCGAAGTAACCGTTAACTCTGGATCTTAAAATGACGTCAATGGAAAATCATAATAGTTCATTAACGGACACTGGCACCGATATTGGTGCAGGCTCATGGAAAAAAATTATGAACAAAAATGGAATTATTGTTCATAAAAGATCAGTTTTGAATTCTAAATTCCTTGAGTTTAAGGGGGAGACTGAAATCAAGTCATCTCTATCCTCTTTTGCGGCTTTAATGCTAGATGCCGAAAATATGTCCAGCTGGATGCATAAAACTAAGGAAGTTCGCGTTCTAGAACAAATTAGTGACAATGAGAGAATTGCCTATATGCGTTTCGATTTCTCTCCTCTTCCTGGGCGTGACCTTGTTGTTAAAAATGCGGTTTCACAAAATCCTGATACGTTAACTGTAACGTATTCAATGGAGTTCCTTGAGACGCATCATGCTCTGGATAAAAGCGACTTTGGTCACATGAAGGGCCTGAGAGGGGTTGCAACAGCTACGCCGTTGCAGGATGGTTCCATACGTTTTTCATATCAAACGCATATAGAGCCAGGCTCAGAGCTTCTGTTACTTCCTCTCGCCCCTACTATTACCAATAAACTGTTATCCGATACTCCTTTCTACACTCTTAAAAATGCAAGGAAGCTAATTGCAGAAAGTAGATATCAAAACGCCAAATTTGATTTCATCAAAAATATAGGCGATTAAGATAGCCGCAACTGAGTCAAATGCATGAATACTAATAATGAGGTCTACCTCACAGGATTTGGAATTTTTCTGCCAGGGTCTCCCATTAAAAATGAGGATATCGATAATTACTTGGGTGTTGTTAGCCCAGAATTAGAGAAACTTAAAAAAGTGGTGCTCCGGAGCAATGGAATAAAAGAAAGATTTTATGCTCTTGATTCTGATGGGAACCCCACGCATCTTAGTGAAGATCTTGCCGTATCGTCAGCAATTGCGGCAATTACTGACGCAAATATTTCCCCTTCTGATGTCGACCTTATTGTTGCTGCAACAACCTTGGGTGATCTCATTGTCCCCGCATTCGGCCAACAATTGCACGGTAAACTAGCTGAGCATGGTTTGGGGGAGGTTCAGTGTATTACTTCTGCAGGGGTTTGTTTGTCAGGTATGACAGCCCTAGAAGATGCTGCGATTCGCATTCAACTGGGGAAAAAAAAATGCGCGCTCGTTAACGCGACAGAACGACCAAGTATTGCATTTCGAAGTTCTCACTATAATGCTGAGTTTGAAAACGAAGAATTACTTTCAAGCGAAACCGATAACTATAAATTTCTCGATACAGCTTTTTTACGTTGGATGCTTTCGGACGGGTCGGGTTCTTTTGTTCTTCAAAATCATCCAAAAGAAAAAGGTATGAGTCTACGACTTGATTGGATAGACCTGATGTCACATGCGGATCAATCAACGGCTTGTATGTACATGGGGACGAATAGTAATCAAGGGATGACACCGGATAATACATGGCTTGCGCAAGAGACATTAGATATAGCCGATAGTAAGGGCATGTTAAATATTCGGCAGGATGCCAAACTACTTAAAAAGAGCATTGCATCTTTAGGGATGGTAGATCTTAAGAGGTTAATAGATAGTGGCAAACTTAACCCTAGTGAAATAAGCCATTTTCTTCCACATTTAAGCTCCTATAGTTTTGCAAAAGAAGTATCTTCTGCCATGGAAGGGGCTGGATACGATTTAGCCGAAAACAAATGGTTTACCAACCTCAGAAATAAAGGCAATACCGGTTGTGCCGCAATTTTTATTATTCTTGAAGAAGCAGTAAAAAATGGATTATTCAAGAATGGTGAGAAAATTCTAATAATGGTGCCTGAAAGTGCCAGATTTTCTTATTGTTATGCCCAGTTTACCTGTGTGGAATTGTAATGTTTAAAGCAGGTTGTATGCGAATGTTATTCAACTAATAGTAGTCATTGGGTAGCACGTATTTATTTATTGCCGGTAAGATAAAATATGGAATTACAAGGTTATAAGATAAGTAAGAAAATCCATGAAAGCAAAAATACAGTTATATATCGGGGGAAAAAAATAGCTTCCCCAGAAAGATCGGTAATTATTAAACATCATCTTGACTCATATTGGCAGATGGCGGCACTTAATAATATAAAAAATTCATATTCGCGAATCCCTAAATCTATCAATAATTTCCCGAACCTTTTAGCTACAGAGATGGTTGATAGAAATATCGTTACAGTATACTCGGATATGGGAGGTGTAGACCTCAATAAATATCGGACGACAACCCAATTAAGTATTTCTGATTTATTAGAAGTTTCGATAAATATCGCAATGTCCATTGAATTTTTGCATAATGAAAAAATTGTTCATGGTAATATATGTCCCCAAAATATTATCGTTAATTCCTCGAACAACAATTGCCATCTAATTGATTTAGATGCATCATTTCTTTGTGACACACATCTAGATAAAGTAAATTATTTTAAATCAGCCTTCGCCAAAGTTGATAAGCGCTATTGCGCAATAGAGTACTTTAGTTTTGACAAAGAAATAGGCTATCATTCCGATCTCTTTTCATTTGGTATGTTGCTTTACGAACTGTTCACTGGGGTTCTGTTAGATCAACGAAATTTTGAAAATGGAAATTCATATCCTTCGATAAACGAAAGTATCCTGCCTCCATCAAAAATCAATTCCGCAATACCTCATTCCATATCGGAAATAATAGTTAAGTGTATAAGTCAGACGCCATCAAAAAGGTACTTGTCAATTACGGCTCTTAAAATTGAGCTTGAAAAATGTAGTTCCGATATTCTAAGCTATACACCGGCTCGAAAATTAAAAGATAACGCCGAACTTAGATTGAGTATTTCAGGGTTTCATCAAAAATGTCGGATTAGTGAGGTCGATATATTAAAGGACGTTTATAGTCGATGTACTACGGGCAGCGCGGAATTGGTTTTCCTTGAAGGGCCACAAAAAATTGGGAAGCAAAAATTAGTCGAAGTCTTTGCTTCCCAGTACGAAAAAATCAGGTACAACACACTATCCTTGGAATATCAAGATACTCTAAATGACGATAATCAGATAGATATATTTGTTAATGCAATAGTATCAATTATTAAAGGTCTCACAATCACTGAGTCCGAAGTGTTAAAGGCCAGAATTTCACAATCGGAATTACAAGGGCAGCAACTCTGTTTAGCAAACCCTGAATTCTCCAGCTATTTTTCAGAGGAAACTGAAACAGCACCGAGTAAACACAGGCTCATAAATGAACTTGTTGAGCTATTGGTTGTAGTCTCTGATGAAGAGATGCCTATTCTTATTAATATTTTGTTTTCGGAAAGACTCTCGTCCGCACTGGCATTACTGATTGAAAGTGTTTATATGTGCAAGAAGAGAACAAATGTAATGTTAGTTCTTTCATACAACACCAATACACTTGGTCCAAATAGTTATCTAAGTCTATTGCTACGCTCAATATCTACTTATCGATCACAGCGTTCATCTGTAGAGACCCATATTAGACTTTCTCAAGTGTCAGTAGGCGCAATAGAGAAAATACTTGAAGAAACGTTTTCGCCCACAGACTGCTCGCATGAAAGATTTTCCCATCTGCTATATGCAATATCTAAGGGGTACCCTGAAACAATAGTGCAGTATCTAGATGAACTGATGTTCAATAATCAGGTTTATCTAAATGAGGAAAATAGTAGATGGCAATGGGATATTCTTAAACTTGAAAAAGAATTCCAGAAATCTAATGAAAAACGGTCATATGTCGACATAAAATGGCACCTTTCTGAGCTGGAAATTATTATCCTGAGTGTTCTTGCATGCTCTGGAGTTCCACTTGATAAAATGGAGATATTGGGATATCAAACTCTAGTCAGTGAAAATGATTTGGAGAATGTACTTGATAGTTTAGTACAAATGAACCTGATAAGTCATACAAATATAGATAATATAAATACATATCAGATGGCAAGGGAAAATATATCCGTACAGGTATTTTCTACACTGGACACAATGTTTTCCAAATCAGTTCACCTTAGAATATTGGAGAAATTATTTATTAAAAAGGAAGCTGTAACAGCAGAAAATATCTGCTTTATAGCCGACCAGCTATTTCTTCATCAAGGTCAAGAATATTGTTCGCGGATGGACTATATAAGAATAGCATTATACGCTGGCTATAATGCCGACGATCGCAAAGACAAATCATCTTCAAATCTACATTTGATAAATGCATACACACTGATAAGCGAAGAGGATTGGGAAGTAAATTATGATGTTGCCTACAATATTTCAATCTTGCTCCTCAATGCATTACTAACCACAAATCAACATGAGCGTTTCGATGAAATTGCTCAATATGTTCGGTCAAAATCAAAATGCATTAATGACGAATCGAATATAGTTGAACTCATCGTTACGTCAAATACAACGCAAGGACAACATGCAAGAGCCATTGCCGTGGGCAGAGAGCATCTTGGAAAACTTAATTATAAATTACCAACTCGTCATTATCTGTTACATACAATAATATTATTCATCTCAGTATATTTAAGACTTCTTTTTAATCCAATACATAAGATTAAACATATTCCCATAGCTCAGAATCAGAGAACAAAAACAATTCTTAGTATTACTCAGAAAATTGGTACTGCTGCCTATACTTCCGAACCGGATTTGCTTCCAGTTATATCAATAAAAGGGGCGTTACATTCTCTTAAACATGGAGTTACACCGGAGACAACTCAATGCTTAATGATATGTGCCTTGATACTGCTTGTAGGGTTTAAATCACCAAAATATGCATACAAATACAAAGATATCGCATTTGAACTTGCTAAGAGATTTCCTGAGAAGCGAGACTGGATGGACGGTGTTTTGGGTTATTATTTCAATGGTTTGATTCGTCCATGGAGGGATTCCCTAGTCGATTGTGAAAACAAACTGTCAGATATCTTTCGCCAAACAGTTATTATGAAGGACTATGAAACGGCAGCATTTGCTAACTCGACATATTTTGCGACATGCGTAACGCGAGGACATGAGCTTACTAGCCTAGAAAGAAAGCTTGAAGTTTCATTTCCACAGGTTGAAATGTTCAACCAAGCAAATCAGCGGCATTTACATCGAATTATATGGCAAATGGTAAGAAACCTATCAAAGCCGTGTGCTGAGCCAATGGCACTTAACGGCGAAGTTTATAATGAGGATAGGTACCGTGATTTTCACGAATCTCAAAAAGACAAGACCGTAAGCTTTTGTTATTTTTATTGTAAATTAATGATAGCTGTAATATTTAACGATTATGATGAAGCTATCAGTCTTTATAAAAAAGGAAATAGAATAATTAAAGGTGCCTTTGGATTACCGTATATTACTGGGTTTCACATGTACTATACCCTTTCAGTAATTTCAAAAACTGACTTCAGTTCAATAATATCAAGGTTACTTAGCCTATTAAAAATTATTCCAAATCGATTCAGGTTTATTCATTACAAGAATAATAGCGCCATAAACTTCGGGCATCTGCATTTGTTACATAGGGCGGAATTTTATACCTTACTTCCTTTTGGTTCTCAAAAGTCCAAAAGATTATATATCCAAGCCAAAAAACTCGCGCTGGAGTCAAATAGAAATAATGACGTAGCGCTAATAACTGAGCGTCAAATTGAATTTCTTTCAAAGATAGGAGAAACCTCACAAATACAAAAAGAGCTTGCTAGAGAGGCAGTACATTTTTATCAAAAAGCTGGGTATCATGCCAAGGCAATAAAGTTAACAAATTTCTATGAGTTGGATAAGGCAGATAAGCCTACTGACGATAGCTCAGCGCTATTAAGTCTGTACCCCGTATTCGAAAGAATATCCTTGCAAAAAAATAACGATTCTATTTTGGAAGATGCTATTGCAATAGAGACTGCAACCCTTGTTGGAGCTGAATCTTGTGTTCTAATCTTGAGGGATTCAGCGGGAAACTATCGGGCTAGGTCGCGTTTTCAGAAGTCGTCTGGCAGGGTTACTAGGTATTCGACCTCTTATACCGAATTTCACCTTAGCTCTGCTACCATAATAAAACAGGCTTTGAATAATAAGTCAGAGTTTATGGTTGTTTATCCTAAAAAATCTAATCTCATCCAAGATCCGTATTTTAATGGTAAAGAGATAGTCGCGGTCGCTGCGATACCTATAAAGAACGGTGATAATTCCATTTTAGGCGTCATTTATCTTGAGTATGAGCTGGATTATGGCTTATACAAACAAAATATGGATCTGGCCAAGATGATGGCGTCATTTGTTGTTACTCCTTTGGAATACGCGATTCTTCTACGAAGAAAGATAGAAGCTGATGATGAAACATCAGAAATGCGAAAATATATCGCCAAGGTTTGTCATGAAATGAATTCTCCAACACATACTATCGTTACAGCTTTGCAACATCTTCAGGCTGAGGTAAAGTTTCCAAATACAAATGAGTTCTATACTCATGCGTTGGTTGCCGCAAGACAGCTAATGCGTATTTCAAAGGATACTATTGACTATGAAAAAATAAAAAATAGAACACTACCATTACATCCATCACATTTTAGCTTAAGAGATTTGATCGTAGCTGCGTATGATCCGGCGAGGCTAAAGATAGCGGGAAGAAACGTTAACTTGCGTTTCCCAAATACTGCTCACGTCTATGATCATTATAATAACGATAAGCTTAGGATCCTCCAGATACTTAATAACCTAATAGGTAACGCAGTAAAATTTACTACGGAAGGTTATATCGCTTGCGATCTAGAGGTTATATCCACTAATGATAACGAAGAAGTTATTGAGATTAGTATTTCAAATACAGGACCTCAAATCCCTAAAGAATATAGAGCATCTATATTTGAGGAATACACGCAGGCCGATTCATCCTCAACACGGAAGACTGGTGGCTCCGGCCTAGGGTTAGCAATCGTTAAGGATTTAACTGAGTATATGGGTGGGAAAGTCTCAATGGAAAGCTCACCCGAAATAACAACATTTTCATTTTCTCTTCCTCTAAATAAAGTGTCTGAGGATGAATTCAATGCGATGCCCCTTGAAATTGAAGGTGATTCGTGGAGAAATCTTGATTTAGATAATTTGATGTTAGATAGAAATATAGTTGTGGTAGATGATGATAACGCCCTTCGCTTCGGATTGGTTAAAACCCTAAAAGATTTGGGGGCAAGCGTAGTTGATTTCGAGCTTCCTCTTGAGGCACTTAAATATATTCTGGATAATAGAATTGATCTCTTACTAACCGATATAGAAATGCCAAACTATGACGGTTATGCGCTAACAAAAGAAATTCGACGTAATAATATAGGTAACGAAGAGTTACCTATTATGGCTATTACAGGCCACAGGGTTGGAGATATAGAGCAACGCTGCATAGCGTCAGGCATGGATGGCTATATTGGGAAGCCATTTATGATTGAGGATTTAGCCGTGAAATTAGCTGATGTTTTCAGAATTAAAATTCCTAGGAAAATGGAGGTGACTACCTCAATATCACCAAATGTCGAGATGCCAATACTTTGCAATCAGAAACATATAAATTTATTGCATCCTTTGCTTCAATTACACCAAACCGAAGAAAGAGTTGTTTCAAATTTAATTGAGTTTTTGGAGGAACAGCATAAAGTCATGAAAAGTATTAGATCAAATATTCAGAACAAAAAATATAAATTGGCAAGATTCAGTGCTCACGGTCTAAAGAACACATTCGAAAACATTGGGGCGTTTAAAATGCTCGATCTTGTATATACGATTGAGAGAGATGTCGAGAATATTGGTGACGAGCAATTGGATAGGATGGTAATGGAAAATGAAAGTGTTTTGAAAGATGTTGAAGCTCAATTTGAATATCTTAAAAGTATGGAGTGGGATTTAAAGTTGATGAAAGTGGATTCGCCATCTCAACTTTTCGAGATTCTTAAAGAACAAATTGATAATGACAGGATTACGTGTAATAGCTATGGTAGAGAAATTTCAATGTATTTTACGGGTGTCGATCTAGAGCTGACCAAAGTGTTGCTTCAAGAAATTACAGATAGTGATTTGGATTCGGCATCTGTTACTCTGGAATTATTGCGGAAAACATACAAAAATGAAGTGGCACATTGATTAAGGCTGGATTTATGGGGTGCTAATCTAGGTGTGAAAAACATATCCTATTTACAATATTAGTCAGGCGCAGTTTATGAGTAACTCTAAAAAAACCATAGTTGTCATTGATAACGATGAAATGAATATAAAAAATATCACAAAGCTTTACATGGAGTATGATATAAAATCAAATAGCTCTTTTGATATAAATGAGGCCATCTCATATATTGAGGAACAGAATCCAGTGCTGATCTTTGTTAATATAGGGTATGGCGATAGATCTGCCATTGCTTTGATTTCTGCAATATCAAACTATAAAGCATTTATTATCACTCCGTTGATAGCACTCATTGATCAATTAGCAAATGACTTTTCAACTATTGAGGCGGAACTTTTTGATAAATCTGGGGTTTGGGATCTGCAGCGAACTCCTGTATTTCGTGAATATATTAGAGCTAAAACGGACAGTTTTCTTGCGATCAGTGAGAAAATGAGCACTCAGAATAGCACTGTAAATTTGCCAATTGTTCATTGGAGTCTTCCTCGTCGAGTTCCGAATGTTTTCATTCTTGATGATGAATCTCAGCAGCTTGAGATCTTCGATGACGCTGTAGGTAAGCACTTTGATATAAAATACAGAAAAAAAATCGAACTGGCCCAAGATTTTTTGAGCAATCCAGAAAAAACTAAACCAGACTTGATCTGCATTGATATCTACATCGACGAGGAAATTGGAGGGTTTAAATTTCACAATTGGATTAAGGCGCAGAAACATCTGGCTGAGATACCTGTTGTATTTACTTCATCTGAATGGAATGGAGTTCGAATGGCTCATTGTATCAAGGGAGGTGCTTGTGATTTCATTAGAAAGCCCTTCGCGCTTTCTAATGCCTCTAGACTACGGTGGCATTTAAAAATCTCTAATTATCTTCAATAAAATAGGAAAATATAATATTCCTAAGTAGTTTAATGTCTATCTAGCACGCAGTGGAAGAGTAAAATTTAGTTATGACTAATAATTCCATATATGAATTTAACATCAAGAATATGTTCCAATTGAAATTGGATACATTGAGATTGTTTGTCACTGTTTATAAAGAAAGGAATTTTAAAAAAGCTTACGAACGTATTAATATGCCACAAACTACGGCCGGTAATGCGATGAACTCGTTAAAGGAGGCCCTAGGATTAGATGGAAAACCTTTGTTCACAAATAGCAATAACGAGTATGCACCCACTGCTACCGCGGACAAAATATATCCGATTGCAAAAAGCATTATAGATCAAACGGAATATTTGTATTCTGTTCTTCATACCACTGATGTTACTGAGGGGCAGTTGTTTAGAATCGCCTCATCTGATACGTTCAATTTAACTTTTGCTATACGTTTGAGCCAATATATTTCTGACACATCTAACCATAAACTTCTGTTTGATAGTATTCCTAGCTCAAATGATTCTAGGCTTTATAGCGGTGTAATTAAAAAATTTCTAGAGGGGGAATATGACCTCCTCATTCACCATAATAAGGAGATATTTACACACTTCATGTACGACGAAGTATTTTCCGACAAATGGGTGTTTATCTGTCCGAGATATGCCTATGAGGAACAATTCGCTAAAGATTCCCAGCGAGTACTTTTTGAATTACCACTTATGTCCAGTGGCAACCCTGTCGTTGATAAAAGTATATACGACCAAACAAACGGGAAAGTTAAGATTATGAATAACGCTTTTTCTGTTGGATTAGTCCCGGAAGCAGTTTTAGGGAAAAACTGTGTTGGAATAGTCCCCTCTCAAATTATGAAAATGCAATCCGTTGCCAAGAAGAAATTTAAAATACTAGAGGATATGCATATTGAATTGCCAGATTTTAAATTATTTCAATTCTGGCGCTCTGGTTCTGGATCTGATTTAAGCATTGAGGCAATGCGAAAGACTGTTAAAGCAGTTTGTATGGGCCAAATATAAAGATATATTGGAGGCTGCCTACAGGTTTTACCAATGAAACATGTGCAGGTTGACTTAGAAAAGTCGCTGCGGGGGGGGGGATAGTAAGTACGTTCTGGAACCAATTTTTTTTCTGACGGGTGCAAGTTTGGAGTGACACTTGGTTGGTAGTGTAAATTATTCTTTGAGGCCTATTTTGGAGGAGTTATGGTGGCCTTTGGGATTATGGAATAGGATCATTCGCATTTCCCTGCCTCAGCTATGTGGAGTAACATGAGATTTATTACCCAGCCCCTTTGATATGTATTGTGTTTTCCATTTTTGTAAGTATCTAAGGCTCTGTGGGCGTAATTAGTTGCGACTTTATCAGAGTGTCCATTTCTTATGATTGCCTGATGCACATGATTGTAAATCATCTTTCTTGGGTTTGATCGTTCTTGTACTTGCATGATTACCCCTTGGTTAAGAAAAATACTGTCTTTCATTTAGCTGTTTCTTAGTGGTAGCGCTAGCGAGGACAGTGATTAATACCGCAAGGTTTCTATTGACATCGTTTTGGGGTTTTTGGTCTTGGCCAATTTGCATGTTAGATATACCATTGCATTATTATTTTAGATCCCCTTCCTTAACCCTGTAGGGGTAAGAAGTGATAAAAATCATAACAATGAACGGCATCGACATCCAAGTCCGTTTTCGGGTGTTCTCTTAGCAGGTTTTGGAGTTTTGTTGCATATGTAACATTGAGTGATAAATGACCGTTTGATGTTTTTTGATTTTCTCATTCTAACTTATATCTTCTGAGTGATTATTTGGCGCTAGAAGGTATAAGTTAGAATGAACATAATTAAAATCTACTTAAGATTTATCTCCATATTATTCGCCATATTCCTCGTCAACCCAGCCGGGGTGTTTAATTAAAATACGAAGATCTTTGTAGGTCCAAACATCTTTTGCCATGGCAAATAATTCGTCTAAATTCAATCGTAACGGGTTAAGTGTTTCTGGTTGTCGAGATGTTAAGCCATATTGTATTTCCCCGGCTTCTTTGCTGGACTTGAAGGTTCCAAATATTCTATCCCAAATAATGAGTGTGCCGCCAAAATTGGTGTCAATCTGGTCCGGATTGCTGCCGTGATGTGTGCGGTGATGTAAGGGTGTGTTAAAGAAAAAATCAAATCCCTTAATACGGTTTGTTAACTCAGTATGTAAAAAGAATTGATATGCTAAGTTTATTTCGATGGCAATAATTACCCACGTTTTATCAAAGCCGATGATTGCTAATGGAACCCACCACAAAACCCAACCAAAGTTTAGATCCAATAGGAAGTTTTGACGTAATGCGGTAGAGAAATTCATTCGAGTTGATGAATGGTGTGTAACATGTACTGCCCAAAACCAACGTACTTTGTGCATCGTAAAATGAAACCAGTAGAAGAAAAAATCTGCGGCAAGAAACATCAATACAATACCGATAGCTAAATTATTGGGGCTGTATTGAAAACCAAAACCTCGTACATAGTCATAAAAGAACTGGATAAACAAGGCAATAGCAATACCGTCAAACATTTTATACAGAAAACCGGTGGTAATATTGGCCGCCGACTCTTTTAGGTTGTATACGTTGGTGTTGCCTTTTTTCCGCCAATAAAAGTACTCGGCAATAATGATTGCCATAAATAGCACGCCAAATGACAGGATAAAACCAATCGCATGTAATACGTCACTCATGTTATTCGCCTTTTTGGGTGTTAGGTCGTGTTCTTGTTGCGTGTAACTTGATATCTAGTATAAGTATCTGTTGTCAAAAGTATTGACGAACGTTGCCTTCTGTTTGACAATCTGAGCCATGGCGCAATTAAATGATCTGTTCATATCCCATGATGCGATTGGCATCCTACAAGGCTACTTAAAAGAAGAGGAAGTCTCGTTGCCAGAATTTCAGGGGCAACTGGAAAATTTGGAGAAAAAGGGGGCTATATCCTTTGAAATTTGGTGGGGGTTGCTGGATAAATTGAATGATTTGTTGGCACAGCCTATCTTAGGTACCCGTATAGGGGCTAGGATGACGCCAAAACAGAGTGGGATATTGGGTTATCTTACGCAAACGAGTGCTTCAATGCTGGATGCATTGCGTTGTTTTGAGCGCTTTCAGCGACTTATCTATGAAGGGAATGTGGCACAAATAGATTGGCAAGGTGATATCTGCACCCTAACGTGGGACGTATCTCATGGGCATTCAACACAAATTTCTGATGAGGTGGTGTTTGCTTCCTTATTGTCTGTAATGAGATGTTGTTTGCAAGACCCGTCTGCATCACTTTTATCGGTGGTTTTTTCTGGTGCTCCTATGGGGCCTGCTTCTTTGTACCAAGAATATTATGGTTGTGAGGTGACATTTAACCAACCGAATATAAGCCTGTCAGTTGATAGTAAGTACTTGCTAATGCCTTTTGATTCCTCTGACCCTGGATTACACGGGTTGCTGTTTGAGCAGGCGTTGAATAAATTGCCAAAAGAGTCGGTGGAACGAAGTTTTGTTGGCGATTTGCATCAAGCGACGGTCCGAGCACTACATGAAGGTCAGCCTACGGCAAACCATATTGCAAGCAAATTACATATGTCTTCTCGAACGTTGCATCGGCGATTGGCCGGTTTAGGTTACGTATTTCGGGATTTCTTAAAAGATATTCGAAAGAAGATGGCGAAAGAATATTTTGACGATGAACATTTAACGCTATCTGAAATTTCCTTGTTGTTGGGTTACTCAGAACAAAGTGCCTTTAGTCGAGCGTTTGCTGGCTGGTTTGAAATGAGCCCTTCGGAGTACAAAGTTAGTTTGGTGAGCAGGGATTAAGTTGTCCTATATATGACTAGGCGTTATAAGGAGTGATGAGTTAGGTGTCATGTGAAGGAGAAGGGGTAATCTTTCGTTTAGTATTTGTTGTTTATGTGAATTATTGGAAGGCTTTCTAACTGGTTAATAAATAATCGGTTTGTGTGTACTTAGGAATAACAAAGTGAGTAACCATAGCGGAAGGTTTTGTAAAACGGCTTATAGACACTTCTGCTATAGAACAGAGTTATGTTAGGAAAAAACGCTATTGAAATTAGTTAGTTTTTCCTAGCATTCCTTTTTGTGTCGACTATAAATAATCCTACCTATTTACGAAGACCGAATAAAAGGAATATGGAGATGTCTGATACCCAGTCAAGCGAAAACAATAGTGATCAGTTCCACATAGATGATGGGCGCGATCGTTCGATCACATCACGTGAAGCTGAAAGACAAGAATTAGGAGATGCGATGTTAACATTTTTGAGTGGCGGAGGTTCAGTTCAAAAAATTGAGCGTGATCTACGCAAGGACCCTCCTCGTAGACCAGAGTCAAATTATGGTAGTCGACCAATTTAAAAATAAAGCGAATTGGAATTAGAAGCCCCTGATATTTGTCATATCGGGGTTTTTTATTAGTCTTGCGATAAATGAAGTGTAAGTCATAAAAATGACGCTGTAGATGTTGGAGTTATTTAGAATTTTTGATATGGCAGGCTTTTGACAGTCCTTTTGTCTGTTTTTTTAAAGTTTGTTTATAAGCTTTTAGCCTTCTTTTGATGTATTTTTTCTACTTCTGGTAATAAATCACTTAAGGTATGTATTTCCACCGTTGGGTTGCATAGTGACGAGTCTTTCTTCTGGTTTTGATTGAACCACATAGTGTGCATTCCTACTGATGAGGCTGCTTGAATGTCCTCTGTGGGGTGATCTCCGATGTGTAATGTGTGTGCCGCTTTATTATTTGTCGCTGTCAGTGCCTCAGTAAACATGTGTGTGTCGGGTTTTGGTTTTCCAGTGGATTCAGCCGAAAAATGAGCCGTAAAAAAGTCATTGATGCCAATAAGTGATAGGTCGGCGTTGCCATTGGTTAATGCAATAAGGGGGTACTGTTTGGATAAGGTTTTTAATATATCGAGAGTTTCTGGAAAAAAAACAATATTATTGCGTTCTTTGATAAAAACCGAGAATGCAGCCTCCATTGTCTCTTCTGCTTTTCTGTTACTAAGTCCTGATTGCAAAAAGCATTGTTTCAGTAACGTTTTCCTCATAGTGGTGGGGAAATGTCTTTTGTCAGGGTGTTGCTTGTTAAATTGTTGTCGTAATGAAATAAGGTTTTCTTTTTGATAAAACAGTTTTGCTTCAGGTACGTTGTTATTTACCCATATTGTTAGTGTTTTCTCTGCACGGATTAACGTAGGTGTGACATTCCACAGCGTGTTATCTAGGTCTAAGGTGATGAGTTTAAGCATATTATGTTTTCTTCTTGGCTCTAGGGTGTGATTTGTCATAAACCTGGGCTAAATGCTGGAAATCTAAGTGAGTATATATTTGTGTGGTAGAGATGTCGGAATGTCCCAGAAGCTCTTGTACTGAACGTAAATCACCGCTTGATTCCAAAATATGACTGGCAAAAGAGTGGCGTAACATATGAGGGTGAACCGGGCGGTCGGTGCCTTGTTTCTCCCCCCATTGTTTAATGCGTTGTTGTACGGAGCGTTGTTTTAAACGTGAACCATTTTTGTTGAGAAATAACGCATTTTCTGACACCCCTTCTGTTACTGTTTTTAATAGCAAGGGGCGAGTATTTAACCATAAAGTTAATGCGATCGTTGCCTCTTTTCCCACCGGAATTAAACGCTCCTTGTTACCTTTACCTAATACTTTTACTGAACGATTATCTGATTGATAATCTTTGACGTCCAAGTTGACGAGCTCACTCAATCGTAACCCAGAAGAGTAAAATAATTCTAGAATAGCTTTGTCCCGAATAACTAAAGTAGGGTTGTTTCCCTCGGAAGGATTTTCTATATCAAGCAGTTGGGCAGTTTGGTCGGCATCAAGAGTGTGTGGCAGTCGTCGCTGGCTTTTGGGCGCGCTAATGCCTGCGCCGGGATTGTTCTTAATAAGACATTTTTGGATCAAGTAAGCCATTAAACCACGAATGCTGGAGAGGTGTCGTTGCAGGGTTTTTCCCGATTTCCCCTTATGATGTTGGGAGGCGATATATTGGCGAATGAGATTGGGTTTGATCAGAGTGATGTCAGTTAGTTCAACATCAATGCAATATTGAGAAAAGACTCTCAGATCTCTTTGATAATTATTAACGGTATGAGGAGAGAGCTGTCGAATCGTGTCTAAATGATGTAGATACGATTCGATAGCATTGGGCAGTGTGCTTAGTTGATGTTTATTGCTCATTGGACAGGTGTTGTGAAAGGCAGCGACTGGCCACTTCTCCAATGTAACTAATAAACGTTGTTTCCATGTCAGGGCTGAAATGTTGAGGGTTATAATTTCCTACTACCAATAAACCGAAATCTTGTTTATGGCTTAGAGGGATAATGGCAGCGGAGCCTTCATCTTTTTCGTATCGTGGGAACAAGTATTGCAATTCATTAGCACGTAATGCGCTACAGGTTACGCGATCAAAACGAACTAACTTGCCTAGCACATTTTTAGCCGCTTCACTTGAGAGTTGGGTAATGAGTGAGGTAGATGTAATGTGAGGCTGGTCAAATAGAATGATGTTGGCGCAGTCCACTTTAAAATCATTACGTAAACTGTGATGTAACACGCGAGCGCTGTCTTCTAGAGAGTCTGCTTCGAGTAAACTTAAGCCAAGTTTTTTGGTGAGCTTAAATAAATTGTCATTGTCTCGAGCGGTAGCGATAACATCACCAAGGCGGTTGCGTAATTCGCTGTTTCGTTCTCGTAGCACTTTGGCTTGTCGTTCAATTAATGATGTGGCGTTGCCTGTTGAGTGAGGAAGTATTAAGTCTGCTAACAAATATTCATATTCTTGGAAAAATCCCGGGTTGCTAATAAGGAATTTGGATACCTGAGAGGCTGTTAGTGTGGTGCCTTGTGTTTCTTCTAATACCGCATCAGTCATAGTGTTATGGTTCCTTCGTATACTGTGGTGGCTGGCCCAGTCATCATTACATGGTCAGCATTTTTGTTATTATGGGTGGCAATGTCAGAGTCAGCAGGGAGCCATTCAATCGTTAAATCCCCCCCAGGTAAGGAGACGGTCACCCTATTGTCTACTAGGCCTTGTTGTATTGCTACAACGGTTGCTGCACAGGCTCCGGTGCCGCATGCTTGAGTTTCACCAACACCGCGTTCAAACACGCGAAGTCGTATATGGTCACGAGAAACAATTTGCATAAACCCAATATTAGCTCGGTTTGGAAAAATTGGGTGTCTTTCTAACTCGGCGCCAAGGGTTTCTACTGGCGCAGTTTCAACATCATCTACTACTAGAACACCGTGAGGGTTGCCCATGGAGATTGCACCGAGGGTGATGTCTCCTTGGCTGGTTGCTACGGTGTAGCGAATTTGGCGTTGTTCTGCGATCAAGGGGATGTGTTGAGGCTCTACAATAGGCGGCCCCATATCCACGATAACATTGCCGTTGGCTAGTACATTAAGCGTGATAATGCCGGTATTAGTCTCAACGACAATAACGGCTTTATCCGTTAGCTTTTTCTCCTGAACAAAACGTGCAAAGCAGCGAGCACCATTACCACACTGTTCAACTTCGCCACCATTGGCATTAAAAATTTGGTAGCGAAAGTCGATATCAGGCGTGCTTGAGGGAGATACCACAAGCAATTGGTCAAAACCGATGCCAGTATGCCGGTCCGATAATGTTTGTATTTGATGGCTGCTAAGTGCAATGTCTTCGGACATTTGCTCGATCACCATAAAATCGTTACCGAGGCCGTGCATTTTGGTAAAGGAAATGTTCATTTTTGAAATCCAGTCTACGTTAGTGGCGGTGCTTAGCGTTACGGTAGTAGTGACTCATGCGCCATCTGTTCGGTAACGGTTTCGCGGCGGCGTACGGTGTAAAAACGACTGCCATCAACCATTACTTCGGCTGCGCGATTGCGAGAATTATAATTAGATGCCATAGCAAAACCATAAGCCCCTGCAGAACACACAGCCAATAAATCCCCGTCGGTTATTTTGAGTTCACGATCCTTTCCCAAAAAGTCACCCGTCTCACAAATAGGTCCAACGATATCGTAATGATCCTTTTTTACTGGGTCACTTTCATCTCTAGGAGTCACCGGAATAATATCCTGCCATGCACTGTAAAGAGATGGGCGGATTAAATCATTCATTGCGGCATCGACAATCGCAAAATTCTTCGCTTCAGCTGGCTTCAAAAACTCTACCTGAGTGATCATAATCCCAGCATTTGCTGCAATTGCACGACCGGGTTCCATGACTACGGTTAGATTTCTATCACCTAAGCGCTCCAGTAATGCTGATGCGTACTCAGCTGGCGTTGGGGGTACTTCGTCTTGATAACAAACACCCAAGCCGCCACCGATATCAATATGTTCAAGAACGATACCTTTTTCAGTAAGAGTGTCAATGCACTCCAGCACACGGTCTAACGCATCAAGAAAAGGTTCGACAGTGGTTAATTGTGAACCAATATGGCAGTCAATACCGATGATGTTAATGTTGGCCATTTTGGCCGCTTTTTCGTAGATGGCGATACAGTCATCGATGGCCACACCAAATTTGTTTTCTTTTAGACCCGTTGAAATATACGGGTGTGTTTGAGCATCCACATCAGGGTTAACGCGTAATGAAATAGGGGCAACTTTACCCATCTCTCCGGCAACCCTGTCGAGTCGATAAAGCTCTGCTTCTGATTCAATGTTAAAGCAGTGAACTCCCGCCTCTAGCGCACTTGCCATTTCTTCAGATTGCTTACCAACACCGGAAAATACAATTTTTTGTGGATCGCCACCAGCACGAAGTACTCGAGCCAGTTCGCCGACCGATACAATGTCAAAACCTGCACCTAAACGTGCAAGTGTATTGAGTACAGCAATATTTGAGTTTGCCTTTACCGCGTAACATACCAGATGAGGCTGGCTAGCAAAGGCTGTATCAAACGCTTTCCAGTGATCTTCAAACGCCTTACGGGAATAAATATAACAGGGTGTACCGATAGCATTGGCAATTTCTGTGACACTAACCTGCTCTGCGAAAAGTTGGTTGTTTTGATAGTTAAACTCACTGCTGGTGTTACTCATCGTGGTGCTGCTCTTTTGTCAGGTAATAAGGGGGAACGTGTGTGCTGGATATAGCCAAACAGGGTGTTTGTTGGCTGTTAACGCAGGTTACTGCTGTTTGCAGTCATCTTCTTTACAGGGTTTATCCTGTTGTGTTGTCGCTGGCGGTTTATGTGACGTATCTGTTGGGTGATATAGGGCCCCTTTTTGGCCACAGCCAGTGAGTGCTAGCGTGCTACACACTAATACCAGTGAAGGTAGCGAAAAGTAAGGTGATTCTAGCCTCCAGAGTGATGTTTTTGCCTGAGTGTTCATGGGGTTCAGTCCATTGTTGATCTGTTCATCTAAGATTATGGACTGTAGTATACTATCGCGCCTGCATCAGTGCCATGGTCAGTAGCTGACATGGGATACGCGCTAATTAACATAAGACTGCTAACGGGATCAAATGAATGAATGAATCTGAATTTAATCAGCAAATTGATGATTTTCTTATCGAGATTGAGGATGCCATTGAGGAGTCTGGGGTTGATATCGATTACGAAACAGTGGCTGGTATCCTTACACTGGAATTTGAGAATGGCAGTCAGGTAATTATTAATCGCCAAGTCGCTATGCGCCAGTTGTGGGTGGCTGCAAAAAGTGGCGGTTTTCATTTGGAGTGGGTGGATGAACAGTGGGTTTCTTCTACAACAAAAGAAGTAATGCCCGCATTAATTGACCGGGTATGTACTGAACAATCGGGTGAGTTGGTGAGCTTGGGGTTGTAGGGCGACTGCGGTTAGCCTAATGCGTTAAGCGCGCCGTTTAATGCCCGTTCAATTTCCTCCTTACGTTTGAAATATTCAACGGTTTGCTCAGGAGCTGTTCCATCCAATGTGAGCAATGACAAATCAAGATCGGTTAGATAACAAGGATAGCGTTCACCTGTTTTACGTTTGGAAGCTATATGTTTGGCGACGGCGGTAAAAAGGTGGTCGCCATACTCGAACTGAGAAAACTCTAAGTCATCACAATAGATGGTATAAAAAGTATCGTCTACCCCGGTTTGTTCACCAATTGCTTGCACGTTGAAGTAGCGCGACTTGGCTGGAGAGTGGTTGATGTGTTTGCGCGTGGCTTTTAGCTCTTTTTTCTGATTGGTGGTGATTTCGTAAAAATACACCATTTGGCGAATCGTGTGCTCATCGTTAGTAATTGAGCTGCGGTATTGGATAGCCTGTAAGAATAGATCGATAGGGGTGAGTAAGCTTACTTCATCAAAAAAGGGCTTTTTAGTGTGGAACAGAGAACCCCGTTCATCGTGTAAATAAACATCAACTACATTATCAAGGCGCTGATAAAATACCTGGATTTTCCCTGGGCTGCCAAGGCGGGAAATAACCCGTAGCGGATGTTTCGTTAACCCATGCTGGTCAACGGTGATATGGCTGTAACTGGATTGGGGTTCTGATAATGCCTGAATGAGTTGTCCGTAGTTTTTTAATGCGCGCACTTTGGGTGTGTTGCGTTGAAATTGCAGCATATAAATATATTGCTCAATCTCAACCAGGTATCGAGTTTGGACAGAACGGGTACCCGTGTAATAACAATTTATGACATCATTGAATAGTTCATCAACCCTCTTGGCGATCGTCATTGCACGATTCTTACAGTAACTTTGTACTTTTAAAGCAGGCAGTGGAATAGAGCCGTCTGGAGGGATTTGTCGCATGTAATTAACCAGGCAGTCAATCAGGGCGTTGTCCCCAGAAAAATGCGAGCAAGTAATTTCCCCCCAGCTATTAAAGGTAACTTGGTCAACAGATAACACTAAGTTGTGGTGGAGTGCACTGTAGTTAAGCGCATTGGTCTGATCGCTTAAACGGTGTATGCCTTGTCGAGTCATATCCCCCATTGGGTCGATACCAACGTT
The DNA here is from genome assembly GCA_913063125.1 of uncultured Gammaproteobacteria bacterium. GTDB lineage: Bacteria > Pseudomonadota > Gammaproteobacteria > Pseudomonadales > Ketobacteraceae > 42-54-T18. The sequence continues at coordinate 7,609 of CAJXZM010000040.1, read as the reverse complement.
GATAAACAAGCTAATTTCGGTCGGATAAGCGGCATGCTCAAAACCACTTTGTAGGGCTTTGGGGGTATAGTGAGGAAATAGACTAAAAAAGCCTTGGATGGTTTGATTGAGTTCATTATCCGTTAGGTCTCCGTCAATATTCTGATCCACGGAGAACCGGGTGGAGTGATCAATGAGTTTGTTAAAATAACACCAGGCGATTAACTCTAGTAATCCCCGGGATTTTTTGATGAGGGCGTGACCACCTGCATCGCTAATCTTAAGATAACCTCTATAGACCGCCCAATAATCACCAATACCCGGATGCTCTAAGTCTTTGTTGAAGTGAAAAGAGAGATGGTCTTCCGTGAGATTAGACGTTATGCCAGGGTTGATGAGTTCAATTTTTCCACCCTTTCGTTCAAATGCAGCATAGAGCTTACGCCCCAAAATATTCATCTCTTCTTGTTTGATCGAGGCCTTGATTTTATTGTCACTGGCAAAGCTCGAAAGAAATCGATAACTATAATTTAACTCCTGAACCAGTTCTTGGCGTTCAGCACGAACTCGATGTACTTTCCAATGCTTTCGGTTGTCGAGCTGTTTTAGGTACCCCTGGTCCCACCCCCACTCATTAGCAAGATTTTGTAAAACCTCTCTACGCCAACTTCTACGCTTAGGGTCGCTTTTTCGGGTTAATTGTTCATTTACCTTAAAGTAAAAACAATGGCGTATTAGTTCTAAACGTCGAAACTCTTCTCGTTTGACTAAATGGTCTTCTATGGCGCGATACACCATAATGTAAGGGTCAAGCTCATTGAGGTCCAAATTTCCCGCATAAATTGCACGTTTGTAACGTAGGCTTAAGCACTCGATATTGGGGTAGCTACTGGCATACACTTCAGTAAGCGCAATTTTTAATACTGACTTATAGGGTGAATCGATACCTTTATAAAGCTGCCACATACCTGAACCAACAAACTCACCGGCAGGAAAGTCGGAGACACCTCCAAAATCGATATAGTCGTCTTTCGGAATAAAGCGTTTGTCGAGTAGTGTGCTGCTGTAGTGTTCGTAGTTTTTTTCTTCATAGCTAGGGATCATCCACCATAGCGGTAGGTTTCCGGCAATCACTAAGCTAGTTCGGTAAAACTCATCTAATAACAAATAATGCTGAGTGCTACCGCAGTCCTCGCCGGATAAGCCACTACGTTGACCTTGTTTAAATTGCTTCGGATCCATCAAAAAGAAATAGGCTTCAAGGTTTATCTCTTCTGCCCATGCCGTGATTGCGTCGAGTTTCTTACGTAACTCTTTTAGTGAACTATCACTGAGGCCTGGTCGATAACAGACCCAAAAGTCCATATCACTTTTATCTGAATGGGCAATTGTGCCGGTACTACCCATCAGGTATAAGCCTTCGATTTCCCGAAGAATTGAACGGGATTTACGATACTGAAAACTACGAGCAAGGCCGCGGGCAGCCCTTAGGTTCTCTTGCTCTGGGGTGAAGTTTTTGATGCCACAAGGAGTGGCGCCGGTAATGTAACCCGGTAGGGATGGGTGGTTGAGGTGAAGTAGCAACGGCAACGCTTGAACAAACTGCTGGTGTCGAACACTCAGCGTCGACAACATGCGATCGCGGCGACCGTTGTTCACCTGCATAAAGCGTTGTTTTAGGGTTTTGAGAGTTTTGCGATCGATCCCCTCATTAATATCAGGAGCGATTTCACGAATAAAGGTCATTTTTTCAGTATAGGCCGATTGTCGCAAGGTGTAGGTGAATTTTGTAAGGTGTAAGAAGAATTTCGTGTTTGGGTAGAAGTGGGCACTGACATAGAGGGGTGCAGTCTTCTGTGTCCCTTTCTAACTGGGGCCTTTGGCAGTGCATGCTCTTTTTTGAGCGAAAGCGCTAGGTGTTAACGACGCCTAAATATGGGCTTATCTTCCCCCCAGGATTCTTGATAGTTATTGCTGAAATCCATTAATGCTTCACGAGCTAAATGTAGGTCCTTTGGGTTTGTTACGTCAACAGCATTAAAACCGCAGCGATGCAAATAATACATTTGATCTGGAAGTAAGTTGCCTATTGCTCGAAGCTCTCCCTGAAACGTATAACGTTCACGTAATTGGTTACCAAGAGAAAAGCCGCGACCATCGCTAAAGGAGGGAAAGTATATGGCGATGACGTCAAAAAAGGGTAGGTCGTCAACGACCAAGCTCACATCAACGTGACCTTCTAACCATATACCCACCGGACTAATTTCGGCCAATAGTTGTGTTCGCTGAGATAACCAGTGATCTAGCGATACTATTGCTGCTGGTATCGCTGCCCCCCCGGTGCAGGGGGGCTGTGGCGTAACGGTGGTTGGTGTCACAGTGTGAAAGTCTCTAGGAGGATCGATATAGTTCCAGTCATCCTCAACAATATCGCCGTCTTTGATTATCTTAGACATATACGTGCTCTTTAAAAATAGGCATTCCGATGCGTTCATAAGTATCGAGAAAGCTTTCTAAGAAACCTTCTTCCTCTATACGGTGTTGCAGATAGGTGGTTAGCACGCAATCGATTACGTTAGGTATTTCATCGGCGGGGAATGCTTTACCGAGTACTTTACCTATGGCTGGTTTGTGATTGGTGCTGCCTCGACTGTTGTTATTTCCACCTAGCGTTACTTGATAAAATTCTTTGCCTTTCTTATCGACCCCAAGAATCCCGATGTTAGCGACGTGGTGATGGGCGCAAGCATTCATGCAGCCGGATATGTTTAATGATATTTCACCTAAATCGTAAAGATAATCAATGTCATCATAGGTATTCTGGATTTTTTCCGCGATGGGAATGGATTTAGCGTTGGCCAGCGCGCAATAATCGCCGCCTGGGCAGCAGATAATGTCGGTTAAAGTTCCTATATTAGGCGTCGCGAAACCTGCCGATTGTGCATGTTGCCAAAGGGTAAATAGGTCGTTGCTGTTGACGTCAGCAAGCACAATATTTTGTTGATGGGTTGTTCTTATCTCTCCAAATGAGAAGTGTTCCGCTAAGTGGGCTACGGTTTCTAGCTGCTCAGCGGAAATATCGCCTGGAGCATTACCCGTGGGTTTTAGCGACAGGGTGACGGAGCGATATCCTGGAACTTTGTGATGGCTAACGTTGCGGTGTAACCAGCGACCAAATGCCGGGTGCTTCAGCGCCATATGATCCAATTGTGCGTCTGTGCTTCTGATATCGATAGGTTGGTATGATGGTGTTGAAAAATAATCTTGTGCTTGCGTGATATCTTTGGGGCTGAGCAGAGAGTAGTTACTCTTTATGTCTTGCCATTCTTGCTCAACCGCTTGAGAGAAGTCTGCTACTCCCATTTCTTTTACGAGTATTTTAATACGCGCTTTATATTTGTTGTCCCGTCGTCCGAAACGGTTATAGACGCGTAATATTGCACACAAGTAAGAAAGTAAAAATTGCTCCGGTAAAAAATCGCATATGACGGGGGCAATGATAGGTGTGCGCCCCAGCCCCCCGCCAACAAAGACTTTGCACCCCACGGCTCCGGTTTCGCTTTTTATTAGTTGTAATCCAATGTCATGGAATGCAGTCGCGGCACGGTCCGTAGACGAGCCGCTAATGGCTATCTTGAATTTACGCGGCAAGAAGGCAAATTCTGGGTGCAAGGTTGACCATTGGCGAACAATCTCACAATAGGGTCGGGAATCGACAATCTCGTCGGGAGCCACTCCAGCAAAGGGGTCGGATGTGATATTTCGAATGCAATTGCCACTTGTTTGGATTGCGTGCATTTCAACGTGAGCAAGTTCGGAGAGTATCGAGGGAACATCTTCGATACTGGGCCAATTTAATTGCAAGTTTTGTCGTGTTGTAATATGGCAATAACCCTTGTCATAAGATCGACAGATGTGTGCCATCTTTTTTAGTTGTGCCGTTCGTAGCATGCCGTAGGGGACTGCGATGCGTAACATCGGGGCATGGCGTTGAATATAGAGGCCATTTTGTAAGCGTAGTGGCAAGAACTGCTCGTCTGTTAGATCGCCTGTGATAAAACGCGCAGTCTGCCGTTCGAATTGTTCGACCCGTTCTTGCACTAGCTTGTGATCGTATTTGTCATATAGGTACATCGTATTTTCTCTTTACTCTATTTTTGAACGCTACTAATAAAGGCTATTTCTGAAAGTTATCTATGAGAGCTACCTTTGCGTTGAGGCTACTTTCGCTGGTGCAATAAAACTGGCTTTTTGGCGTGCGAAAATGTTTGGGTTCGTGGTTGATTTCACGACAAAATCAAGGATGTCGAGGGGTTTGGCCTGCTCATCCTGTGCTCGCCAGATCCTTGCGGGTAGTACATAGACTTCACCAGGATGTACCGTGACTTGGTGATGGCCCTTGAGAATATAGCGGTGTTGTCCTTCGACCGAGAGAGTGAAGGTTTGGTCAATCGTTCCCATATTATTAATTTTGACGGTGTACACATTTTCCACACCATCGCGAACAGTATGAAATAGGTGTGTACCTCGATCACGTACCACATCCAGGCTTACCGGTGAGCGTGTGGCTACCGTATAGGAAAAGAGGCCTGTCATTATTACCGCCGAAACGATGTATGCCACAAGCCTAGGGCGTATCAGTTGAATGCGCCCCGTCTCTATTGCATGTTGTGAGGTGAAACGAATAAGCCCGCGTGAATATCCAACCTTGTCCATTACATTATTACAGGCATCAACACATAGGCCGCAGTCAATGCAGGCATACTGCAAGCCGTCTCGGATGTCGATATCAACCGGACATACCTGTACACACCAGGAGCAATCTACGCAGTCCCCTTTTTGTCCGCCACGAGGGTTGCCTCGTTCGGCATCGTAGGTGACGACCATGGTATCTTTGTCATACATTGCTGACTGGAATCGTGCGTAGGGACACATATGTTTGCAGACGCTTTCCCGTAGCCAGCCGGCGTTTAGGTAGGTGAAACTGACAAAGAAAAGGATCCAGAAATAGGTTTCCGCTGAGGCCTGTAGAGAGACAACATCGACTAATAATTCTTGAACAGGATAAAAATAGGCAACAAAGGTGAGGCCGGTGGTAAGTGAGATTAGCAGCCAGATACCGTGTTTAGCGCCTTTACGTAAGAGCTTATTAAAACTCCATGGCTGGCGATCAAGTTTGATTCGCTGATTTCGATCGCCTTCACATTTATTCTCTGCCCACATAAATATCATGGTCCAGACGGTTTGAGGACAGGTGAATCCGCACCAGACGCGTCCTACCAATATTGTCGCAATGAAGAGTAAAAATGCGGCAAGAATGAGTAACGCGGCGAGTAAGATACCGTCTTGTGGCCAGAAGCTCATCCATAAAATATGAAATTTTTGCGCGGTCAAATCGAATAATACCGCAGGCCGGTCATTTATGCTTAACCAGGGGATCAATAAATAAGACAGCAGAAGCGGCATGCCTGTATAGCGACGTAGTCGTTGATAGAGACCTTGGGTGCGGCGTGTGTAGATTTTATTTTCGTTGGTATCAAGGGTTGTTGTGGGAATTCTCTCAGACATCGTTAGCACCATTCCCTGTTGTATTATCGGTTGCATTAGGGGTAGTTCAATACTGAGAGTTTATTTCTGATACACTAATGGGTACAGATCCAAAAAAAACTATATATTGGTGCACAGAAGTCTGGATTTCGATCTGTGCACTACGCTTTTGAATTAACTGTACCGGTAGCAACAATTCTATGGCTGAGTACCTCTATCACCATCTAGAGCAGGTTTTTCGCGAGGACATTCGAACGGGGCAGCGCTCTGCTGGTGATCGCTTGCCTTCGGTGCGTCAACTTTGCGTGGACAGGGAATTGTCAAAATCGACAGTGCTTACCGCATACCGTCGGTTAGAAGCGGACGGGTTGATTGAGGCGCGGCCTCGTTCCGGCTATTTTGTTTGTGCCAGCAGCAATGCTCCAAATAACCTACTGAAAACCCCTGAGCCAAGTAAACCTCATTTGGCACCCGCCCCGGTGTCTGCAGCTCAGGTGTTGGTCGATATTATGGAGAAGGGGGCTGCATTTGATCTCTTGCCTTCGGTCGAACGGACATCGGGAAATGAACAGTTGCGCCGTTGTTTGTCGCGAGCGGTACGTCGGCAGTCGAGTGAGCAACAGCTTTATTACGATGAGCCTATGGGGGTATTCGCGTTAAGAAGGCAGTTGGCATCGAGATTGGTGCAGGGTGGGCGAAAAGTTGATGCCAATGAGTTGTTGATCACGGCAGGTTGTCAACACGCACTGTTGCTAGCGTTAATGGCGACAACGGAACCCGGTGATGTGGTGGCGGTGGAATCCCCAGGGTTTTACGGAGCATTTCAACTATTGGAGACGCTAGGTCTGCAGGCTTTGGAATTGCCCAGCTCTGCAGAAACCGGCGTTAGCCCAAACGCATTGGAGCTTGCATTGCAGCACTGGGATGTGAAAGTGCTTATGGTGTCACCGAATTTTGCCACACCAACGGGTGCGTGTATGCCAGAGTTAAATAAGCAACGTATCTTGGCGTTGACACAGGCGCGCGGCATTGCAGTAATCGAAGATGATATTTACGGTGATTTACATTTTGGTTTGCAGCGACCTCGCACCTTTTACTCATACGACAATACCGGGTCAGTATTATTATGTTCGTCATTTTCTAAGTCACTGTCACGGGATTTGCGTATTGGTTGGATAGCTCCGGGTCGATACCTAGAACGTGTGAAGCGTTTAAAAGTGGTCACCTCGTTAGCGACTAGTGTAACGCTGCAACAAGGTGTTAGTCAGTTCTTAGAAGAAGGGGGCTTAGATCGACACCTACGACATAAGCGGCAACAGTACCAGCGTCAGTGTGCTCAATGGCAAAGCGTGATACTTCAGTATTTACCTATGGCAGTCAGCGCGAGCCAACCCGAAGGAGGGTTGGTATTGTGGTTGGAACTACCGGAAACAGTTAACACCTTGGCGTTATATGCCAGGGCACGGGATGAAGGTATTGTGGTAACACCAGGCAGTTTGTTTAGTGGGCAGGATCGTTATCAAAATTTTTTACGTTTAAGTTTTGCGCATCCTTTGACGACTGAACGTAAAGACGCGTTGATGTTGTTGGGGCAGCTGATTCAAGACATGTAATGAATATTAGTTATATCGCTTTAACAGTAAAAGGGGCTGTGTGCCCAGGTCCTATGAGTACACAAATAACACAGGCTTCTTTTGATATTCAAATATGAGGTAGGTGTTTGAAGGATAGGGGATCAAGTGTTTGTATAATTTACCTTTCAAGGCAGCCTATGTAGAATGGCTATTTCTCAGCGTATAAAAATTGATCTTTCAGGATATTTGGATGGGTTAAATAATTGATATAAAATGGAATTGTTAGATGTGTTTAATATGTTGTAAAGCTTGGAAATGTTGCATACTCGATATTCTGTTAAGTACACCGTTAAAAAGTACATCATAAAATACAGGGAGTTATTATGAACGGTTTTAGAAAATTAAGTATTATTACGTCGTCAATTGCATTTATATTGTTTTCTGGTTTGTTGGTTCTGCCTGAGCCCATATTTCTACTATTTGGTATTGAAGGCAATGATTCGGCATAC